>JBAXCY010000114.1:0-9597 GCA_037141235.1 Acidimicrobiales bacterium | reverse complement strand
GCCCGGGCTCGGCATCGACAAGCCCCCGGAGCCCGTGCCTCGGGTGTGAGCGGAGCCTTAGGCCGAGGCCTCGATCAGCGCGATGACATAGTCAACAGCGCCAGTCCGTATCCACACGTCAGTTGCCTGCCGATGGCTCCCACTGCTGGAGCTCCCACTGCTGGAGCTCCCACTGCTGGAGCTCCCACTGCTGGAGCTCCCACCGTCGTGTTCTCAACACGCATCGACAGCGGCTTCTGCCGGTTCGCGCCCCCCACCTTGGCGGCCCAAACATCGCACAAGGTTCCGTCAGGCGAAACGGGTCAGATGAGATGATGGGCGGCGCGAGCCGACAGCGTGGCAAGGGTCAGCGTGGGGCCATAGCCGGTCGAGGTGACGAACACCGATGAGTCGGCCACCACCACATTGTCGTAGTCGTGCAGCCGGCCGAACGGATCAGTCACCGATGTCCTCGGATCGGTCCCCATGCGCACCGTGCCCATGTTGTGCCTGCTCTCGGGTACCGAGTCCGGAGTGAAGCCGGCATTGCCACGGCCGGGCGACGAGGTCACCGCTGTCCACTCCGCTCCCATCTCCTTCAAGATGTCCGCTAGCCGAGGCCCGAAATGTTCGTGTGCCACCAGTTCGTGACGGCCGGGCCGGTAGGTCACCCGAGCCACGGGAAACCCTCGGGCATCGCGTACCGATGGGTCCAGGTCGACGCAGTTGCCGGGGTAGGGCAGGTCTTCGCCCTGCATAGTGAAGGCCCACAGGCGCTTCCTGATCGGAGAGTCGGCCATCAGCTGGTTGTGCACCGCTCCCGGTGGATAGTGCTTGGCTTCCATGATGGGCATGGCCGCCCCAGCGTGTTCGACCAGGCCCCCGCGGATCCACGAGAGACCAGCATCCCGGGCCGCCTGCCTCGAAAGTTCGTCGCCGACGATCATGTCGTCGTGGACGTGGGTAACCGACCTACCCCGCTCGGCGTAAGTCCGATACGGCATACCACCGGCCACGATCGTCTGGAAGTGGACCATCAGGTACCGACCGAGAGCGGGGTGCTCCACGTCCGACAACAGCAGCAGCCGCGGGGTCTCGATGGCGCCGGCGGCCACGATCACGTACCGGGCCGCCAAGAACCGCGTGGTTCCATCCGCCTGCACCAGATCGACCCCGGTCGCCCGTCGGCCCTCGAAGCAGATCTTCGACACGAAGGTCTCGGCCAGCAGTTCGGCGCGGCCGGTGGCCATGGCCCGGGTCAGCAGAGCCACGGGGTCACCCTTCGCGTGGATCGGACAGCCGAAGAAGGCACAGAACCCACAGTTGTTACAGGCCGGCCGTCCGTCGTAAGGGACGCTGTTGGCCGCGGTGGGCGCCGGATACGGGTGATACCCGAGCCGCTCGGCCGCAGCCACAGAACGGACAGCGCCGAACATCGGGGCACCGGGAGGCATGGGGAAGGGGTCGGCACGGGGCCCGGCGAACGGGTTGGCCCCATCGAGGCCGGCTACGCCAATGGCCCGTTCCACCTGGCCGTAGAACGGCTCTAGCTCGTCGTAGGTAACCGGCCAGTCGGCCACATCAGCATCGGGCTGGGGGCCCAGGTCGGAGAGGAGGCGGAAGTCGCCGGGCATGAAGCGGGGAACTTTGCCGTCGGCATGGGTGCCCCCTCCCCCGACCGTCGACGGTACCGAGTTGACCTCGCCCACATGAACACGGTCACCGTCCTCCTCGCTGGTGCGGAAGGTCCGAGGCTCGACCAGCGGGTCCGGACCGAGGAAGTACCGATTGTGGAACTTGATCTCGTCGTTGGAGTAGTCCGACGAGGGCTTGGTCAGATCGTCAGGATCGAGGAGGTGGTTGCGGCCCTTTTCGACGATGGCCACCGTCCATCCGGCCGCCGTGAACACGTCCGCCGCCGCCGATCCACCTGGACCCGAACCGATGATGATGGCGTCGAGTGTCATGGCTCCGTCACCTCAGCGTCGGTCCAGCCTCGGGGCTGTACGTCACCGGCAAAGTCGATGGCCGCCCACGCCGAAGCCTCCCGGTTCCCTCCATACTCGGGGGCGCCGTACAGCCCCTCACAGCAGTGGTGGAAGAGGAGCTGGCCAAATCCGTCCACGGCAGCCAGCCGGGCGTCCTGTACCTCGCTGGAGGCGGCGCAGAAGTCTGCACCCAGCGCCTCGAGCGCCGATCGGTAGCGCTCCTGGAGTCCGATGACCGGACCGTTGAACTCGGCTTCGGGCCGTCCCTGGGAGCCTTCGATCCGCATGCGCCAAGCCAGCTCGTCGAGGGGCGACAACGGGTGGAACGAGGCGAATGCAGCCTCTCCACCAAACCGGCCCGACGTCGGCCCACGTGCCCAGATCCGTGGCGGGTCCACAGTAAAGGCACCCAGCAGTCCGTCGATGTAGTCGGGCACGCCAGCGGCCACGGCACCGGGCCCATGCGCGGTTGCTGGCACCGTGCGGTCGCACGCCGCCGTCAGCACCTCGAACTCGGCCTCGGTCAACCAGGTCGGCATCGGACGATCCCTACGTTGTCCGGCGGTGACCAACAGGACCCCGCATCATCGGGACGCCACGAAGGTGACGGGCAGAGCGATCGGTGAGCGGAAGGCCATGCCCTTGATATGGAGGTCCTGACCTGGAGCTGGGGCCAGCTCCAGGTCCGACAAACGATCGAGCAGGGTGTTCAACGCCACCCGGGTCTCCATCCGGGCCAGGTGCATGCCCAGGCACACGTGGACCCCGAAGCCGAAGCCGAGGCTCTGACGCGACCCACGGAAGATGTCGAAGCACTCCGGGTGCTCGTACTTGCGCTCGTCCCGGTTGGCCGAACCCAGCAGCAGGCCGACATCGGCACCCTTCTCCACGGGCACACCAGCCAGTTCGGTGTCCACCATGGCCCGGCGCAGAATGACCGTCACCGGCGGCTCCCACCGAATCATCTCTTCGAAGGCCACCGGTAGCAGCGAGCGGTTCTCACGGACGGCCCGCAACTGGTCAGGATTGGTCAGCAGTCCGTAGAGGAGGTTGCCCGAGGCCCGATAGGTGGTCTCGACGCCGGCAGGCAGCAGCAGGCGCAGGAACGAGAAGATCTCCTCATCGTCGAGCCCTCGGCCCTCCACCTCCATGCCCACCAGGTCGCTGATCAGGTCGTCGGCCGGCTTGGCCCGGCGCTCCTCGACGACACCGGCGAAGTAGTCACGCAGGGCCTCAGAGGCAGCCACACCACGTTCCCAATTGGCGGCCACGCTGGTGAGTTCGATAGTCCACCGCTGAAAGCGAGGGAAGTCGCCACGCGGCAGGCCCAGGATGGCAGCGATGACTTGGACCGGGAAGTTGAACGTCAGCCGCTGCACGAGGTCCGCCGATCCATCGGCGGCGAAGTCGTCAATGAGTTCGTCGACCACCCGTTGCACGAGGTCGCCTTCCCAACGCTCGAGGACCTTCGACCTGAAAGTCGGCGATACCAGTGCCCGGTGCAGCCGGTGCTCGGGCTCGTCCATCTGCAAGATGGTCTTGCCCATGACTAGGCCCATGATCCCCTCATAGACCGACGACGAGTACGTCTCGTTGTCGCGGAGCACCTGAACGGACTCGTCGAAGCCGAGTACGGTGATCGGCGCTGGTCGGTTCGGGTCGGACTCGGGTAGGCCGTCACCGATGTCGATCGGGCCCGAATGCACAGGGTGCTGACGACGAAGCTCGCCGAGACGCGGGTAGGGATCGCGGATATCTCCGGACACGGTGTCTTGGAGTTCGAAGGGGTCGAACCGCTCTAGGACCGGCTCTACATCGGGCACGTCCTTCACCGGTAGCGCCATGGTCATCCCCGTCCCGGATCAGTAATGGCCGATCCCCCCATCCGCCCACTCATCAGCTGAGCGCATGTCTGGCGACTATAGGTCAATCGGTCGCTGCAGCACCGGGTGCATGGGCGGCGCACCTCACAATGAGATGGACCTCAGAGCTCGGTGAAGAGCGCACCTAGACGCTGCCACTGGTGGCCGCTCCCGCCCATCAGCACTTCGTTCTGCTTGGCTCGCTTGAAGAGGAAGTGGGCGTCGTTGGCCCAGGTGAACCCGACGCCCCCGTGGAGCTGGATGTCGTCCCCCGTCACCTTGACCGCAGCCTCGGCGGCGTACGCCGAAGCCATGGCCGCAGCCCGGACGCGATCTGGCTCGTCCCCATCGGATGCCCAGGCTGCGTAGTGGACACCCACCCGGGCCAGCTCGAGGGCATGGAACATGTCTACGATTCGATGCTTGACCACCTGGAAGGTGGCGATCGGCTGGTCGAAGACCACCCTGACCTTGGCGTACTCCGTGGCCATCTCGAGGGCACGGTCCGAGACACCGACCGACTCGGCCGCCAGGGCCACGGCGATGTCATCGAGGACCCGGCGCCACAGGTCTGCCTGACCACCGCTGGGGCCGAGCGGCTCGGCTGGCGTGCCCTCCAGCACCAGGCGGGCCAGTTTGCGGGTCGGGTCGAGCGACGGGACCACCTCGGCCACCGGCTCACGGACCAGGAACGACCGCACCCCGTCCTCTCCCAGCGCCACCACGATCACCCAGTCCGCCGTGTGGCCGTCCACCACAAGGGGCTTGGTCCCGTTCAGAACCCAGCCGGCTCCCTTGCGTGTGGCCCGGGCCCGAACCGTGTCCAACGGATGCCCGTGGCCCTGCTCCAACACCGCCACCGTCCCCCGGATGCTCCCCGAGGCCAGTTCGTCCAGCAGACCCTGCTCCCCCAGCGCCTTGGCGGCCAGCGTGGCCATCACCGCCGAAGAGAAAAACGGTCCCGGCAATGGGATGCGGCCCATCTGCTCCATGACGATGCACATCTCCAGCAGCCCGGCACCCTCTCCAGGGATCAGCATCGAGGTCCACCCCAGCGAAACCAAGCGGTCCCACATCTCGGTGGTGTACCCGCTATCGCCGTCGGCCATCTCTCGGACGAATCCGCCGTCGAACTCGTCCATGGCCCGACGCGCCACGTCTTGAAGGGCCAACTGCTCGGTATCGAATGTGAAGTCCACGGACCACCTCAAGATCGGCACAACGGGAACGGCACGAGCGTAGACGGTCCCGAAGGCTATCCTCGTACTCGTGGACTTTGCACTTACCCCAGAGGATGAGCAGTTCGCCGCTGAACTGCGTTCCTGGCTCGACGAGCACCTTCCCGGGTTTTTGGAGCGCGAGGAGCTCGACAGCAGCTCGTCCCTCTCGGGTGAGCAGTCCCAGCTTCGCCGGGCGGCGTGGCAGCGGACGCTGAACCAGGGTCGGTGGGCCGCAGCCAACTGGCCCGAGGAGTACGGCGGCCGCAATGCCACGGCGATGCAGCGGATCATCTACTCCGAGATCATGGCCGAGTACCGCACGCCCGGCATGTTCAACACCAACGGGCTGTGGCAGATCGGCCCCATGATCATCGCCTGGGGAACCGAGGAGCAGAAGGCCCAGTGGCTCCCGTCGATCCTCGATGCCACCGAGCACTGGTGCCAGGGCTTTTCTGAGCCAGATGCTGGGAACGACCTGGCCAACCTGCGCACCACGGCGATCCTCGACGGCGATGACTACGTGGTCAACGGCCAGAAGATCTGGATCTCCACTGCCCATCTGGCCAAGTGGGGGCTCTTTCTGTTGCGGACAGACCCCACGGCCATTGAGCGGGGGGCCAAGCACGAGGGGATCACTGCTTTCATCCTCGACCTCGAGACCCCCGGCATCGAACGCCGGCCCATCCGGGACATGGCCGGCGAGGAGATGTTCAACGAAGTCTTCTTCACCGATGCCCGCATTCCGGTCGGCTGCCGGCTCGGAGGCGAGGGCGAAGGGTGGATGGTGGCCATGGGCACCCTCGGCCACGAGCGGGTGGGGATCGCCACTCAGCTAGCCATCCTGGCTGCCGACCTGCGAGCCATGGTGACTGCGGCGCGAGCGGTCAACGCCGATGCCCTGGAGGACCCAGCACTGCAGGGCCGTATCGCCCGGGCGTGGACCGACATCGAACTGGCCCGCCTGCTGTCGCTGCGGGCGCTGTCCAAGATCATTAAGGGGGAGAAGAACTGGCCGGAGGTTCCCTTCGCCAAGTTGAGCTGGTCAGCCCTGGCCCAGACCCTGGCCGCCCTGTCGGTGGACCTGCTCGGCCCAGCCGGTGTGCTGGCCCGCGGCGGACCCGACTCCGTGGACCGAGGGAAGTGGACCCGGCTGTACTCGTTCCAGCGCTACAGCACTATCGGTGGAGGCTCCACCGAGGTGCAGAAGAACATCATCGCCGACCGGGCCATCGCCCTGCCGCGCCGCTCCAGCCCTGCCTGACATGCCGGTCGACCCCCGCACCCCGTGCATCATCGGGGTCGCTCGCCGGACCTGGCGTGACCAGCCGGCCCCTGAGCCTCTCGACCTGTGGGAGGACGTGGCCCGCTCGGCCGCAGATGACGCGAGCAGCCCCTCGGCCCTGGCCTCCATTGGCAACCTCCAGGTGGTGTTCTGTCAATCCTGGCAGTACGACGATCCTGCTGGGCGCCTGGCCGAGCGGCTGGGCGCCCGGCCCGCCACCGCCCGGTACTCGGGTCTGGGCGGATCCGTCCCGCTCCGACTGGTGGGCGACATCACCGCCGACATGGCCGCAGGCCGCAGCGATCTGGCCCTCATCGTGGGAGGTGAGGCGCTCGCCACCCTCCGCCACCACCGAGATCCTGCGTGGTCCCACCCGCCTGACGAGCCTCCGCCCTTCCCTCTCACCCTGGACCGCCTCGAGGCCGCCCACGGCATCTACCAGGCCTATCTGACCTTCGCCCTGCTGGACACGGCCCGCCGAGCCCACCGAGGCCAGGGTGTCGACGAGTACCGGCGACAGTTGGGCGAGGTCCTCGCCCCACTGTCCACCGTGGCTGCCGCCGATGCAAGCAATGCCTGGTTCCCCGTGGCCCACAGTGCCGATGAGATCATCCGGGCCGAGCCGTCCAACCGGATGGTGGCCACCCCGTATACGAAGCTCATGACCGCGGTGATGGACGTCGACATGGCCGCGGCTGTACTGGTGGCCACGGAGTCCCGGGCCGACGATCTCGGCGTGCCCGCCGGCCAGCGGGTCTACCTGTGGGGAATCGGGTCGGCCGACGAGCCGTCCACCATGGCTGCTCGTCCCGACCTGTGGCGCTCTCCTGCCCTGGAGTCGGCGCTCACGCGCGCCCTCGGATCCGTTGGCATCGACGAGGTTTCCCACCTCGACATCTACTCGTGCTTTGCCGCCTCGCTCCAGTTCGCCCGCGATGCCCTGGGCATCACCGACGACCGCTCGTTGACCGTTACCGGAGGACTCCCCTATCACGGCGGCCCGGGTAGCAACTACGGCACCCATGCCATGGCCGCCATGGTTGAGGTGCTGCGGGCTGACCCCGAAGCCCGTGGACTGGTGACCGGCGTAGGAATGCACATGACCAGCCACGCCGCCGCCCTGTGGTCGGCCACGCCGCCCCCGAGCATCCCCGTCCTGAATGCCCCCAGTGCGTCGACCGCAACCGGTGCGGCACCTGATGCCGCCCTTCATTCCATTCCCGTGACGGCCGGGGCCGAAGGCCCCGCCACAGTCGTCACCTTCTCCACCACGTATGGACGCGAGGGGCCCGAGTGGACCGCACTGATCTGCGACCTACCTGATGGCTCGCGCGGCTATGCCCGTCTGGCCGAACCGGCGGCGGCCGATGAAGACCTCGTTGGGGCCACCGTCACCCTGGTGGCGGGCGCTCGGGGGGTTTCCACCGCCCAAAGGTGATCTGATGGAGCAACTCGACCCACTCGACCCACTCGACCCACTCGACCCACTCGACCCACTCGACCCACTCGACCACGCCGACCTGATCTGATCTGATCTGACCCGAGGAGGGCCATGCCGATCCACTACGAACGCGGCGACGAGCATGTCGTCCAAATCACCATCGACCGACCTGAGGCGCGAAACGCCATGGACATGGAGCACTTCGCTCAGCTCCGGGGGGCATGGGAACGGTTCCGCGACGATGACGATGCGTGGGTCGCCGTGGTCACCGGAGTCGGTAAGGACTTCTGCGTCGGCGCTGACCTGAAGACCTACATCCCCGAGATCACCCGCCTGCAGTCGCGCATGAAAGCAGAGGGGATCACTGAGATCGACGGCTACCGGCTTGACGACGGAGTGAAGGCGGTCCTGCGCAACGTCAAGATTTACAAGCCGATCATCGCTGCCGTCAACGGCACGTGCGTGGCCGGAGGGATGGAGATGCTGGGGGGCTGCGACATCCGGGTAGCCGCCGATACCGCCACCTTCGGCGTGCTCGAACCGAAACGAGGCCTCTTCGCTGGCGGTGGGACCACGGTGCGCCTCCCTCGTCAGATCCCGTACCCAGCCGCAATGGAGCTGTTGCTCTGCGCCGACCAGATCTCGGCCCCCCGGGTCCTCGCCATGGGCCTCCTGAACGAAGTGTGCATCCCGGACCAACTGATGGAGCGGGCCTATGACTACGCCCGTCGGATTACGGCCAACGGACCGTTCGCCGTGCGCAAGACCAAGGAGTCCGTCCACCGTGGACTGCTGGTCGACATGTCCGAGGCCTACCGGATCGAGTCGGCCATCGCCTCGGAAGTCTTTTCGAGCGAGGACGCTGTCGAAGGCCCCAAGGCCTTTGCCGAAAAACGTGCACCGCAGTGGAGGAACCGATGACCGGTCCCAGCAACAGCACGGATGCCACCGAGTACACCGGGTCGCGTGTAGTGGTCACCGGAGGATCTTCGGGCATCGGGGCCGGATTAGCCGAGGCGTTCGCTGAACGGGGTGCCGTCGTGGGGATCGTGGCCCGCCGTGAGGACCGGCTGGGCGAAGTACTGCGACGCTGCCAGATCCACTCCCCGGATTCGATGATGTGGGTGACGGACCTGGCCGACTCCGATGCGGTGGATCGCCTGGCTCAACATGTGCTGCACGATCTCGGTGGCGTGGACGTACTGGTCAACAACGCCGGGATTCCCAAGCGGCGGCACGTCACCGGCCTCGACATGCAGACCGTCGAGGCCGTCATGACCATCAACTACCTCTCCCCAGTTCGACTCACCCTTGCCCTTCTGCCGCACATGGTCGAGCGGGGCTCGGGCCGGATCGTCAACGTGTCGTCGGTAGCAGCAACCCTCAGCTCACCGGGTGAGTCAGCCTACGACGCGTCCAAGGCCGCCATCGCCGTATTCTCCGAAGCCATGGCCGTCGATCTGTGGAACACCGGCGTCCGGGTGACCGTCGTCTATCCCGGGGTGGTGGACACCGAGCTGTTCACCCTGCCGGACAACGACCCATTCCCCGGCGGCGTCGATTCCATCTCCATCGAAACCGCTGTCGCTACCATCCTCGAAGGGATCGACTCGGACTCGCTCGCTGTCTACGTGCCTGCCTACTTCGCCAACTTCGCACTAGCCAAGGCGCAGAACGTCGATGCCTTCACGGCGGGCATGGCCGACTACGTGCGGACACTCGGGACCGCCGAAGCCGGACCCGCCATCGGCGGGGCCTGAGCACCACACCGGGCAACTTACAAAAGCAGGTCAGCCGAGCAGGTCAGCCGAGCAGGTCAGCCGAG
>JBAXCY010000113.1:0-9610 GCA_037141235.1 Acidimicrobiales bacterium | reverse complement strand
GCAGGATCGGGCACGGGTTGCGGAACTTCGAGAACTATCGGCTCCGGCTCTTGCTGCACTCAGGCGTGCAATGGAATGCTCAACCAACTGCTCGAATCAGAGGCCACCACCCACGCCTCATCGCGTAGAGCCTCATAACCCGGCGAACTGTCTGCCCGAGCCTGAAGATCGGAGTTCCTGTCTTCGACCCTGAACAACTTCGTGCTGGGCGACAGCTTCTTGGCCATCTTCGTCCTCCGCTTCGTTTCGTCGATGGGCATCCCGGCCGGATCCGAGCCCGCAATCATCGGCGGCGGCACCCTGGCCAGCGACAAGGTCCACAAGCTCCTGGCCATCAGGGAACCGTCGTACGAGTTCTTCCACCTATCGCTCGTGGTCGTCATCGTGCTAGCGGTGGTTGGCGAGGTCATGGGGTCGGTGGTCGGCTACCTGACCGGCCTGAAGGGCCAACGGTTGGCCGTCGACAAGTGGGGGAAGTACCTGTTGCCCAGCGACAAGGACCTTGACCGGGCCGAGATGGCATTCGCCAAGTTCGTGCCGTTCACCGCGATCGGCTGCACGACCTGGGTCACGGCCCAGTCGCTGCTCGGCTACTCACTCGGGAGCACCTACGACAGCTTGCGGAAGAAGCTCAGCTACGCCACGTCCACCGTGGCCGTCCTCGTCGTCGCGGCCATCGTGGCCGTTACCGGGCTGATCTGGCACCGCATCCGCACAATGCGTGAGGAGCGGAACTGAGCCTGCGGAACCTATCCCCGAAGTGTTGTTACACGGATGAGCGAATCCGACACCGGTTTACCTCCCTCCAACCACGTGGGAGTCGGCCATGGCCGCCAGGTTCAGCTGCGCGACTGGGTGGCGATGGTGGCCAGCACGCCGTTGACGAACCGGCCCGAGTCATCGGTCGAGAACGCTGAGGCGAGGTCGACTGCCTCGTTCAAGATCACCGCAGTGGGCACGTCGTCACAGCAGAGCAGCTCGGCCGTGGCGAGGCGGAGCACGTTCCGGTCGATGACGGCCATCCGGTCGATATCCCACCCGATGGCAGCCCCGCTGATCAGCACGTCGATCTCATCGGAACGGCTACCGACTGCGTGCATCAGGGTGGTCACGTACTCATCAGGCGTGACTGACAGACCCTCGAGCACAACCTCGGGCGACTCGCCCTTGAGGTCGGCTTCATACAGCAGAGTCAGGGCCCGCTCGCGGGACTGATGGCGTGGTGCGGGTTCATTGCTCATATTGAGAGGGGGGACTGGAGACGCGTGTGCGCCCCTGCCTGGTTGCTCAGGCGCGAGTCAGATACTCGCCGGTGCGGGTGTCGACCTTGATCTTCTCATTGGGGTTGATGAAGAGCGGCACCTGAATGACCAGGCCAGTCTCGAGCGTGGCCGGCTTGCGGGCACCCGACACCCTGTCCCCCTGGAGGCCGGGCTCGGTCTCGGTCACTGTGAGCTCGACGGCTGCGGGCAACTCCACGCCGACGATCTCATCGCCGTAGAACTGGATGACAGCGTCGTCGCCTTCTTTGAGGTAGTTGGCGGCGTCTCCGAGGAGGCCGGTCTCCACCTGGAGCTGGTCATACGTGCTGTTGTCCATGAATACGTACTCGCCACCGTCGCGGTAGAGGAACTGCATCTCGCGCTTGTCGATGATGGCCTGCTCGAGCTTCTCGTCGGCCCGGTAGGTGCGCTCGATGACGGCTCCGTTGCGCAGGTTCTTGACCTTGGTACGGACGAAGGCACCGCCCTTGCCCGGCTTGACGTGCTGGAACTCGACCACGCTGAACAGGCCCTCAGGCAGGTTCAGGGTCATGCCGTTGCGGAGATCGTTGGTGGAGATGGACATCAGACGGCTACTTCCTTCGGGAAACGGGTGAGTGCACGGCTACCGGTGGCGGTCACTACCAGAGTGTCCTCGATCCTGACGCCACCCACGTCCGGCAGGTACACGCCGGGTTCGACGGTGACGACCGACCCTGGCTCCAAGATAGCAGTCGATCCCGAACCCACTGAAGGGGCCTCGTGAATGTCGAGGCCCACTCCGTGTCCGGTCCCGTGCTCGAACCGCTCGGCCCATCCGGCGCCCGCGATCACCTCTCGACACACAGTGTCGACTTCGCCGGTCGCCACCCCTGGCGCCACCGAGGCCACTCCGGCGACTTGCGAGGCCGCCACCACATCGAACACCCTGGCCAGTTCACCCACGGGAGCGCCTCCCAAACAGAAGGTCCTGGTCATATCGGACCGGTAGCCGTCGAATACGGCCCCGAAGTCGACGACCACCGGATCCCCGCGGCGCAGTACCCGAGGGCCAGGCCGGGCGTGGGGCTTGGCCGAGTTCGGACCCGAAGCCACGATCGTCTCAAACGCGCTGTCCTCGGCACCGAGGAGCCGCATGGCGTGGTCGAGGGCGGCGGCGAACCCGTTCTCGGTCAGGCCTGCTTCGCCATCGGTTCGCCCGGCCTCAGCCAGAAGATGGAGGACCGAACCCAATGCCGCATCGGCGATGGCGGCCGCCCGCTCCATCCGGGCCACTTCTCCCCCGTCCTTCACGGCCCGGAGCCCCTCGACGATCCCCTCGGTCGCCACCAAGCTCCGAGGGGCGAGCACCGACTCCCAGGACTGCATGGCCGACCACGTCACATCCGATGCCTCAAGAGCGATCACCGATGCCGCTCCGGCCGCCTCGGCCAGCGCTTCGCGCTGGGCGGTCACTCCGCCGATGGTCACCTCGACCACATCTCCGACGCCGGCTGCGTCGACCTGCTCACCCGCCTGGGTTCGATACCGGCCGTCCGATACCAGGAGCGCTCGGTTCATGGTCACCAGCAGCACACCGGCCGATCCGGTGAACCCGGTCAGCCAACGGATGTTCGCCCCGGTGGTCACCAGGAGCCCGTCGGGCTGGCCACTGCCCTGGCCACTGCCCTTGCCACTGCCCTTACCGCTGCCCTGGCTATCAGATCTCTCCACCTCGACCAGGAGAGCACGGACTCGATCGATGCGACCGGCCACTGACAGTGGAGCCATCGGCTCCTTCAGATCGCCGTCCGCGGTTGGCGAGCTCGCGGCGCTCACGACCGGGCAGCAAGGATGCGAGCCACAGCCTCGACGGCCAGCGGGTAGCCGAGGCCACCGAACCCAGCAATGCAGCCGTCAGATACGGCGGCGATGGTGGAGGTGTGCCGGAAGGACTCTCGGGCCGCCGGGTTGGAAAGGTGCAACTCCACCACGATCCCGTTGTAGGCAGCCAACGCATCGTGCAGTGACCAGGACGTGTGAGTCAGTGCCCCAGCGTTGATCACGATGGCGACGGTGGCGCCCCTAGCGGCATGGACGGACTCGACCAGGTCACCTTCGTGGTTGGACTGAGAATGCTCGAGCGTGAAGCCGAGCGCCTCAGCTGCACCACGGGCCGCAGCCACATGGTCCTCCAAGGTGCCGGTTCCGTAGATTTCCGGCTCCCGCTCGCCGAGCAGGTTGAGGTTGGGACCCGACAGCAGCAGAATCACTCCGTCCGCACTCATGTCGATCCTCCGCACTGTGTCGTGCCGGATCCCCTCATGGGGCCGACTCCATGTCCGACAGGGTAGCGACCACATCGGCCCGATCGATGCCACGCACCACTTCCACCCCGTCGGGACCGTCGAGCACGAAGGTGATGTCCCCCTGTGCTTTCTTGTCCCGGGCCATGAACGACAGCAGCTGTTCGGGATCGCATCCGGCCGGCAGTCCCGAGGTCAGGTCGAAGGCACCCACCACTCGGCGGTGGTACTCCACCCGGGCATCGTCGATGCGGCCGAGCCGGCGGGCCAGGAGTGCCGCGTAGACCAGTCCGACCGCCACGGCCTCGCCGTGGCGCAGATCGCGCTCGTCATCTCCGAACGCCGATGCCTCGAGGGCGTGGGCCAGGGTGTGTCCGTAGTTGAGGAGCATCCGTCGGTCGCCTTCGCGTTCGTCGGCCGACACCACCCCAGACTTGATGGCCGCACACCGGGCCACCTGGTCGTCGACCGACTGATCGGCTGTGGGCGGCCCACCGAGGTAGGTGCTGATCCCAAGGAGGGCGTACTTAGCGACCTCACCTCGGCCCGATGCCCACTCGCGGGGCGGAAGCGTTGCCAGCACCTCGGTGTCGCACAGCACCGCACTCGGCTGCCAGAACGCACCCACCAGGTTCTTCCCCTCGGGGATGTTGACGCCGGTCTTTCCGCCGATGGCCGCGTCCACCTGAGCCAGCAGCGAGGTGGCCACATTGACGTAAGGCGTCCCTCGATGGAACGAGGCAGCCGCGAATCCGGCCAGATCGGTCACCACTCCCCCGCCCACGGCTACCACCACATCGGCCCGGCTCAGCGAGGAGCGGGCGAACCCGCGGCACAACTCTTCGAGGACCGTCAGCGATTTTGCCGACTCGCCATCGGGGACGGTGAACACCTCGGTGGGCAGACCTGTCTCGACCTCGATCCCGATCCCTTCCTGGGTCACCACCACTGCCCGGCGGGCACCAGGGACGGCGTCGGCCACCACTCGGGCCAGTTCGTGGCGGGCGCCTTCGCCCACGGTCACTTCGTAGGAACGGTCGGCCAGCTCGACGGGGACGATCTGCATCACGTTCTGCACTCTGTCACGGTCGCCAGCACTGCCTCGTTGACTGCTCTGTTGACTGCTCTGTTGACTGTCGCTCCGACGAACCCCATCACCATGGCTTGCTCCGAGCGAATGCCGTGGCGGCCAGGATCCGGTCGGCCACCATCGCCGGCTCCAGATCGTCGACGTCGACGACCACCTGCGCCACCTCTTCGTAGATCGGCCGGCGCAGTTCGTCCAGATCGGCCAGTGTGGCTTCCGGGTCACCAGCCAAGAGCGGCCGCCCCTTGCCCCTGCCCACCCGAGCGGCCAACGTGCTCGGCTCAGCCCGCAACCAGATCACCACGGCCGACTCGGCCATGATCGTCCGGTTTCCTTTAGCCACGACGGCACCGCCGCCTGTGGCTACCACCACCGGTGCCGTTGTAGCCAGTACCTCGGCCAGCACGCGTGACTCCTCGACCCGGAAGGCCTCCTCGCCTCCGGAGGCGAACAGCTCGGCCACCGTGAATCCAGTAGACGACTCGACCAGTGCATCGGAGTCGACGAACGTCCACCCCAGCCGGCCGGCCAGCGCACGCCCGACCGTCGTCTTGCCGGCTCCCATCATCCCAACCAGGACCAGCCGGTCAGCCATCGACGGCGGGCGATGCGGCCGATGGGGTCTCACCCAGCGTGGACAGGTACCCGGAGTAGTTGCGGGTGAACTCCTCGACCGAGTCCCCACCGAACTTCCGCAGCGCCTCAGATGCCAGCACCAGCGCCATCATCGTTTCGGCGACGACACCCATGGCCGGCACGGCCGTCACATCCGTGCGCTCCTTGAACGAGACGGTCGACTCCTTGGTCACCACATCGATCGTGCCCAGGGTCGGTCGGTTGAGCGAAGCCAGCGGCTTCATGGAGAGGCGGGCCACGATCGGTGCTCCAGTACTCATCCCGCCCTCGATCCCACCGGCTCGGTGGGTGTCACGTACGTAGCCGCCGCTCATCTCGGATACGGCATCTTCGTGTACGCCGCCATCGGGGTCAGCCATGCGGATGGCATCGTGAGCCTCGGAGCCGAGCAGTCCGGCCACCTCCATCCCTTCACCGATCTCGACGGCCTTGATGGCCTGGATGCTCATGAGCGCTTGGGCCACCAGCGAGTCGAGACGCCGGTCCCAGTGGACATGGCTGCCGAGTCCGACCGGCACTCCATAGGCCACTACCTCGGCCACCCCGCCCATCGAATCGCCGGCCTTGGCGGCCGCCTTAATGGCAGTCACCATCCTGGCCTCGGCCTCGGGATCGGCACAGCGAACCTGGGACTCGTCGATGCGGGCCAGGTCCTCGATACGAGGGAGTGGGCCAGGGGAGGCCTTGGCTGAGCCCATCTGGACGATGTGGCTGAGGATGTCGACGCCGATCTTGCCGAGCAGCAGTTTGGCCACCGTGCCCGCCGCCACCCGGGCGGCCGTCTCGCGTGCTGAGGCCCGCTCGAGCACATCACGGGCGTCGTTCAGTCCGTATTTGAGCATCCCGGCCAAGTCGGCATGACCAGGGCGAGGCTGGGTGAGGACCTTGGAGGGCAGGCCGGGGGCAGGAGACATCTCCTCTTCCCACTTCGGCCACTCGGTGTTGAGGATCTCGATGGCGATGGGCGAACCCAACGTCCGTCCATGACGCACCCCGCCGACCAGGCTCACCTCGTCGACCTCGAAGCGCATGCGTGGGCCCCGGCCGAAGCCGAGTCGGCGACGGGAAAGCTCGCGCTGGAGCTCCTCGGTAGTGACCTGAAGGCCTGCCGGCACTCCTTCAAGGATCACCACAAGGGCGCGTCCGTGAGACTCTCCGGCGGTCAGGTAGCGCAGCATCTAGACAAATCTACTCGGGGTCCCGACTCACGGGGTCAACCGTTGGCGTGGAAGATATGGTCCACCAGCGGGGCTCCCCACACGATGGCGACTACCGCACCGGCGCACAGGGCCGGAGCGAAGGGGATCCGAGTCTTACGCCCGGCTGAGGATCCGATCATCAGCACCAGGCCCAACAAGAGGCCGAGCACGAAGCCCGACAAGAAGGCGACGTAGGCGTGCAGGAGGCTCAGGTAGCCGACCGTGCAGCCGATGGCCCCAGCCAACCGCACATCACCGAATCCCATCCCTCGGGGTACGAAGAACCAGATGGCGAAGAACACCCCGAAGGCGGCTGCGGCCGCAATGGCCGACCCGACCAAGGAGCCCCAGGTGTCGTCCACGGCGGACACCACCACCAGGAGCGGCACGACCAGGGCCATGGCCCCGTAGATGATCGTGCGGGGCACCAGCCGATGGCTCAGGTCGGTGACCGACACCACGACAGCCATGGCCAAGAACACCAAGAACGGGGCGAGGATCAGGTGACTACCGAAGTGCGAGGCGGCCAGAGCGAAGAGGGCACCGGTGACGATGGCCGCACCTACCGTCCGGGGCACCGAATGCCCTTCGGGTAAGAGGTGGCGGATCACCTCGGGCTCGAGTGCTGGGGTCGGTGCTGGCTCGAGGACAGACTGCTCGACCACGTCTGCCAGCTCCAGGGTCTCGGGTAGATCCGTGGGCTCTGTCAGGTCGGCCGTCTCGGGCTTCTTGGCCTCGGCGGCCCTTCGATCGGCGCGCTCGATCCGGCGGCGTTCTTCAGCGGCCCGGCTTCGGTCGGCCAACTGTTGGCCCATCGGATCGAGCACTGCGCCGATACCTACTCCCAGGGTGCCGTATGCGATGAGGAGGGCGTTCACCTCGTGCAACGTACTGGACGCCGTCCGTCCAGCGAGGCATCGTAGATGCATCATGGATACCCAGACCCTCACGCTCGATGTTCCCGTCGGCACCATGCCCGTCTACGAAGCCCGGCCCGACGGACAGGCCAAAGGGGCGGTGATCGTCGTCCAGGAGGCCTTCGGGGTCAACCATCACATCGAGGATGTGACCCGCCGATTCGCCTCAGCCGGCTTCCTAGCGGTGGCACCCCACATGTTCCATCGCACCGGCGCCCCTGCCCACGGCTACGACGACTTCAGCGCCGTCATTCCCAACGTCATGGCCCTGACGGACGAGGAACTGCTGGCCGACATCGAGGCCACGGTCGAGTACCTGCACGCAGCCGGTTGGGACGACCGCCAGATCGGGATCGTCGGCTTCTGCATGGGCGGTCGGGTCACCTTCCTGGCCGCCGGCCACCTGGCCCTGGGCGGAGCAGTCGGCTTCTACGGAGGTGGCATCGTCCACGGCCGGACCGAGGGGATGAAAACGCTTCTGCCCCTCATCACCTCGATGCGGACCCCGTGGCTCGGCCTGTTTGGCGATGCCGATCCGAGCATCCCCGTCGAGGACGTAGAGCGTCTACGGGACGAGTTGCACGCCGGGGCCGATGTGGATACCTCGATCGTGCGCTACCCCGATGCCGAGCACGGATTCCACTGCGACGCCCGTCCGTCCTACAACGCGGCTGCCGCTACCGATGCCTGGGGCCGCACGCTGGAGTGGTTCGACGCGCACCTCACACCGGCGGGCTGACCGCTGGACGAATCCGTCAGATCAGCTGTGGGCTGGCTCGTAGAACGGATTGGTGCCATCCGCATGGTCGGTCACATCCACCACGTTGGCGATTTCGGGGATGGCCTCACGCAAGATGACCTCGATGCCCTGGGACAGCGTGGCCTTGGCCATGCCGCATCCCTGGCATCCACCGCTGAGGCGCAGGTAGACCGATGAATCCTCGACGGCCACCAGATCAGCACGCCCACCGTGGGAGGCGATGCTCGGATTGACCTGCTCCTCGAGTACGGCAACCACGCGCTGAGCGAACGGGTCGGTCAGGTCGACCTCGGGGATCGAGCCCAAGCCGGCCAGCGTGGGGGCTGGCGGGGTGTTCGGATTGACTACGACCAGGCCACCTTCACCCGAAGCATCGGTCACGAAGTCCAGTGAGGCACCCTGCAGGCGGGCCACGCTGTCGGCGGGCACCACCACGGGGAGCTGCAGGTCGGGCTGTACGACGTCGCCGTTCCCGGCATCGGCGATGGCCTGGAAGTACATGTCGTAGGTAAAGGCGCCGTCAGCCTCGCCACTGACCTCCAACCACAGTGCCAGCGTGTCCGACTCGGCCTCGTTGGACAGCACCTCGAGCACGGTGGCCTTTGCCTCGGCGGTGATCGTCAATACGGGCGCGATGTCCTCACGGTCTTCACTCATGCCTGTCATCATATGGCAGTGTCCTCCTCCCACAAGCACGTTCCCAACGACGCCCACGAATGGGTCAGCTTCGACGACCCCGACGAAGAGCGGACCTGGATGTTCGATGTGACCTTCCTGGCCAGTGGATGGACCTGCATCTTCGGAAACGGATGCCAGGGAGTCCTCACCGGGCCAGCCCCCGAACTCGTGCAGGGCTGCTGCTCCTACGGTGCCCACTTCACGGGCAAAGAAGACGCCGACAAGGTAGCCAAGGTGGCCAAGACCCTGGGGCCCGAACGGTGGCAGTTCCACGCCAAGGGCCAAAAAGGGGTCATCAAGAAGCTCCCCGGAGGCGACTTGGGCACCCGCTTGGTCGACGACGCCTGCATCTTCCTCAACCGTCCCGGCTTTGCCGCAGGGGCCGGATGTGCACTGCACCTGGAGGCCGAAGCCCGCGGGGTCAGCCACGTGGAGCTCAAACCCGAAGTGTGCTGGCAGCTTCCGCTGCGCCGCGAGGACGAATCCACGGCAGATGGACGGGTCACGTCAGTGGTGCGTCAGTGGGACCGGAAGCACTGGGGCGAAGGCGGTGCCGACTTCCATTGGTGGTGCACCGAAGACCCGGCTGCGTTCACCGGACACGAGCCGGTCTATCGGACCATGCGGACAGAACTCGAGACCATGGCTGGCACCAAGGTCTACCGACGGTTGGCCGCCTATCTGGACGAGCGCACCGCGCTCAAGGCCAAGGTCACCCTGCTCCCCCACCCGACGGTGCGTCGCTGAGCCGAGCGTCAGACGAGCCGGTGCGGTACCTGAGCCGGT
>JBAXCY010000112.1:0-9679 GCA_037141235.1 Acidimicrobiales bacterium | reverse complement strand
GCGCCTGGCGGGTCCTCGGGCCCTTGTTCATTCGGCTGTGGACCTTCAGGAGCGAGCCGACCACCCTTCCCCGATCCTGACCAGGGGTGAGTGGACGACACCGCAGGCAAGGCAATCGGATCAGACCACACACCCCACGCGGGTCTTCATGGCCGAGTCCACCGACTCCCCCCGGTCTGGCTACCAACGGTCTGGCCCAAGAGCACGGCATGCGACTCGAGCGTGCCACCCGCGTCAACGGGTCAGTGCCTTGCCGAATACATCCAACTGCACTGCCTCGGGGCCATGAGCAACTGCACGTCGGCGGGGTTCATCGTCAGTCGGGTCAGATCGTCGGACGGTGTTCGATGGTTCGGGTCGGTCGCGCTGAGTTACGTTGACTTCCCAGTATCTGATCGCGTGGATGATTCTGCCAAGCCCTCGTCGACGTCACCGAGGCTATTGCACTCACCAGTTGATGCTCCGAGTCGATGACCACCACAAACTCAAGTGCATGCCCCAGGCGCCGATATACAACCATGGCCTGGGACACAGCAGAAGTTGCAGCAGCGACACCCCGATACCCCCTGTCTGCATCGGTCCTGCCCGAATCGGTCCTGCCCGAATCCGTCCTGCCCGAATCACCAACCGACACAGCGATCCTCGACACCACCACCCAACCTGCAGTCACCGGTTTCCCAGATCCAGCCGATCCCGTCTTCTACAACCGACCGCCCCGTTGGCACTGGGTCCGGGCCATCCGTCAGCAGTTCGAGGTACCCGCACCGCACCTGCTGGAGATCGATGGCGCTCAAATATCGGTTCGCGATGGTGGCGGCCCCGGTCAGCCGCTCCTGCTCATCCACGGTTGGAGCGCCGACGGACTGTTGAACTGGGGCTCGACGTACGCCCCGCTCTATCGGGACGGGTGGCGACCGATCTCCTTCGACCTGCCTGGTCACGGGTCCAGTCGGGATACGCAGGCGGTCAGCATCGAGCGCTGCGCCCAACTGGCCAGCGGCGTGTTGGACCTACTCCACGCCTCACCAGCAGTGGTAATCGGCTACTCCCTCGGCGGCCCCGTCAGCCAGACCCTGGCCCGCAACCATCCCGGCCAGGTGGCCGGACTCGTCCAGGTAGCCACCGGTGCCCGCAACCTCCCGAACGACCTACTGCGTCCTGGAGCCCGAGTCGGGTCCATGGTGGCAACCCAAGGCATTCGCATCGGCCACCGGGCCCTCCATCACGGCATGGCTCCCGCCATCGGCGACGGCGACCACCACTCCATGCTGGCCCACACCGCCTGGTTAGCCCGCACCATGGGCTACAGCGATCTGGCCGCGCTCGGACTAGAGCTGGCCGCCTACGACAGCCGCAGTTGGATCCACGACCTCGCCGCACCGGCCCACTGCGTCATTACCGACGGAGACCGCCTGGTGCGCGACCACGTCCAAGACGAGTTGGCCGGGCTGCTCAACGCATCAGTGACGCATGCAATAGGCGGACACTTGGCCTGCATCACCAGGTCCTTCGCCGACGACATCGTCATCGGGGCCCGCTCCGTGCGGGGCCATCTGGCCGCACTATCTGCTGGCCAAGGCGCCCCTTAGGGCGATCAGCCTTCAGCTGCTGCGATCGCCTCTTGGATGGCCAGCACTCGTCTGGCTTCGTCGACGTGGAGGTTCTCGATCATCCGGCCATCGACGGTGACCACGCCGCGGCCCTCATGCTCGGCCTCTTCGAAGGCGGCGATGATGCGTACCGCCAACTCGACCTCGTCGGCCTCGGGTGAGAAGGCCAAATTGCACGGCTCCACCTGGCTCGGGTGGACCAAAGTCTTCCCGTCGAATCCCATCTGCCGTCCTTGACTGCACTCGGCCGCAAAAGAGACCTCATCCTTGATGTCGTTGAACACGCCGTCCAGGATCACCTTGTCAGCCGCCCGCGCCGCCAGCAGGGCCAGGTAGAGACCGCCCATCAACGGCTGGCGGCTCGGGACGCGCTGGGCGTGGAGCTCCTTGGCCAGGTCGTTGGTACCCATGACCAGCACGTTGAGACGCTCAGAGGCGCCGCAGATCTCTTCGGCATGGAGCATGGCCACCGGAGTCTCGAGCATCGCCCAGATCCGGGTGCGGTCCGGGGCCCCGTGGCGCTCCAGCGCAGCCTCAATGGCGTGCACGTCGGCCGCCGAGTTCACCTTCGGCACCACCACACCGTCGGGTCCGGCCTGGGCGATGGCGGCCAGGTCGTCGTCGTGCCACAGGGTGCCGATGCCGTTGGCCCGGATGGTGATCTCCCGGTTGCCGTAGCCGCCAGCAACGAACATCGCACACGCCCGCTCCCGTGCCTCGGCCTTGGCGTCAGGGGCCACCGCATCTTCGAGGTCGAAGATCAGCGCATCGGCCGGGATGGCCTTGGCCTTCTCGAGGGCTCGCTCGTTGGCGGCCGGCATGTACAGCACGCTGCGGCGCGGACGAAGGTCGTTGGTTGCCATGTCAGTCCTCCAGGGAGATGGTTGCATACAGCTCGGCGAGTTCAGGGTCACGAGCGGCGAGGTCGTCGGCGAGCTCCACCATGACGCGGCACTGCTTGACCGAGGCGTCGTCTTCCATCTTGCCATCGAGCATCACCGCTCCTGTCCCGTCACCCATGGCCGCTATGACCCGGCGGGCGTGGCGGATGTCAGCCACATTTGGCGAAAATACCTTGCGGGCAATGTCGATCTGGACCGGGTGCAACGACCAGGCGCCGACACATCCCAGCAGGTAGGCATTGCGGAACTGGTCCTCGCAGGCCACCACATCGGCGATGTCGCCAAAGGGCCCGTAGTAGGCAGAGATCCCATTGGCCTGACAGGCATCGACCATGCGAGCGATCGTGTAGTGCCACAGGTCCTGCTGGAAGATGGTGCGCGGTCCGTGGATGTCTCCGTCAACGGGGTCTTGGCGCACCAAGTAGTCCGGGTGGCCTCCACCGACACGGGTGGTCTTCATCCGGCGGTTGGCGGCTAAGTCGGCCGGGCCGAGGGAGAGCCCCTGCATACGCGGGGATGCCGCACAGATCTCCTCGACGTTGGACACCCCTCGTGCAGTCTCCAAGATGGCGTGGACCTGGATGGGTCGGGTCAGTCCGGCCCGGGCCTCGAGCTGGGCGAGCAGACGGTCCACGTAGTGGATGTCTTCGGCCCCTTCGACCTTGGGGATCATGATGACGTCGAGAGCGTGGCCCACTTCGGTGACCGCAGCGATCAGATCGTCGAGCGCCCACGGCGAGTCGAGGGAGTTGACCCGGGTCCAGAACTGGGCAGACCCGAAATCGACGGACTTGCCGACATCGACCATTCCTTGGCGGGCCGCCTCTTTGTCGCTGGCGGGGACACCGTCTTCCAAGTTGGCCAGGAGCACGTCGACCTTGGTGGCCAGGTCGGGCAGTTTGGCCACCATCTTCGGGTTCGACGCCGGAAAGAAGTGGATCATCCGCGACGGCTTGAAGGGAACCTCGCGGAGCGGCTCCGGGGCACCTACGGCCAGGGGGCGGAAGAAGTCTTTAGGGGAGCGCACGGAACCTCCGAGGTTGATGGGCGTTCCACAATCTAGGGGATGGGCGGACGGGCCCTGATCGGTGTGGTCTGGCGACGTGGGCCATCATCGGCTGTCATCAGGCGTCACCGTCGGTGGCCAGAATGTGGGTTAGCAGCCACGCCTCATGGGTTACGATCACCGCCAGGTGTCCTGACCTGTTTTCCCGCAGGTCAGGGCATCCCTAATCTTCCGCTACCCCGTGATGACGGTGTAGCTGCTCGGCACGGGCATCCCGGATTTGGCGGCATCGTTGATCGCTGCAGTCTTGAACGCAGCCAGTGAGTCTCCCCACGAGGTCACCTGATTGTTGTGGGTCATCGTGACCCACTCGAGACCCACGCCGAACCCCGTGCCCTTCTTGTCGGTTCCGATATCGAACCCGTACTCGTACTCGAACTCGCCCATGACGACCTCGGTTCTGGCGGGCAGGATGTGCTCGACCGAGAACGTGGGAACCCCTGGCCGGTGGCATCCCCCACAGGGGCGAAGTAGCCGGATCCGGTTCCCGACTCCCTAGCCGCAGACAGGCCCGCAGTCGGATCTGATCGGGTTGGATCTCATGGGAAGCCAACGTCGAATAGAACGCCGTGGCCCGCGCCCAGTCAGGCAATCAGACCCACTCAGAGAGTGCGCGGGCCCATGGGATCGGGCAACTCCATATGGGCAAGCCTCACGTGGATCCGCCTCTACGGCCTCGCCAAGATGGCGTGCGTTCCGATACGCCGCCAGATGACATGAGGCTGGTCATCGATCACCTGATCGCCGTAGACGAAGGTGGCCCGTCCATCGCCCGCCCACGTCATCTCGAACACGCCAGACGCCCCTTGGACTCCTTTGACGCGGAGTCCCTTGCGGAACCGGCGTCCGTTACCGAGGTCATCGACGAACTGAGACACGGCGCCCAAGAATGCTGCCTGCTGGCCTGGGGAAAGTGAATCGAAATCGGCGGCGAACCGCGCCAGCCAAGCGTACGTCGGCACTGATCCGATCAGTTCGAAGGCTGCACGGAATCGTGTGCCCGAGCACGGAGCGCATCGATGAACTCGTCGCCGGACTCGAAGGCTTCAGATCGGCCACTGACGGCATCCTGATCCGCATTTCGCTCTCCCGCCTGCCACTCCGGGGTCCAGAACCACGCCTGGGTGGCATCGATCAACTTCTGGGGACGCAGAAGAATCCCGTCTGGAGTTATTTCCGCCTCGAGCAGGTCCCCGGACTCGAGGTGAGCAGCCTTGCGGATGTCGTCAGGCAGAGTGAGCTGGCCCTTGGCCCGAAGAGTCACGCGCGTCATAAGGATTATCCTATATTCCTACTATCCGATAGTCCACCCACAGACCCTCGCTCCAGCAGGACTACTCCAGCAGGACTCTCTCGGAGCCGGCCAAGACCGGCTGTCGATGGTCTTCTTTTTCGGCGTCCCCTTCGGCGTCCTCTTGGCTGTCCCCTTCGCCGACCCGTCCGCTGGCCTCATCCAGGTCCTCGTCAGTCGTCGCCCCCACGCCGGCCTTCCGGGGCCGCAGGTAGGCCAGCCAGAAGACTCCGGCACCGAGCAGAGTGGCGCACAGAATCCACCCAAGGGCCGTGGTGCCGACCCCGACGTACTTGAGACCCGAAGCAAAGATCACCAGGGTGATGGCTGGACGGATGTACTTGTCGGGGGCACGAGACGAAAAGTACGCACCGATCAGGACGGCTGGCACGCTGCCGATGATCATCGACGTGGTCACCGAGAACTCCACGTGCCCGAAGGTGAGTGCCCCGATGGCTGCGGCCATCGTCAGTGGCACCGCCTGGGCCAGGTCGGTACCGACCAGCTGGTTGGCGCCCAGCATCGGATAGAGGAAGAGGAGGAACACGATCATCAACGACCCTGAACCGACCGACGTGAGTCCGACGATGAGTCCGCCGACCATGCCGATGACAAGCGTAGGAATGGGGCGGACGGTGAGGTCGTGGACCACAGCGGTGCGCTTGTGTCCGCCACGTAGGTCGAGGAAGTAGCGCAGCACCATCGAGGCGGCGCCGATCAGTAGTGCCGCCCCGAGCAGCTTTTGGATGTTTGCCTGCGACGTCTCGGTGTGGCTCATCAGATGCAGGAGGTACGAGCCGAGGAAGGCCATGGGGACCGAGCCCAGCACCATCCAGCCCACCATCCGGAAGTTCACCGTCCTCTTGGCGACGTGGACGGCCGCACCGAACGGACGCATGAAGAACGCCGCCACTAAGTCACTCGAGATGGCCGTCGACGGCTTGATGCCGAACAGCAAGATCAGCATGGGGGTCATCAGTGCTCCCCCGCCGGCGCCCGTCAGTCCGACAATGAACCCGACTGCTGCGCTGCCCAACACGATGTACGGATCGATCTGCATCTACTACCTCTGCCCTCTGTCTTTCGGCCTACTCAGCCTATTCCCTACTGAAACTATAGGATTACTGATACCAGTATCGGCACAAAGGTCCCCTAAGGCAAGCAATTTCTTTCCTGGGGCGAAACTCCCAGTTCACGAGCTTGTTTCCGTGATGTCCCGATAGTGTCGGTCTCGCAACCGCTGAGGTCCAGCACCAGGTAAGGCCGCTGGCCTTCTTCGGACGTGCAGGAGACGGAGATCAGGACCGATGACGACCATGAGCCCAACAGAAGAAGCGTTGGCCCTGTTCTCCTCCCGAGGCCACGAGCACCATGGCGAAGTCATCGACCAGCAGAGTCATGCCCTGCAGTCGGCTGTCCTGGCCCAAGCCGCGGGTGCCGACGATGCCCTGGTCGTCGCCACTCTCCTGCACGACATCGGCCACCTGGTTGTGGCCACCGACCACGGGCCACGATCAGATCGGTCAATCGATGACGACCACCACGAAGCCGTCGGCGCACGTTGGGTCGCCCCCCGATTCGGTCCCATAGTGGCCCGGTCCATCGCCCTCCATGTACTGGCCAAGCGCTATCGCTGCACGGTGGACCCCTCCTACTTCGACACGCTCTCCCCCGCCTCGATCGAGACACTCCACGCCCAGGGCGGACTGCTCGACACTGCGGCCGTGGCCCGTTTCGAAGCCCATCCGGGCTGTGCGGATGCGTTGGCTCTGCGTGGGTGGGATGAGGCGGCCAAGGACCCACACGTGACCACGGTCGGTCTCGAGGAGTTCCGTGCACTGCTCGAGCGAGTGGCCATCTACGAGGGGTGACCCTGGCGGTACCTGACTTCCGATCGTCCGGCCATCGCCAAATCAGGACGTCAGCGCGACTGCCAAGCCTCCGGGTCATCAGTCAGGCGGGTCACCGACTCTGGAAGTTCACCCGACACGATTCCAGCGATCGTTACGTCGTCGAGGACCGACCGCAAGCTAGCCCGCACTGCCACCCACACCGCTTGGAGGTGCTCCGCTGCCCCTTCGTAGTTGGCCGCTTCCGGGCGAAGTCCCCGGATCTCGGCCAATGGTCCATCGAGTGGCCGCATGACATCGGCCACCGTGATCTTCGATGCCGGCTTGGCCAGTCGGTAGCCACCCTCTGGGCCTCGTTGACTGGTCAGCAGTCCGGCCCGACGCATGTCGTTCAGGATGCTCTCGAGGAACTTGGCCGGTAGCCCTTGGGACTGGGCCAAGGTCTCCGAGGTCAGGGCCGAATCGGCCGCAGCCAACGTGCACAATGCTCGCACCGCGTAGTCGACCTTGGCGGAGATGTACATGTCACAGAGTCTCGCAGATCCAATCGGTCTGGATCACGGTTCCGCACTACTCTTCTGGCAGTCCGGATCCCCTGCGGGTCCCCTCCACCAAGGAGCAGCCCATGACCACCACGACGGCGAACGGCATCGACCTTGCTTACGACACCTTCGGCGATCCGTCGGCTCCGTCGCTGCTGGTCATCCACGGCCTCGGTGCCCAGATGACCGACTGGCCTTCGGGCACAGTGGAAGGTTTGGTCGACCAGGGCTACCACGTGATCACCTTCGACAATCGCGACCAGGGCGAGTCGACCTGGTTCGACGACTCCGGCGAGCCCGATGTCGCCGCCCTTCTCTTCGACCCGACCATCCCGGTTCCCTACCAACTGTCCGACATGGCCGCTGATGCTGCCGGACTGCTCGACGCCCTCGGCATCGACTCGGCCCACATCTTGGGTATGTCCATGGGCGGGATGATCGCCCAGCAGCTCGCCATCGACCATCCGGCCAGGGTGCGGACACTGACCTCCATTATGTCGACCCCCAGCATCGCCATCGGCCCGCCCACCCCCGAGGCGCTGACCTCGTTGCTGGTGCCCGTGCCCGAGGGCCGTGAGGCCGTGATCGAGCAGTCGGTGGCTGGTTCCCGGGTCATCTCCTCTCCCGGCTTTCCGTTCGACGAGGCTGGCGTGCGCCAACGCGCTACCGCCCACTACGACCGGGGCCACCATCCAGTCGGCACCTTGCGTCAGATGGCCGCCATCCTGGCCTCGCCCGACCGGACCTCCGGCCTGGTCGGACTCGATCTGCCGGCCCTGGTGATCCACGGAGCAGACGACCCGCTGGTCACTCTGCCCGGTGGCGAGGCCACCGCAGCCGCCATCTCCGGTTCGGAACTTTGGATCATCGAGGGAATGGGCCACGACCTGCCTGCCGCCCGACTCCCCGACATCTGTGCCCGCCAGGGTGCACTGCTCGCCACGGTCTGAATTCGGCACCGGCTGTCTACCCTCCACCGGTTCCACGCCGGTGGACCCACCGACGGCCGCACCGACGGGCGCACTATCGTCAGCGCTACACAAGGGAGTATTGATGACACATCGGCCACAACGACCAACCAGAACCATCAAGCGGGCCGCATCGGTGGCCGGCGGACTGCTTTTGGTCGCCGCTGGCCTGACCGCCTGCTCGTCGTCAAACGACTCTGCACCCACGTCGACCACCTCGCCTTCCATCTCGGCCTCGGCAACGACCGGCTCGGCCTTCTATGCACCCCCGAAGCCGCTGCCTGCGGCGGCCCCCGGCACCCTCATCCGCTCAGTCCGAGTCACCGGTGTACCTGGTGTGCCCGCCGGGGCCACGGTGTGGCGGATCCTCTTCCACTCGACCACCATCTACGGAGCCGACACCGCTGAGTCGGGCTACGTCATCGCCCCGTCTGCGGCTGCCCCTGCTGATGGCTACCCGGTGATCGCCTGGGCCCATGGCACGTCCGGGTTTTCTGCTCCGTGTGCACCATCGCTGTTCACCAACTCTGGAGGGGGATCCGGCCCCTATCTGCTCCCCAGTCTCGACCGCTACCTGCAGGCCGGGTACGTGGTAGCGGCCGCCGACTACCAGGGCCTCGGTGTGGCCGACGGGGTCCATCCCTACCTGCTGGGCAGCAGCGAAGGCCGGGCCGTCCTGGATGCCACTCGGGCCGCCGGGCACCTCCAGGGCCTCCACACCGCAGACTCGGTAATCATCTACGGGCACTCCCAGGGCGGGCACGCCGCCCTATTCGCAGCAGAGATGGCGCCGACATACGCTCCCGACCTGCACGTCCTCGGTGTCGTGGCCGCCGCACCAGCCACCGGCCTCAGCACCTTGATCGCGATCATCGGCACTCCGGCCGGCAGCCAGTTCATGCCCTTCAGCATTCCGACCGCTTACTCGTGGACCCAGACCTATACCGACCTACCTACGGCCGAAGTGTTCACCCCCACGGGCGAACAGTTCGCTGCGGCCCAGGTGACCAACGGGTGTGGCGACCAACTGTCAAGGCAGATCGCCGAACAGCACCTCACACCGGCCCAAACCTTTCCGGTCAGTGCTGAGTCCGATCCGAACGTGCTCGCCCATGCCCGCTCCAACGATCCAGGCAGCATCCTCACCTCGATGCCGATGCTGGTGGTCCAGGGCACGGCCGATGGGACCGTTCCACCACCGCTTACCGACGTCTATGTGACCACCAAGGCGTGCCCGATCCACGACAAGATCGAGTACCTGCACGTGACCGGCGCCACCCACGGCAGCGTCGTGTTCGTGGCCGCCCCCGCCATCATCAGTTGGATGAATGCCCGGTTAGCTGGCAAGAAGGCGCCGACCACCTGCGGACAGCCCGGCAACGTGGCCACTCTGACTCCCTAGGCCAGGCCGATGTAGCCGATGTAGCCGATGTAGCCGATGTAGCCGATG
>JBAXCY010000111.1:0-9760 GCA_037141235.1 Acidimicrobiales bacterium | reverse complement strand
CAAGGTCGTCAAGGTCGTCAAGGTCGTCAAGGTCGTCAAGGTCGTCAAGGTCGTCCGGTAGGGCGACCACCTAGGCAGGGGAAGCAAATGAGGCAGGGGGAGCAAATGAGGCATCGAAGTGTTCGCATCGCGGCAGCAATGGCCGTAGTGCTTGGAGCCGTCGGGGTAGTGGTTGGGGGGAATGCCACACCGGCCGGGGCGACAGGACCTTCTTTCGCCAGCACCGTCGACGGCGGATCGTCGGCCACTATCGCGTCTACGGCCAATGCCACGCTGGCCACATCGGGACTTCCCAGCGATGCCACCGGAACCGTCGACTTCTACTACGGGGCAACCCTGCTGTGCACGGCCACCCTCACCACTGGCGATGGCTCGTGCGATACCACCGGCCTAGCCGCCGGTGATTACACCGGCATCACCGCCTCCTACTCGGGCGACGGCACCTATGACTCTTCGGATGCCACCAACACAGTCCATCTCACCGTCACTGCGGCCACATCGTTCACAAGCACCGTCGACGGCGGATCGTCAGCCTCGATCTCGCCCTCGGCCAATGCCACCCTGGCCACAGCCGGACTTCCCGGTGGTGCTACCGGAACGGTCGAGTTCTACTCGGGCGCAACGCTCCTGTGCACGGCCACCATCACCGCTGGCGATGACTCTTGCGATACCGCTGGGCTGGCGTCAGGGAGTTACCCCAGCATCACCGCCGCCTACTCCGGCGACTCAGCGTATGACGCGTCGAATGCCACCAACACGGTGAGTCTCTTCGTCTACACCGCCACTTCGTTCACCATCACGGTCAACGGTGGCTCGTCGGCCACCATCACGTCGTCAGCCAACGCCACGCTGGCCATCAGCGGTCTCGACAGCCGGGCGTCGGGCACTGTCGAGTTCGACCAGGGCAGTGACGTCCTGTGCACGGCCACGCGGCCAGCCACGTCGTGCGATACCTCGGGCCTGGTCGTAGGTGACTACTTTGGTATCACCGCCACGTACTCGGGCGACTCGACCTATGAGACCTCGGACGCCACCAACACGGTGGACCTGACCGTGGCCGACCCCACGTCGTCGCTGTTCTGCAACAAGGTCTCGGGAACCATCACCAAGAAGATCACCTTCACCAACTGCGGCCTGTCCCAGAAGGGCGGCCGCATTGCCGGCTCCGCCTACCTGACCGGTGGCGATGTGATCTGGGCGACCAGCAAGACGGGCCTCACCTACTCGGGATCGGCCACGTCGCCGGGTCAGGGCGTGTGCCCCGCGGGACGGGTCGAGCACCAGTTCACTGGCTTGGTGACCGGAGCAACGGCCTCCTTTGTCAGCGTGGGTGACCTGGTCAGCTTCGACGTGTGCGTCAACTCGACGACCGGTGTGGTCAAGTTGGTCACCGGTACCACCGCAGACTTTTGATGGGTGAGCTACTTCGCTGAGGAAGGTGCCTTGGTGAACACGTTGGCGCCGAAGGTAGCGCTGGTGGTTGCCGCTTGGCCGAGCTTGGCCAGTGCGAACGGGTCCTCGATGGTGTTACCTCCGGTGGTGACGAGGCATGCGAGGCAAGTAGAACGCCTCTTCGGAATTGAGTGGGATCCGCCGGCCCTCGTTCGGCATCCGCAGATCACGGGCAGGATCGCCAGGAGCGCAACATGACCGAACCTTGACTCGTCCCGTGATTGCACCCTCGGCGAGGGTAAGCGTGGCCAGGGTGGGGGCTGAACCGATGACGTACTGCGTCAGTGCTTGGCTTCGGAGAGGAGCTCGGTCACGAACATCGACACCACCAGGACAGAATGGACAAGTGAGCATGCCGGAACACCAACTGGAATCGACGACTGTCCGACGACTGATCGGCGTCTACAACGCTGACGGAACCGTCATCGGTGAGCTGGCGTACTTCGCAGGCTCCCAGCTCGGGCGAACGCACTGTTCCCTGTGCGACATCACGCATGGGCTGCTGCGCCAGAAGTCGGAATGGCGGGCCTGTCGGACCGAGTTGCCCGTTCCCTTCGACACCTTCCATCGAAACGATCAGCCCGACGAGGTCCGCTCGGCAACGGAGAACATCGCTCCGGTGGTCGTTGCGCAAACCGACACGAACTTGGTCGTTCTCCTCGGGCCTGACGCACTGTCCTGCTGTGGTGGTTCCGTGGCAGAGATGACGAAGGCCGTCGATGCGGCCATCATCCACGCTGGCCTGTGCTGGCCCCCTGGCCCCTAACGCTGATGATGTTGTTGGGCGCCATTCGAGCTGTTCGAGCCCCAGTTGCCTGGAGTCGCGAGCACTACACCCGCCCATTTCCGAAGAGCCAGTAGAGCTCGGTGGGCCAAGCCGCTAGAAGCCTCCGCCGGTGCGGAAACGGACGACCGATCCTGCACCGGCCACAGTGGAGTCCGACATGTTGGAGACATAGACCGCCCCGTTGCTGTCTACGGCTACCCCGTTGGGCTGAGTGAGCTGGCCCTTGCCGATCACGGTACGTCCAGTGGCGGGATGGGCGAATGGAGCCTTGACGACGTCGCCGGCGAACATCTCGGCCGCGTAGAAGTTCCCGTGGTTGTCGAACGTGCAACCCGTAACCGTGCTGAACCCAGTCGCCCAGATCTTCGCCACGTTCAGCACCGTGCTGATGTCGTTCGGATTTGTCGCCTTCGGGTCGACACGGTAAATGGTGGCCGACCCGGGCCCAGCATTAAAGAAGTCGGCCAGTGCCAGCATTCCGACGTAGAGCGCACCGTCAGGCCCCTGGGCAACACAAGTCGGCACGGAGTCGCTGAAGGGCGTGTTGGGGAAGTACGCCAGGATCTGGACGGTCCCGTTGGACAGCACCTCATCGAGGGTGTTCGCCCCGGCGTCGACCACATAGGTATGACCGCGGGCAACCAGCACGCCGTAGGGGTTCGAGTCGGGGAACTGACCGGCCGGAGCCCAGGGCTCATTGGCATATTGGCCAGTCCAGGCAAGTCCTGCTGCTCCAACATTTGCGAGTGGAATCGGTGTGCCCTTGCCGGATACGCCTAGGAGTTCACCGAGTCCCGGTCCACCGGACGCTCCGATGATGGTGTCGAACCCTGACTTGGAACCGTTGCCCCACGCGGAGATCCCGTCTGGCCCCGCCGCCTCGAGTTGACCTTGTTCGACTTCGGCGGCGGAAGGCAGGCCGGTGATAACCCGCGACTGACCCGGGTTCGAGGAACCGGGGCGCCTGATAGCCGTGATGGAGCCAGTGGCGCCGATTCCGGCAACGACTCCGGTGACCGCATTTCCGGATCCAAGACCGGCTTCGGCGACGTAGAGGGTGTTTTCGGAGCCCAGCGAGATGCCACGCGGATTGTTGAGCGAAGAAGCAATCACGTGACCCTTGAGCGCCGGGACGCCCGAGGCGTGGGCAGCATTGGATATACCGACTGATCCTCCGACGATGGCAAGTGCAGCCGCTGCTGAAGCGATGGCCGTCCGATGTAGCGACACGTAGGTCTCCCCGGGTTTTGTGTGAGCAGTGGTGGATCCACTTGCTAAATGTGAATGATTCCTACGAAGCGTGTTCCTCGTTGATTCCCCAGTCAATGGTCAATTTGGGGGAGAGGCGGAGCAGTGTTGCGGTGCGCAGCCAACAGCGCACGCACAGTGGTATTTCCCGGCGCGTTCGCACGATGGCCGTCCACCTGCGCAGACCGGCGCCAGAACTACGGAGTCCGGATCAGGCCGGCCTTCGAACTTTGCGGGTGATAGTTAGGACCCTGCCGTCGTCCGACTTGCGAAGATGTCAGACCCGAACGAGGCGCCGGTGGTTGCCGCTTGGCCGAGTTTGGCTAGTCCGAAGAGGTCCTCGATGGTGGCCAACGTCGAGTAGTGGTTGTAGAGGACGGTGCTGACCGTGCCGGGGCGGATGAACGGAGAGAGAAGGAGGGTGCCCGTCTTGCCACCTCCCGGGCCCGTCACGCCCGGCCGGGGTGATGCCGGTCCGGCCACCTCGTTGCAGCAGGCCGAGGCGTCGGCCGTGGGACCGAAGAGATCGGCCTCGTCGAAGGTCACGATCAGCAACCCGTCCTTGGCGAAGGCGGGGGAGTGGACGATCTTCGGGACCCAGGTGGACAAGAAGGCGTCGGTATTGGCACCTGACGTCGGCGCCCCTGCCCGATTCGTGCACGGTGCATCGTGGCCGTCGCTGCACAGATCAGGGGTGATGAACGAAAGGTTGGGCGTGGTGACGACCGAGGCCAGGTCGGTGGCCAGTCCGGTGGTGCCTGCGGGTGCGGTGCTAGGCAGTGTGCCGGACGGACTCCCGAGGGGCACGACCCGGGAGTTGCACAGGGCAGCGTTGTCGATGATCGAGTGGAAGTACACGAACGGGTTGTGCCGGGTGGCGTAGGCATCGCCGTGCACGGCCCGTTGGGTGTGGTCGACCGACCCCAGTTCAGGGTGGCCGCACACAGCCGACTCACGGGACGCGATGTTCCCCATGCTCTCCATGTAGCCCTTCCACGTCAGGTGGGCGGTATCGAGCTGGTCGGCGACTGTCTTGACCTTGGACGGGAACACGCACCCGCTGCCGTCGATCTGGCCGCCCGGGGCGATCGATGTGCCTGTTGGGAAGTCTGCGAATACCTGGCAGTCCGACTGGTTGCTCGGATTAGGGGCCTGGCCGGACACCAGAGCGATGTAGTTGCCGTTGGAGGCGTGGCCGATGCCGTAGTAGTCGGTGAGTGTGGCGCCCTGGGCCGTCAGTGTGGTGGCGAGGTAGGGGTCGGCGGCCGGATTGCCGAAGGTGGCGGCATATCCCTCGTTCTCCAGCACGATCACGAACACATGGCGGATCGGTGGCAGCCCGGATGTCGCTGCACGAGTGGTGGCGGTGGTCGATGGCCCCCCGGTCGTGGCCGGAGTCGTGGCCGGAGTCGTGGCCGGAGCCGACGAACTCGACGAGCACGAGGCCGTCACCACAGCGAGCGAACTGACCAGCGCGACAGCAAGTGCGGACCGGAAGCGGCCGGTTGCATGGTGGCGAGCGGGCAGGTCGGGCGACGGATGCTCCATGTCCGATTTCTACCAGCCGCTGCCTGTCCCGGCACGTGGTCCAGCGGCCGGTACAGTAGGCACCCTCACCGACTCCCGGAGGATCGCCATGAAAATTGTTGTCGACTACGACGAGTGCGCCAGCAACGCTGTCTGCATGGGGATCGCCCCTGAGGTCTTCGAGGTACGTGATGACGGATTCCTCTACATCCTGAACGAAAACCCGGGTGAAGAGCTCCGCGAGTCGGTGCGCCAGGCGGCCAACGGCTGCCCCACCGGCGCCATCACCATCGTCGAGGACGAGTAAGCCCGGAGTGCCCCCACTCCTTCCGAGGGTCCGCTTCGCCCCGTCGCCGACGGGCTACTTCCACGTGGGCAGTGCCCGCACCGCGCTCTTCAACTGGCTGGTGGCCCGCCAGACCGGTGGCACCTTTGTGCTCCGGATCGAGGACACCGACGCCGAACGCAACCGTGAGGAGTGGGTCGACGGCATCCTTACCGCCCTGCACTGGTTGGGCATGGACGCCGACGAGGGTCCCTATCGCCAGTCGGCACGGATGGACCGCTACCACCAGGCCATCGACGCCCTGTGGGATGGCGGGCTGTTGTTCGCCTGCGGCTGTACGCACGACGAGGTGACGGCCCGCAACAAGGCGGCCGGCATCCTCACCCCGGGCTACGACGGCCACTGCCGCACGCTTGCCCTGCCCCGTGGCGAGGGACGGGCCCTCCGGTTCCGGACCCCTGACGAAGGGGTCACTATCGTGACCGACGTCATCCGTGGTGATGTCGAGTTCCCGTGTACGGCCATGGACGACTTCGTCGCCGTCAAGGGTTCCGGTGCCCCGCTGTTCGTGCTGGCCAACGTGGTGGACGACATCGACATGGCCATCACCCACATCATCCGGGGCGAGGACCTCCTGCCCACCACACCCCGGTGCATCCTGATGTGGGAGGCCCTGGCTGGCATCGGTTGGACAACTGACGGAACGGTCGGGGAGACGGGCGCACCCACGCCGGGCATGCCCGTCTTCGCCCACCTGCCCATGCTGGTCAACGAGGCCCGCAAGAAGCTGTCGAAGCGCAAGGATCCGGTGGCCGTCGAGTCCTACCGCGACGAGGGTTACCTGGCCGAGGCGTTCGTGAACTACTTGGGGCTGCTCGGATGGAGTCCGCCCAACGACGAAGCCGAGGTCTTCAGCGCGGCTCAGATGATCGAGTGGTTCGCACTGGCCGACGTCAACAACTCGCCCGCCTTCTTCGACGTGGCCAAGCTCCGTCATATGAACGGCGAGTACATCCGGGCCATGCACACGGCCGACTTCATTGATGCCTGCCGGCCCTGGCTCACCGGTGATTCCGTGCCGTGGCCCGAGGGTGGGTTCGACGAAGAGGTGTTCGTCGCCATGGCGCCGGTGCTCCAGGAGCGGGTGGCCGTGCTCAGCGAAGTGCCGGCCATGGTCGACTTCTTGTTTCTCGATACTCCCGAGTTCGATCCTGAGTCGTGGACCAAGGCGATGGCTGGCGACGAAGCAGCCGGTGCCATCTTGGATGCTGCCATCGGTGCCTACGCAACACTCGCCAACGACTGGACCAGTACGTCGCTGCATGCGGCCACCCTGGCCGTGGCTGAGGGGGCAGGCCGCAAGCTGGGCAAGGCCCAAGCTCCGATCCGCATCGCGGTGACTGGCCGACGGGTAGGGCCTCCGCTCTTTGAGGCGCTCGAGGTTCTCGGGTCCGAACGCACCCTGGAGCGACTTCGTTCGGCTTCTGCTCTGTTGGCTGCCGGCGGGACTCCGCCCGAGTGACCTCCTGGGTGGGCACCCCCGGGACGGTCCGCTGATACCGGTCCATCCAGGTATTCCGCTGCTCGTCTTCCGCGTGATCCGCATGTTGCTGCGTCTGGTCAAGTACCTGGTGGTGGCCGCTCTCATCTACCTGGGTGTGACGGCCTACCAGGTGTGGAAGGTCGGTCAGCGCTACCAGCCCCGGCCGGCCGGGGCCATCGTGGTGATGGGGGCCGCCCAGTACAACGGGGTCCCGTCACCCGATCTGCGGGCCCGGCTCGACCAAGCCGCCCTGCTATGGCACCAGAACTACTCGCACTCGATCATGGTGACCGGCTCGAAGGAGCCCGGTGATGCATTCACCGAGGCACAGGCGTCCGTTCGCTACCTGGTGTCGATGGGGATACCGGCGCGGGACATCTTCCAGGCCGGCGGACGAGACTCGTGGCAGAACCTGTCCGAGGCTGCCCCTACGTTGATCGCCTACGGCGACGTCGCCGTGCTGATGGTAACGGACAAGTTCCACGAGGCCCGCAGTCTGGCCATCGCCTCGGCGGTGGGACTGACGCCGTATCCGACACCCACGCAGACCTCGCCCATCAACGGCCTGGCTGCGCTGCCTTATTACGCCAAGGAGACCGTAGGCGTGGCCATCGGTCGGATCATCGGGTTCGATCGGCTCCATTCGCCGGAGTGAACGGTGTGTGGGCGGTGGAGCGAATGATCAACCCAGGATGAGGTTGGGCAGTTCGATGATCGACCCGAGCAGGTGGGTGTGAGGTGCTTCGGCCAACTCGTCGGCCGAGTGGGCCCCGGTCAGCACGCCGGCCACGATGGACGCCCCCGACCGACTTCCGGCGATGAGATCACTGGTGGTGTCACCCGCCACGGCTACCTCGGTTACATCGTCGATCCGGAGACGGAGCACGGCGGTGAGGATCATGTCGGGCCACGGGCGACCACGACCGGCATCGGCAGGGGACAGAGCCAGGTCGACCAGTCCCCCCCATCCGAGTGCCGTAATGATGCGGTCGCGGGTGGTCGGGGAGAATCCGGTGGTGAGGCAGATGCGCACCCCTGCGCCCCGCAGCACAGCGAACACATCCTCGGACCCTGGGAGGGCGACCACTTCGCCGCGGTCGACGGCCTGGTCGAAGGCGGTCTCGAAGGCGGTGTTGGCCTGTTCGGCCCGGTGACGGTCGCCCCCGAGCAGCTCGGTGAACACGGTGATCTTGGACTGGCCCATGGTGCGGCGGATGTAGGCAGCGGGGTCTTCTATCAGGTCGCCGGCCACCAGGCCGACGGCGTCAAGTGCGGCCTGGAAGGCTTCCTCTATCGCTCCCTCGTCGGCCACGGTGGTGCCGGCCATGTCCAGCGCGGCCAGTCGGATAGGGGTACTCATCGGGTCAGTTCCTCCCAGGTCTCCTCGGCGATGGCCGGAGACAGGGTCATGCCCCGTCCGGCCGGGCCGGTTACCACCACGATGCCGGGATCGATGGTGGTCCGGTAGTAGATGCGTTCGTCTGTCATGCCGGTGTACACACCAGCCCACCGTCGCACGACCGGGGGCAGGCTCCAGCCCAGGAGCGCCTCGGCTCGGGCCCGCAAGTCCTCATAGAGGTGCTCCTCGACGGCAAAGTCGAAGGGCTCGTCGTAGGAGTGGGTGTCGCCGATGGTCAGTCCGCCGGCGGCCCGCTGCACCAGGAGCAGCTGCATGCCCCACTCGGAGGTGGTGGCTGCAGGCTCGGGCAGTGCGTCGAGGCCGGGCAGTGCGAAGGCCGGGTAGTACCGCATGGAGTCGGCGTCGGCCAGGGCAGTGGTCAAACGTTCCGAGGCCGGTGCGGTCTGCATCATCTGGAGCCGGCACTTGCGTAGCGGGGCGGCGGCCAGGGTGGTCCCGATACGGCCGCCGAGCCCGGAGAGGCGGTCGCCGATGCACAGCACTACGGCGGTGCCTTCATGGCGGTTGCCAAGTTGGTCGACGGCGACGGCGGTGCCATCCGGGGTGGTCTCGACGTCGACCACCTGGCGGCGGGGGAGCCACGTGTAGCGCCCGGTGGCCTCCAGGGTGATACGCAGGGCGCCGAGGACCAGGCCGGGCTCCACGATGGCATCGCGGGTGCACCGCAGTCCACCGAGGAGCTCACCACGCACCGCTGGGTTGTGGGCACGGACTCCGTCGGCATCGAGGAGCTCGAAGCCGCGGGTGGCGGCATCGGGCTGGGCGGCGGCCTCGGCCATGAGAGCGAGCTCGTTGTCGTGGCGGGCGATGGTGATCGATCCATCGGGGCGGAACCCGACAGCGGGGGAGTGGATGGCCAACTGCTCCCAAAGCTCACGGGCCCGGACGGCGAGGTCGAGTTCGGGGCCAGCGGCCCGCCCGCTGACCCAGACCAGGCCGAAGTTGCGCACCGAGGCACGGCGGGGTCCGGCATCGGCCTCGAGGTGGATGACCTCCCACCCTCGGCGACAGGCCTCGACGGCGTGCATGGTGCCGAGGACGCCGCCCCCCACGATGATTACCCGGTGTGCGTCCATGGGACGATCGTAGCGAGGGGCCGAGGGTGGTCCGGACGGCGGCTAGGCGACACCGATCTGACCGATTCGAGGGTTGCTGTGGAGCGCTGAGGAGGTGTCGCAATGGGCCCCGTCCCAGGGTCGGCCCAGGTCGGCTAAATTGCTGGTTCGCCCATTCGGGGGTAGCTCAACCGGCAGAGCGCCAGACTCTGAATCTGGAGGTTGGAGGTTCGATCCCTCCCCCCCGAGCAGACACAGTGACCTCTCGGGGGAGTTGTGGAACATCGTCCTCGCGACGGTGCAGTACCGCCCTCCACGGGGCGTCATCACGGGTCGCTGCAGTTAGCGACCCGACTTGGTCCCATCGTCTAGCGGCCTAGGACACCACCCTCTCAAGGTGGGAACACGGGTTCGAACCCCGTTGGGACTGCTCTGTGTATTG
>JBAXCY010000110.1:0-9797 GCA_037141235.1 Acidimicrobiales bacterium | reverse complement strand
GTGCAGTAGACGGACGTGCAGTAGACGGACGTGCAGTAGACGGACGTGCAGTAGACGGACGTGCAGTAGGCGGACGTGCAGTAGACGTGCTGAAGGCAGGCTGGCGGTTCGGGTTGGCGGGTCGCCAATCCTGACCGGCTTACCCGATTACCGGCGCAGCAGGTCCTTGGCGATGTGGGTGATCTGGATCTCATCGGTGCCGGCGTAGATCTGGAAGACCTTGGCGTCGCGGGCCAGCTGCTCGACCCGGTACTCGGCGGTGTAGCCGTTGCCGCCCATCAACTGCACGGCTTCCATGGCCACTTCGGATGCGGCCTGCGCTGAGTAGAGCTTCAGGGCCGAGGCCTCGGCCAAGGTGAGGTCCTTACCCGCAGCCGAGGTCTCGATGTGGCGGAACACCAGGTTCTCGACGTTGAGGCGGGCAACTTCCATTTTGGCCAGCTTGAGCTGGATCAGCTGGAACTCGCCGATCGGTGTTCCCCACAGGACCCGGTCCTTGGCGTACTGGACCGAGAGCTTCAGGCACTCCTCGATGACGCCGAGGGCCATGGCGGCCACGCCCGCCCGCTCGGTGATGAAGTTCGACTTGGCCGACTCGCGCCCCGCGCTGCCGCGCACCTCGACCTCGCCGAGCAGGTTCGCCTTGGTCACCCGCACATCACTCATGAAGAGCTCGCCGGTGGGCGAGGAGTGAAGGCCCATCTTGCGCAGCGGCTTGGACTGCTCGAGGCCGGGGGTGCCGGAGTCGAGGATGAAGGTGAGCACGGGACGATCGCGGATCGGGGTGTCTGAGCCGTCGTCGAGCTTGGAGTACAGCACGATGGTGTCGGCGTAGGGACCGTTGGTGATCCAGGTCTTCGAGCCGTTGATGATGTACTCGTCGCCGTCGCGGCGGGCCATAGTGGTCATGCCGCCAAGGGCGTCGGAGCCCGAGTTGGGCTCGGTGATGGCCCAGGCACCGACTTTTTCGGCGGTCAGCAGATCGAGGCCCCACCGCTCCATCTGGGCCGGCGTGCCACCCTTCATGATGGTGCCGGCCGCCAGGCCGACGCTGACGCCCATGGAGGTGACGATGCCGGGGCAGTGGCGGCACAGTTCGATGATCGGGATGAGGGTCATCGCAGCCGAGCCACCATCCCCAGCCCGCTCGGCCCGCTCGGTGGCCGACTCTTCGGTGCCGCTGACCTTGCGCTCGAGCTGCTTCTTGAACCGGTCGCGGGCCATCTGGTCCATGCCGAACGTCGAGTACATCTTGCGGATGATGTCGTAGGGAGGCACGCCCTCGTGCTCGACGGCATCGATGTTGGGGATGACCTCGGCCTCGATGAACCGACGCATGGCGTCCCTGACCATCAACTGCTCTTCAGACCACTCGAACATTGCGACCTCCCGTGGATGAACCGGGTTCCGAAGTGGAACACGTTCTGCTTGTCGCAGAGGTTAATCGCGTACCGCCTACAGTCGTAGCGTGCGACTGAAGCGGAAGTCCCAGGGGACCCCGTTCGAGCGGTGGGGCGGCCAGCCGTTCTTCGACGCGCTGGTCGAGCAGTTCTACGTGGGCGTGGCGGTCGACCCGCTGCTGCGCCCGATGTATCCCGACGACCTGGAGGAGGGCAAGGCCCACTTAGCCCTCTTCCTCGGCCAGTACTGGGGCGGGCCTGAGACGTACAACGAGGTACGCGGGCACCCACGGCTGCGGATGCGCCACTCCCCGTTCGTCATTGGCCAGGCCGAGGCCGAGGCGTGGATGCGCCACATGACGGCGGCCGTGGATGCCATGGGCATGGCCCCTGATGATCGCACCGAGCTCATCGACTATCTGTCGATGGCCGCCCGCAGCCTGCAAAACGCCCACTGACGGTCGGACGGCTTGGCTACCAGGTAGCGCCCAGCACGGCCCGCATGGCTGACTCGAAGGAAGCGTCGTCCATCGACGAACGGGCTCCGAGCACCATGGCCGCGTCCTCGCCCACCGGCACCCGTAGCGGAGTGTCCGGATTCTCGATGGCCTGGCGGATGGCCACCGCCACCACCTCGGGGCCGGGCCGTCCAGCCGGTCCTGTGACGGCCACGTCGGTGTGCTCCCACTGATCCCACAGCTCGGCGTAGGCCGGGTCGCCCTGGGTCCGGGCCCCGGCCAGCATGCCCGGGTCGATGTAGCCGGGCTCGACGATGACCACCCGGATCCCGAAGTGGGACAGCTCGTAGTGGAGGGTCTCGGATAGCGACTCGAGGGCGTGCTTGGACGCCGAGTAGGCGCCGTCGAGCGGGGTCGCCACCCGCCCTTGGATCGAGCTCACGTTTACCACCACACCCGAGCCGCGGGTGCGCCACGACGGCAGCAAGGGCTGCAGCACCCGCAGGGCCCCGAGGGCGTTGGTCCGCAGCATGGCCTCCATCTGGTCGAGCGGAAAGCTCTCGAGCGGCCCCTTGCCGTTCTGAGCGGCGTTGTTGACCACGGCGTCGAGGTCGCCGGCGGCATCGAGCGCGGCCGCAACCGAGGCGTCGTTGGTCACGTCCAAGGGCAGGCGGAGGGCCACGTCAAGATGGTCGAGGAGGCCGACATCTCGGGCGGTGGCTACTACTTCGTGGCCGGCTCGGGTGAGCTCGGTGGCGGTAGCGGCGCCAATGGCCCGGGCTGCCCCGGTGATGAGGATGCGCATGGCGGTGAGGCTAGGGCACCCACCTCGAGCGCGGGGAACCAGAGCCGGCCTCCACCGCGGGCCAGATGGTGTCGGCGCCGATACTGTGCAGTAATGACCACCGATGAACTCATGGCCCGTGCTTGCCCCATCATCCGCGATATCGGATGGGTGCACTACTTCTCCCCGGAGGCCGATGCGGCGGCCGCCCGCATCGGCATCGACCGGTTCACGTTGTACGCCATCGGACGGGGCGGCGTGCTCGGCGACGTGGAGCCGGTGGTGGTGGCCAGCGCCTTTGGCTACTTCAACATCGAGATGGTGGACGGCTTGTGGAACGCCGGGAAGCAGGCCATCGCCCCCCGTGAGGCAGCCCGGGTCTACCTGGACTGTGCCGCCGAGATGGGTCGCCGCCTGCTGACTGGTATTGACGGACTCGACGCCATGGTGGCGGCAGCCGATGCCGTCAACGAGGCGGCCGATCCGGTCGGTCTGGCCCTCTATGCCGGTTACCGAGGAGAGATCTTGGTGGATGACGTGCCCGGGCGGGCGCTGCAGATCATCACTACGCTGCGCGAGTTGCGGGGGAGCGCCCACCTGATTGCCCTGCGGGCTGTCGGCGTGGACCCTCTCACGGCACAGTTTCTCAAGCGGCCCGCCGACGGTCGCATGTTCGGCTGGCCGGCCGACTTCATGCCAGAAATCAGCGATGACGACCGGGCCGCCATCGAGGCCGCCGAAGTGCTCACCGACGATTTGGTCCGTCCGGCTTACTCCGTCCTTGATGATGCCGGTGCCGCCGCCCTGATTCGTGGGCTCGACGACATGGCGGCTGCACTCACCAACTGAGGCGCCTGAGCTTCCTGAGCCGCGTGGTGGGCTAGGCCCACCCGCCGGTGTCGGGACTCGTCGTGGTGGTCGTGGTGGGCTCCGGAGTCGGCGACGTAGTCGGCGTGGTGGACGCCTCACCCTTGGCATGTCGGCCGACCCTGGGGACCCGGGCAGCACCGGCAGTTCGGGCGGTCTTCACTCGTACGCTCGGGACTCGCGGCGCTTTGGCAGGTGCAGGCATGGGTGACGGGGTTGTCGTGGTTTCGACGGAGTCGGACGACGCCGAGGATGACGAGTCGGTGTTGGCGCCCGTGATCGGGTCGAGCGATCCAGGAGGTGGTGTCGGGGGATCGGCCTCTAGCCCGTAGCCAGCAGGTACAGACTCCGTGGCCATGATGCGCGATCCAGCGGTCAGGCCGGCCGCCGCCAAGATGACCACCAAGATCATGGGTATGACCGCGGCCCGCTGGCCTCGGCGGGGCAGCTTCGACTCGCCCATCAGCCACCGTATCCATTGCCCAGCGGCGTTCGTCCATCGCCTTGTCATGCGACCCCTCAGTCGTCAAGGAGCGTCGAGTCCACACAGTTTCTCAACACTCTGGTGCCCTACCCGCTGACCCAGGACTTCCCTGGTGGGCTGACTGTCCAAATTCTATTGTAGAGGGGCGTCAACGTCGATAGTGAGTTTTCGGACCCGATCCCTGATTGCCACAGAACCGTGCTTGGCTCAGGTAGCATCCCACTGTCCAGGGTCGAGTTACGGCTCTGTCGCCACTCGTACACAGGAGACGCCGTGCCCGCTGAGACCCACGTAGAGAAGGGTCCGCTCGACCGCCAGCAGATTCTCGAGATGATCCGTGAGCTGCTCGCCGACATCTTGGAGATCGAACCGTCCACCATCAGCGAGTCGTCTTCGTTCGCCGAGGACCTCGACGCCGACTCTCTGGCGTTGATCGAACTGGTCGAAGGCATCGAAGAGGAGCTCAGCGAGCGCGCCGTGGACTTCCGGATCGACGACGAGGACCTCGAGGAGCTCCGCACCGTCCGTGACGCTGTCGACTACGTGCACGCCAAGCTCGGGGGAGCCTGAGGCACCCGGTGCCGCCTGAGGGCGACGCCACCTGGGCTGCTAGCGACCTCGACCTAGCCGATCGCCTCGGCCACGTCTTCGCCCACCCGGCCTTGCTCGAGCAGGCACTGGCTCACCGGTCGTGGTGCTCCGAGCACGGGGCACGCGAGTCCAACGAGCGGCTCGAGTTCCTAGGGGACGCCGTATTGGGCCTGATCGTGGCCGATCACACGTTCCGCATGTATCCCGAACTGCCCGATGGTGTTCTGTCGAAAGTGCGAGCTTCAGTCGTGAACGCCCGCGTATTGGCCGATCTGGCCCGCGAACTCGAAATTTCCGAGCACCTCCGACTGGGCAAGGGTGAAGACGCCTCCGGGGGTCGGGACAAGGAGTCGATCCTGGCCGACACCATGGAAGCGATCATCGGTGCCGTCTACATCGATGGAGGCATGAACAGTGCCCGTGACCTGGTTATTCGTCGATTGGCACACCGGATCAGCGTTGCCGTCGGTGAGCCAGGCGAGTCCGACCACAAGAGCCGCCTCCAAGAGGAGGCGGTGCGACTCGGTAGGGGAGTCCCGCACTACGAAGTGCAAGGTTCTGGGCCCGATCATGCCCGGAGGTACCTGGCCACGGTGTACGTTGCTGGCGAACGCCTCGGCACGGGGGACGGACGTTCAAAGAAGGACGCCGAGCAGGTGGCCGCCCAGGTGGCCTGCGGATCGTTGGAAGCCGAGAAAGGCGGGGATAGTGCCTGAGCTTCCCGAAGTAGAGACCATACGACGAGACCTCCAAGGTGAGGTCATCGGTCGGAAGATTAAATTGGTAGAGGTGCGCAACGGTCGCACGGTACGCCGCCATCCGAGCGCCAAGCAGTTCCGGGCCCAGCTCGAGGGACATGCCATTACCGCTATCAACCGCGCCGGCAACTTCATCCTGATCGTCCTCGACGACGGGGCGATCCTGGTGCTCCACCTCGGTATGAGTGGCCAGCTCCACCGGGTCAAGAACGTGAAGATGCCGAAGGTTCCTCACACCCAGGTGGTCATCACCTTCACCCAGGGCGGCCAAATCCGGTTGGTCGATCACAATGCGGCCGGCGAGCTGTTCGTGTCGGCGGCGCCTGCTGAGGGCGAGCGCGCCCTGCCCGAGCTCGCTCACCTGGGATTCGATCCGCTCGAGGAGATCATGAGCTGGGAGAAGTTCTGGGTGCTGCTGTCCTCTCATCAGGCCAGCCTGAAGGCTCTGCTGATGGACCAGGAGTTCGTGGCTGGCATCGGCAATATGTACGCCGATGAGATCCTCTTCGCCGCTGGTTTGCGCTACGACCGGCTGTCCAATTCGCTCTCCTCGCAAGAAGTCCGCCGCCTCTACCGCTCCATGGTTGAGACGCTGACGGAGGCGGTCAAGCGCCGAGGCTCGTCGCTGGCCGACGAGCAGTACCGCGACCTGTTCGGGGCGATCGGTGAGTACCAGGAACAGCACCAGGCCTACGACCGTGAAGGGCAGGCCTGCCGCCGGTGCCGCTCGGTCATCGTGCGGGTGAAGACCGGTGGGCGCTCGACGTTCCTGTGTGAGCATTGCCAGGTCTGAACAGGGCACCTGCATGGCCCGGCGGGTGCCGATAGGGTGAGCGCCCGATGTTCCTGAAGTCCCTCTCTCTCAAAGGATTCAAGTCCTTCGCTGATCCTGCCGTGCTCGAATTCGAGCCGGGGGTAACGGTTGTCGTGGGTCCGAACGGCAGCGGAAAATCGAATGTGGTCGACGCCGTGGCCTGGGTGCTCGGCGCCCAAGGCCCCCGCACGGTGCGCTCGGCCAAGATGGAAGACGTCATCTTTATGGGGACGTCCAACCGGCCGGCCTTGGGCCGGGCCGAGGTCTCCCTGACCATCGACAACAGCTCGGGGAAGTTGTCGGCGGACATGGCCGAGGTGACCATCACCCGGACGCTCTTCCGCTCGGGCGACAGCGAGTACTCCATCAACGGCGCACCCTGTCGACTCCTCGACATCCAAGAACTCCTGTCCGACACCGGAGTCGGACGCCAGCAGCACGTGATCATCAGCCAGGGCCATCTCGATGCCATCTTGGAAGCTCGTCCCGAGGACCGCCGATCAGTCATCGAAGAGGCGGCCGGTGTCCTGAAATTCCGTCGGCGCCGCGAGCGCTCGGAGCGCCGGCTGGCCACGACGGATGAGAACCTGGAGCGCCTGTTCGACCTGGTCCGTGAGGTCAAGCGCCAGATTCGGCCCCTCGAGCGCCAAGCAGCAGCCGCCCAGTCCTTCACCGGGTTGGCCGATGAGCTTCGTGCCCTCCGCCTCCATGTGGCCGGCGCCGAGCTCGGATCGCTCGATGCGCAGCGGGCCGAAGGTCTCCGGTTGCAAGAAGAGCAGCGAGCCAAAGAGGTCCGGCTGCAGGCCGCCTTGGGAACCCTCGATGCCGACTCGGAGCGGACGGCTGATGAACTGTCGGCCGAACGTGAGTCCGACCTGACGGCCGCACTCGGCCGTACCGAAGGCATGGTGGAGCGGGCCCGAGGTCTCTCCGGTGTGCTCCGTGAACGCCGGCGATCGCTGGCCCAGGCCTTGGACGCGGCGGCCGATGCCGACGTGGTCTCCACCCTGGAGGCCGAAGGGGCCCGGCTGGCCGAAGAGTTGGAGAGTGCTGGTCAAGAAGCCACCGATCTCGCACCTGAACAGGACGGACTGATGGCGGCCGAGGCTGCCGTAGCCGCCGAACTCGACACTCATTTGGCGTCGCGTGGGGATGGGACCGAGCTCCGGCAAGCCGAAGAAGCCGTCACCGTGGCCCGGGGCCAACTCGCCTCGCTCGAGCACGCCTTGGAGCGCGACCGTCGCACACTCGACCAGCTCATCGCCCGACAGGGTGCCGTCGAACGACGTGCCGGACTGCTCGAAGGTGAAGATCATGAGCTAGGGGAGCGCCTGGCCGAAACCGAGCAGAGCCGTCATCAACTGCAGGCCGCTCGGGCCGAGACCGAGGCCGCCTTGGTCACCGCCACCCGGCGCCTCGAAGTAGCCGAAGAGGCCCTCCGCCAAGCCGAGCAGGAGCACGCCCGTTCCCACGCCCGGGCCGATGCCCTCGAGCGTGCCCTCGACGAGGCCCGAGGCGCGGCTGGAGCCGAGTTGTTGGCTGGGGTCGATGGCGTAGTGGGGACCCTGCTCGACTTGGTCGAGGTGGACAGCGGTTGGGAAGAGGCGTTCGAAGCAGCCGCCGGGGCATCGCTGGCTGCCGTCGTTGTATCGGGCAGCGAGCCGGCCCGCTCGGCGCTGGCCCGACTGCGCCAGGGTGGGGCCACCGGAGCCGTACTGGCTCTCACTGACTCTGCTGCCCGTCGCGGTGAACTGTCCGGCGCCGCCACCCCCGAGGGCACTGAGTCGATCCGTAGCCACGTGCGCCCACGCACCGGCGGCCGTTCCTACCCGGGGCTCGACGCTGTGTTGGACACGCTGCTGCATGGATCGTGCTGCGCCCAGCGGGGCTGGTCCGAGGCCATCGACCTGGCGCTGGCCCGGCCTGATCTGGTCGTAGTCACCCGGGACGGGGACCGGTTCTCGTCCACTGGCTGGCGGGTCCGCGCCGGTAGTGGCGTGGTTACTGCTGCCGTGGTCGACGAAGCCCGCGACCGGGCCGACGCCGCCAAGGCCGAAGCCGGACGGGCCAGCGAAGAGCGCACGGTGGCCCGTGCCGAGGTCGAGTCGACTCGCGAGTCGGCCGCCGAGGCAGTCCGGGCCGACGATCGCAACGAGGTCGCCCATCAGGCCGCCCGGGTAGGTCGCCAGCGGGTATCGGGCGACCGTGACCTCCTCGGCACCGAACTCGAGGAGATCCGACGAAACCGTGCGGAGCTCGAGGAGCGGATCGGACGCGATGCGGCCCGGGTGGCCGAGTTGGTGGCGGGTATGCCCGAGTTGGAGAACGCCCGGGTAGCGGCGGCTGGAGCCGTGGCGGCGGCCCGAGAGATCCGCCGGGACATCGACGAGCGGATGGCGGCAGCCGCGGCAGCCCGCAACGAGTGGGAGGTGCGCACCGCCGGACTGGTGGAGCGCCGCCGGGTGTTGGCCGAGCGCCTGGTCGAGGTCGAGCGCCGCCTGACCGGGCATGCCGAGGAGCGCCAGCAGGCAGCCGAGCGCCGCACCCGTCTCGAGGCCGATGCCACCGCCGTCGAGCGCCTCATGGGTGTGGTGGCCGAGGCGCAGTCCGGCCTGGACGCCTTGCTGTCGTCGCTTCGTGACCGTCATCGCCGCCAGCTCGAGGCCGTGCGTGCCGGGGGGGCTCGACTCGAAGAGCTGCGGCGCCAGCGTGCGGTCAGTGAGCACGAGTTGGCTGCGGCCCGCAGTCGACTCCAGAAGGCCGAGTTGGACCTGGTGGAGGCCACGGTGCGCCGCGAGGCGGTAGTGGAGACGTTGCGCCGCGAGTTGGGCTGTGGACCCGAGGACGCCATCGATGCGCCGGTACCCGAGTTGGCCGAAGGGGTCGATGCCGTCCAGAGGGTGGCGCAGCTCGAGACGGAGCTGGCCGCCATCGGACCGGTCAACCCACTGGCCATGGAGGAGCTGTCCGAGCTCGGTGAGCGCCACCAGTTCTTGGAGTCCCAGGTCGAGGATGTCCGCAAGGCTCAGCGCGAGCTGCGCCAGATCATCCGCACGCTGGACGAAGAGATCATGCATGTCTTCGACTCGGCCTTCGCCGACGTCAACGAGCACTTCTCCAACCTGATCACCTCGCTCTTCCCGGGGGGGACGGGCCGCCTGTCGCTCACCGATCCCGAGAACCTTCTCGACACCGGTGTCGAGGTCGAGGTGCGTCCGGCTGGACGCAACGTGCGCCGCTTGTCGCTGCTGTCGGGTGGGGAGCGGTCGCTGGTGGCCATGGCGTACCTGTTTGCCGTCTTCCGCAGCCGGCCGTCGCCCTTCTACCTGATGGACGAGGTCGAGGCTGCCCTCGACGATGTGAACCTGATGCGCTTCCTGGCTCTTGTGAACGAGTTCCGCGAAGAGGCCCAGCTGATAATTGTGAGCCATCAGAAGCGCACCATGGAGGCGGCCGACGCGCTCTACGGCGTCACCATGGCCCCGGGCGGCTCGTCCAAGGTCGTGAGCCAGAAGGTCCCTCGCGACCGGACTGCCGTCGACACCTTGGACGCCCGCCCCACGACCAAGGTCGATGTTGCTGCGGTCGCCCCGGTGATTGTGCCCGACCTGGCCGATGAGGCCAGCGACGAGCCTGACGAC
>JBAXCY010000109.1:0-9843 GCA_037141235.1 Acidimicrobiales bacterium | reverse complement strand
TCGAGTGAGACGGGCGCTGAGCCTCGAGTGAGACGGGCGCTGAGCCTCGAGTGAGACGGGCGCTGAGCCTCGAGTGAGCCAGTCGGCCGGCCTGGGCGATACTGGTAGCCATGAGCCCCGCTGACTTCGGTCCCCCCATCGCCACCATCAACCCGGCCACGGGCGAACTGCTCGAGTCGTTCACGCCCTTCGACGCCGCCACTGTCGAGGCGAAGCTGGCCACGGCTGCTGCCTGCGCCACCGAGTGGGCCACCACGACCTTCGCCGTGCGGTCCAGGCTGCTCATCAGTGCGGCCGAACTGCTCGAAGGCGAGGTGCCCGCCATCGCCCACGTCATCACCACCGAGATGGGCAAGCCCTTCGCTCAGGCCAAGGGTGAGGTGGCCAAGTGCGCCGCCGGCTTCCGCTGGTTTGCCGAGCGCGCCGAGGCGATGCTGGAGGATCAAGAGGTCCCAGTCGAGGCATCGTTGGGCCTGGTCACCTACCAACCCATGGGCGTGGTGCTGGCCATCATGCCGTGGAACTTCCCCCTGTGGCAGGTGGCCCGGTTCATCGCCCCCGCCGTCATGGTCGGCAACGTCGGCCTCCTCAAGCACGCCCCTAGCGTCCCTCGGACGGCACTGCTCCTCGAGGACCTGTTCCGCCGAGCCGGAGCCCCCGATGGCTTACTGCAGACGCTGCTGATCGGCACCGATCAGGTGCCCGCCATCATCGCCGACCGTCGAGTGGCGGCGGTCACACTGACCGGAAGCGTGGGTGCCGGCCGGGCCGTGGCCGCCCAGGCCGGGGCCGTCGGAAAGAAGGTCGTTCTCGAACTCGGCGGCAGCGATCCGTTCATCGTCCTGCCGTCTGCTGATCTCGATCGGGCCGTCCCGGTAGCCGTGCAGGCCCGAGTGCAGAACAACGGACAGTCGTGCATCGCCGCCAAGCGGTTCATCGTCCACGCCGACGTCGCCGATGAGTTTACCGAGCGCTTCGTGGCCGCCATGGCCGCGCTGTCGGTCGGGGATCCGTTCGACCCGGCCACCGAAGTCGGCCCCCTGATCAACGCCGCCGCCGTCGACGGCGTCGAGGCCCAGGTGGAGGATGCTCGAGCCCAGGGCGCCACCATCTTGTGCGGCGGCACTCGCGTGGTCGGCCCTGCCGGAGCGGACCAGCCCGGATGTTTCTATGCACCCACCGTCATCACCGACATCCGACCCGGTATGCGGGTGGCCACCGAAGAAGTATTCGGGCCCGTCGCCCTGCTGTTCACGGTGGCCGATGCCGACGAGGCCCTGGCCGTGGCCAACGACACGGAGTTCGGCCTGGGCTCGAGTGTGTGGACGACCGACCCCGACGAGCAGCAGCAGTTCTGCGCCGGCCTCGCCGCCGGTCAGGTCTTCGTCAACGGGATGACGGCGTCGATGCCGCAGCTCCCCTTCGGCGGCATCAAGAGCTCGGGCATCGGCCGCGAGCTCGGCTCGCACGGTCTCCATGAGTTCTGCAACGTGAAGTCGGTGTGGATCGCCTGATGTCGCGTCAGGACGCACAGTGACATCGACCGACGCCGACCAGATGCGAGGTGCGCCCATCGACTCGACGACACTGACGCGTAGCTACTTCGACCATGCGGCTACCACCCCACTGCGACCCGAGGCCCTCGAGGCCATGCTCCCGTTCCTGACGGACAACTTCGCCAACCCGTCGGGGGCCCACGCCGAGTCGAGGCGGGCCAGGATCGCCCTCGACGACGCCCGAGACCAAATTGCCGAACTGTTGGGGGTGGGGCCCGGTGACGTCGTGCTCACCTCGGGCGGAACCGAGGCGGACGATCTGGCCATCCACGGCGGCTGGGCCGCTCGAGTAGCCGACGGGTCCGGACGAGGCGTGCCTGCAGCTCTGGTGTGCGCGGCCATGGAGCACCACGCCGTCTTGGAGGCGTGCCGAGCCCTGGCCGCGGTCAGCGGAGCCGAGTTGCGTGTGGTGCCGAGCGATAGGAGTGGGCAGATCGACCTTGATGCGTTGGCCGAAGTCAGCGACCCATCGGTCGGCCTGGTGTCGGTCATGGCCGTCAACAACGAGATCGGCACCATCCAGCCGCTCGACGCCGTGGCCCGGGTGGTGGCCGAACACGCACCAGGAGCCGTGGTGCACACCGATGCTGTCCAGGCTGCCCCGTGGCTCGATCTGCCAGCAGTCACGGCCGGGGCCGACTTGGTATCGATCAGCGCCCACAAGTTCGGAGGCCCCAAGGGCAGCGGCGCCCTCGCCCTGCGCCGACAGGCACTCGTCCGGGCGCGTATCGATGGCGGTGGCCAGGAGCGCGGGCGCCGCAGCGGCACCCCCAACGTGGCCGGAGCGGTGGGTATGGCCGCGGCCCTGGCCGCCACCGTGTTGGAACGCCATGCCACCGTGGCCCGGGTAACGGCACTGCGCAACCGACTGGGTGATGGCCTGTTGGCCACCGTGTCGGACATAGTCGAGACGGGGGACCGTGACGATCGAGTGGCCGGGATCCTCCATCTGCGCATCGGCGGGGTCGAAGCTGAAGCCCTCGTCGTGCTCCTCGACCAGGCCGGGGTGGCCACCTCGGCGGGGGCGGCGTGCTCGAGCGGGGCCGTCGAGCCCAGCCATGTCCTCGGGGCGATGGGGCTCGATCCATTGGAGTCGTCGACGGGGATCCGGTTCTCGTTGGGTGTCACTACCACCGACCACGATGTTGACCGTGCGCTCCGTCAAGTTCCCATTGTCGTCGACCGGCTGCGACACTAGGGACGTGCGCGTCCTGGTGGCCATGTCCGGTGGAGTCGATTCGTCTGTAGCGGCAGCCCTGCTGGTCGAGGCTTACGGGCCAGACCAGGTAGTAGGGGCCACCTTGAAGTTGTGGGGCGGCGATTCCGACTCGGGCTGCTGCTCGGTGGCCGACGTCGACGACGCCCGTCGGGTGGCCGATCAACTCGGGATCGTCCACCACGTCTTCAACTTCGCCTCCGACTTCGAAGAGCACGTGGTCGACCCCTATGTACAGGGGCACGCCGAGGGACGCACCCCCAATCCGTGCATCGAGTGCAACCGGCACCTCAAGTTTGATCGCCTGCTCGAGCGGGCCGAGTCGCTCGGGTACGAGGCCGTGGCCACCGGTCACCACGCCCGCAGCCACCGCGACCCGGACGGCCGCCACCGGCTGCTGCGCGGGGCGGACCCCAAGAAGGACCAGTCGTACGTGCTGGCCATGCTCGGCCAGGCGCAGTTAGCCCGCTGCATCTTTCCGGTTGGCGACAGGCAGAAGAGCGACGTGCGAGCTGAGGCGGCCCGGCTCGGACTGCGCACTGCCGACAAGCCCGATAGCCAGGATGTCTGCTTCATCCGATCCGACGTGGGCCGGGCCGGGTTCCTAGGGGATCGGGTGCCACTGCATGCCGGCCGCCTGATCGACCACGACACCGGGGACGACCTCGGCGAGGTGGAGGCCGTGGAGCTCGTCACGGTCGGCCAACGCCGAGGCATGGGGCACGGGACCGACGGCCGCCGCCGGTTCGTGACTGCCGTGGACATCCCGACACGGCGGGTGACCATCGGCTCGCCCGAGGCATCGATGGCCGACCGCATTCTTCTGCACACGGTGGCGTGGGTCGACGGTCGTCCCGATGTGGGCGCTGGGGGAGCGTTTGCCGCGCTGGCCCAGTGCAGCGCGCACGGACCTGTGTATCCGTGCACGGTGCGCGGCGAGGCAGCCGACGGTGCAGATGAAGGGACCGACACAGGTGGTGGGGCCGGGTCGAGCGACGGGCTGATCGTCGACCTCGCGGCACCCCAGCGCCGGGTGGCCCCTGGCCAGACCGTTGCCCTCTACGACCCAGCCCGTCCCGACAGCGTGATCGGCTCCGGCGTGGTCCGATGACCGACAGCGAGGCAGCCGCCGGAGCAGCCGCCGGAGCAGTTGCCGGAGCAGTTGCCGGAGCAGATGACGAGGCAGATGACGGAGCAGCCGCCAGAGCAGCCGCCGGGATGCTCGACCCGGTGGCCCGGGCGGCCGATCTGCGAGCCCAAATCATGCACCACAACGAGCGCTACCACCAGCTCGACGACCCCGAGATCACTGACGCCGAGTACGACGGGTTGGTCCGTGAGCTGCGAGCCATCGAGGCCGAGCACCCAGACCTGGCCGTGCCCGAGTCTCCGACCACTCAGGTAGGTGCTGCACCGACGGCGCAGTTCGCCCCGGTCACCCATCTGATACCAATGATGAGCCTGGACAACGCCTTCAGCGCCGATGAGCTGCGGGCCTGGGCCGACCGGCTGGCCAAGCAGGTCCCGGCCGATACCGCTTTCGAGTGCGAGCTCAAGATCGACGGTCTGGCCATCTCCTTGCTGTATCGAGACGGCCGGTTCGTCCAGGCCGCCACCCGGGGCGACGGGGCGACCGGTGAGGACGTCACCGCCAACATCGCCACTGTTGTATCCATCCCGAAGTCAATCGACCCGGACGTCGGCCTGGCCCCCGAGGTGCTCGAGGTGCGAGGCGAGGTTTACATGCCGATCCCGGCTTTCGACGATCTCAACCGCCGCCAAGCCGAAGCAGGGGAGAAACTCTTCGTCAACCCTCGCAACTCGGCCGCCGGCTCATTGCGCCAGAAGGACCCGACCGTCACCGCCACCCGTGCACTGTCGTTCTGGGCCTACCAGGTGGGTGCGGTCCAGCCCGTACCCACCGACGATGCTGCCGACCCCACATCGGGCCTAGCCACCAGCCAGTCGTCCACCCTCGAGTGGCTGGCCCGGGCCGGCTTTCCGGTCAACCCCGAAGTCCATCTGGTCCGCGGGCTCGACGAGGTCGTCGCTTTTTGCAACCGTTGGGAGAAGCACCGCCACGACCTCGACTACGACATCGACGGAGTAGTGGTGAAGGTCGACGACCTGGCCCTGCAGCGCACCCTGGGCTCGACGTCGCGGGCACCGCGGTGGGCCATTGCCTACAAGTTCCCGCCCGAGGAGCGCTCGACCACCTTGATCGACATCGAAGTCTCCATCGGCAGGACCGGAAAGGCCACACCGTTCGCCGTGCTCGATCCGGTCTTCGTCGGTGGCTCGACAGTCGGACTGGCCACGCTGCACAACGAGGACCAGGTCAGGCTCAAAGACGTCCGACCGGGTGACACGGTGATCGTTCGCAAGGCAGGCGACGTCATCCCCGAGGTGGTGGGTCCGCTCCAGGCCGCAGGCACCACGCGCAAGCCGCCGTGGACGTTCCCGACCGAATGCCCGGTCTGTGCCGAACCACTGGTCCGTCTCGTGGGGGAGAGCGATACGTTCTGCACCAACCTCGACTGCGCCGGCCAGCGGGTGCAGCGCATCGCTCACTTTTCCTCGCGCTCCTGCATGGACATCGAAGGGCTCGGGGAGCAGCGGGTGCAGCTGCTGGTGGATCACGGGCTGCTGGTCGACGTGGCTGATCTGTACGGTTTCACCTCGGAGACGTTCGACGGGCTCGAGGGGTTCGCCTCCCTGTCGACGGCGAACCTCCTGGCTGCCATCGACGAGTCACGTAGCCGACCGCTCAGCCGGGTGCTCACCGGACTCGGCATTCGACACTTGGGCCAGGTCGGTTCGGTGGCGTTGGCCCGGGCCTGTCGCGACATCGACACAGTGCTGGCCGCCGACGAAGAGGTTCTGGCTGACATCGACGGGGTCGGGGCGATCATCGCCTCGAGCGTGGTGGCTTGGTTCGCCTCCCCGGTCAACCGGGGGGTCGTCGACCGGTTGACCGCTGCCGGGCTGCATCTGGTGGAACCGACACCCCCTGGTGCCGGGAGTGCGGACGCGCTCACCCAGACGCTGACTGGCAAGGCAGTGGTGGTCACTGGGGCACTCGATGGCTACACCCGCGACGAGGCCGAGGCGGCCATGGTGGCCCGAGGAGGTAAGTCAACGGGGTCGGTGTCCAAGAAGACGTTTGCGGTGGTGGTCGGCCGTGCCCCGGGTGCCTCCAAGGTGACCAAGGCAGAGCAACTCGGTGTGCCCGTGGTCGACGGTGGCCAGTTCGAAGAGTTCCTGGCGACGGGTGACCTGCCCATGGGTAACTGACGCCGGACCTGACGCCGGACCTGACGCAGGACCCGCAGCATTTATCTGGATCGGGTCGGAGTTGCCCTGAAACGGCCGCCTTCGGCTACATAGCCAAAATTGATGATCTTCTCAGTTGCCTGGCTGTTGCAACTCGTACCGCTTGTAAACGGGGGGTTCACTCATTAGTCTACGAGTACTGGAACAGAAGTGTTCCGGGCAGGGCAAGGGGTATCGGGTCTTATCTCGTAGTGCAGGGGCATCGGGGGGCGTCGGTTCGACGGTACCGATTGCGCAGGCAGTGCGTTAGATCCGGTAGCGAATCTTGTAACGGTATGAGGGAGTCGTTCGTTGTTCCTCATGTCACTGGCCCGGGGGATCTTCTGGCTGGTGGTTGTGCGTTACGTCGGGGGGCGACCGTCGCCTGACTCAGAGCCCGTGGTGACACGGGGGAAACAAGGAGAGTCAACATGATTCGCAAAATGCTTGTGGTAGCGGGGGCAGTAGCGCTTACCGCTACCGCCTTCACGGCTATCGCCTCGGTCAGTGATTCGTCCACTGCGGGCGCTGTGAAGACTTACACCACGCAGAGTTGTGCCGGAACCGGATCCGTCACGTTCGTTGCTCCTGGACTGAGCTACGGCGGGACACTGGGCAAGAAGTCCATCGTGAAGTCCATCTCTTCGGTCACCGCCACCGGCACCGGCTGTGGATCAGGAGCCACCGGCACCACGACCCTCACGAACAAGCTGCCCACCTCAGCTACTCAGTGCAACCCGGCCGCCGCTAACTACGTTGCTCCCATCGCACCGGCAACATTGCCCGATGCGTGCCTTGCGTGGACTGCGAAGCTCCCGTATGCGTACTCGAACGCCAACAACCTTGCGTCTGCTGGTGTGTCGACGATCGTTACGGCCCTGCAGGCCAAGCCGCCCAAGGCATACGACAACGGCAACAAGGTAGCGTTGGTGATCGGTGATGCCTGTGGCGCCACTTACCCGGCGGGCCCGTGCAGTGGGGTTACCCAAGGAACCGAGTCTGTGGTCTTGGGAGCCTGTGGATCCACCATCGGGTTCCATCTCTTCGGACCCACAGCGGTTGCGGGTCTCACGTATGACCTGCTGATCTGCCTCGTTAGCGACACAGGACCGGCCACCACTGGTGCGTTCTTCGCTGACTACCTGGGTGCCGCTGGTAACACCGTTCCTGGGCTGACAATCGCCACAGCCACGATTGGTGGTAACAGCCACTTGGACTTCGTCAAGGTCTAAGGCAGTCTGAACCCACGCCCTTCGGGGTGAGGGCGCACGAAGGCGGGGCTCCGGCCCCGCCTTCGTCGCGCCATCAAGGATGTGCCTCAGACTTCGATTAGTGCGAGCCATGATCCAGGCCGTCTGGAGTCGAATCTGGCCCACACCCTAAGGCGACATGGACATTTCAGCGCTCTGACCCACCCTCCACCGCTCGACGGCCTGCGGTCACTACGATTGGAAGCGCCATGCCGAGTCTCACCGACTCCATCGGACGTGTCCTCGGCGACCGTTACCGACTTGTCACCGCCGTGGGCACCGGTGCGTCCGCCCACGTCTACCTAGCCGACGACGTATCCCTCCACCGCCAAGTGGCCATCAAGGTCCTCCACCCCGCCCTCGCCGGTGACCAGGCCTTTCTCAAGCGGTTCCGGGCCGAAGCCCGTGCGGTAGCTGCCCTCAACCACCCCAACATCCTGCGGGTCTACGACTGGGGTGAAGAGGGCAACGAGCCCTACCTGGTACTTGAGTACCTGGCCGGGGGCTCGCTGCGCCAGGTCTTCGATACCGGGATGCTGCTCACCCCCGAACAGGCGGTCCGCATCGGCATCGAGGCCTGTGCTGGACTCGACTACGCCCACCGGCGGGGCCTGATCCACCGGGACATCAAGCCGGCCAACATCCTTTTCGACGCTGACGGCCGCCTGCGCATCGCCGACTTCGGTCTGGCTCGGGCCCTGGCCGAGGCGGCCTGGACCGAGCCCGACGGCGCCATCTTGGGCACGGCCCGCTACGCCGCCCCCGAGCAGGTCGAGGGCTTGGTCCTCGATGGCAAGGCCGACGTCTACGGACTGGCCCTCGTGCTCTACGAAGGCGTCACCGGCGAGTCCCCGTTCATCGGCGACACCACCATCGCCACCCTCATGGCTCGCCTGGGCGCGCTACTGCCCGAGCACGAAGCCCTCGGACCGCTGGGTGAGGTGCTGATGTGGGCGGCCGCTCCCGATCCGGCCGAGCGATACGACGCCGCCCAGTTGGGACTGGCCCTGTCCAACCTGTCCGCCACCCTGCCCGAGCCCGATCCGCTGCCCCTGGTGAGCCCCGGGGCCGCCCCCGTGGGACACGACGGCGACCCCTTTTTGATGGCGGCTGCCGTGGGGCTGACGACTGCGTCCGAGCAGCCCGAGCACCCCCCGGTCGCACCGGCGCCTGGTGGCCGCTCGGATCTCACGGAGTTGGGTGTGGTGATGCCAGTAACACCACAAGCGCTGGCCATCGCGTCTGCCTCGAAGCGCCGACGGCGGTGGCCGGTAGTGGTGGCCATCTGCATCCTGGTGGTCGCCCTCCTAGGTGCAGGCGCCGCCTGGGCGATCGAGGCCAAGGTCTTTACCCCGTCGAGTCCGGTGCCGGTGCTGGTCGGCCGAACCCTGGGCGCCGCCACTACCGCGGCTGCCCCTGGTCATCTGCAGGTCACCGTGGCCAGCCGGACCTCGTCGATCAAGGTGCCGGCCGGCCGGGTGATCAGCCAGGTGCCGTCGGCCCGGTCGGGCGGTCAGCAGGTGACGCTCAAGCAGGGCTCGGCCATCGCCGTGGCGGTGTCCACGGGGCCGCCGCTGGTGACCATTCCAAACCTGACCACGTTCTCCAACTGCACCGACGCCATTGGCGCACTGGCTGGCGTCCATCTGGTCGGCGTGTGTCCGCCAGAGGCAGCTGTCTACAGCTCGACAGTGGCGACCGGCGCCATCGTCGGCACTACACCGGCTGTCAGTTCCCGGTACGGCTCGACGGTGACCATCATCACCTCCAAGGGTCATGCCCCGGTAGCAGTTCCGGCAGTGGCGGGGTCTGGATCGACCTACGCATCGGCTGCTGGCGCGCTGACGGCGGCTGGCTTCGCACCGGTCGAGGCCAAGACCTACTCGTCGACGGTGCCGGTCGGCCAAGTGATGGGGACGACCCCGGCGGCCGCCAGTGTCCAGCCATTCGGCTCTTCGGTATCGGTGCAGGTATCGCGTGGACCCCAACCAGTCACCATTCCGTCATTGACCGGCAAGTCGCCGTCGTCGGCCGCCGCCTCCCTGGCCGCCCTTGGCCTGGTGGCCGGAGGCCCCTACGGTCCCTCGGGGGCCACCACCGTGGTCTCTACCGCACCGGCGGGCGGGACCTCGGTCCCGGTCGGCTCCACAGTCAACGTGTACACCCAATGAGCCGCCACGACGGAACGTGCGAACTGTGCGAGGCGGCCCGGATCACCGAGTGGCACTTCGAGGACGACACGTGCTGGGTGGCCGACTGCGAAGTGTGCGACGTGCCGATGGTGGTGTGGAAGCAGCACGGCAACGAACCTCCCGAGGCCGACGTCGAGCACATGCTGGTCCAGTTGGGTTTGGTGGCCGACCGAAAACTGGGCGAGGGCGTCTGGTCCTACGACCGGGTGATGCGCCAGATCCCTGACCACTTCCACGCCCATGCCCGCGACCCCAACTGGTGGGCCCGGCGCTTCGGTCGGTCCTGACGGCGTTGATGACGGCGTTGATGACGGCGT
>JBAXCY010000108.1:0-10378 GCA_037141235.1 Acidimicrobiales bacterium | reverse complement strand
CCGACGCCGTGTCACCCGACGCCGTGTCACCCGACGCCGCCCCCGAAGACGCCGTACCTGCTTCTGCTCCACTCATCACTGCAGACCTCCTTGTCGAAGATGTCTCCATCGACGGGATGTGCGGCGTCTACTAGGCCCGTAGCGGACACCCGAGCGAATCGAGCACGATCTGATGCCTCCCACCACGACACCGTCCACCGGCGTCCCCTATGACTCGGCGCTGCCGTGGGCCCTCCACCCGCAGGTGGCCCTCCGGCCCGAGTCGTTCGGCGCGCTGGCCTACCACTTCGGCACCCGACGCCTCTCTTTTCTCAAGAGTCGCACCCTGCTCACCGTGGTCGAGTCTTTGGCCGACCAGCCCTCGGGGCTGGATGCCTGCCGGGCAGCAGGGGTAGCCGCCGAGGAGCTCGACACCTACGAGCAGGCCTTGGGAACATTGGCGGAGTCCGGCATGATCTGTGAGCGAGTGGCATGACTGCCCTCGCCCCGGCCGGGACCCGGCTCGTCGATCGGTTCGAACGTGGTCTCGACGCCCCCATCTGCCTCACCTGGGAGCTCACCTACGCCTGCAACCTGGCCTGCGTGCACTGTCTGTCGAGTTCGGGCCGGCGCGACCCGGGCGAGCTCTCGACCGACGAGTGCAAGGCGCTCATCGACGAGTTCGAGCGCATGCAGATCTTCTACGTCAACATCGGCGGGGGCGAGCCCACCATCCGCTCCGACTTCTGGGAGCTGGTCGACTACGCCACCGAGCACCACGTAGGGGTGAAGTTCTCGACCAACGGCTCGAGGATCACCGAGGCGGTAGCCGCTCGACTGGCTGGAAGCGACTACGTCGACGTGCAGATCTCTCTGGACGGCGCCACCGCCGAGATCAACGACGCCGTGCGGGGCGAGGGCTCGTTCGCCACCGCCGTAGTGGCTATGGAGCGCCTGTTTGCCGCTGGGTTCGCTGGCTTCAAGCTCTCGGTCGTCGTCACCCGCCACAACGTCTCCCAGCTCGACGCCTTCAAGGCCATCGCCGACCGCTACGGGGCCCAGCTCCGACTGACCCGCCTGCGGCCCTCGGGCCGTGGTGCCGATGTGTGGGACGAGTTGCATCCGACGGCCGCCCAACAACGCCAGCTCTACGACTGGCTGGTAGCTCGGGGCGAAGACGTGCTCACCGGTGACTCCTTCTTCCACCTGGCTGCCTACGGCGACGCCCTCCCGGGTCTCAACCTGTGTGGAGCCGGCCGGGTGGTGTGCTTGGTCGATCCGGTCGGCGATGTCTACGCCTGCCCCTTCGCCATCCATGACGAGTTCCTGGCCGGCAACGTGCGCTCGACTGGAGGGTTCACCTCGGTGTGGCGAACCTCAGACCTCTTCCTCGAGTTGCGGGAGCCGCAGAGCGCGGGGGCGTGCGGGTCCTGCGGCCACTACGACGCCTGTCGGGGCGGGTGCATGGCCGCCAAGTTCTTCACCGGCCTCCCCCTCGACGGGCCCGACCCGGAGTGCGTCCTCGGCCACGGCGAGCACGCCCTTGACGCCCTGGGCGAGGTCGAGACCCCCCGTCCTTCCCCCGACCACTCGTCTCGCCCCCGCAAGGTCCCGGTGACGTTGACCCTGGGACCGCCGCTTACGGGGGCTGAGTCCTCCGCTGGATCGGCCACTGCCGTCGTCACCCCGGCCCGTCCTCCCGACCGGCAATGTGACGAGAGCCCGCTAGCCGGCGCCGCTCTCGGCCTGCAGACCGACTGACCAGTGGCCGCTCTCACCGGCCCGTTCGTCCTCGGACCGCGGACTGCTCCGTCCCGGGTGCTGTTTGGCCCCCATGAAACCAACCTCGGGACCATGCGCGCCCTCAGCACTCGCCACGTTGCCTACTACGAGGCCCGGGCCGCCGGTGGTGCCGGTGTGCTCGTTACCGAGACGGCTTCGGTGCACCCGTCGGACTGGCCCTATGAGCGGGCCCCCTTGGCCTCGGACTGCGGGCCAGGCTGGCGCGACATCGCCAGCGCCTGCCATCGGTACGGCACGGTGGTGCTAGCCGGGTTGGGGCATGCCGGTGGTCAGGGATCGAGTGCGTACTCCCAGTCGGTGCTGTGGGCCCCGTCCCCGGTGGCCGATGTGGCCACCCGCGAGATGCCGATGGCCATGGGACAACCCGAGATCGACGCCCTAGTGGGCGGGTTCGCCTCGGCTGCCCGGGCCGCGGTCGACGCTGGCATGGACGGCGTCGAGGTCGATGCCGGTCCGTTATCGATCCTTCGTCAGTTCCACTCCGCCCTGACCAACCAACGATCCGACGCCTATGGCGAAGACCGGCTGCGACTGACCACCGAGGTACTCGATGCCGTACGGGCGGCTGTGGGTCCAGACAATCTGGTGGCCCTGCGCCTGTCGTGCGACGAGTTGGCCCCGTGGGCCGGAGTCACCCCGGAGCACGCCGCCGAGCAGGTCGATGCCCTGGCTGATCGGATCGACCTCCTGGTCGTCGTGCGAGGTGGGCCCTACTCCGCCACCGCCTACCGGCCCGATGCCCACACCCCTGCCGGATTCAACCTCGATCTGTGCGCGTCGATGCGCACGGCTGCCGCTGGCCGGGTACCGGTGGTGTTCCAAGGAAGTGTCGTCGACCTCGACCAGGCAGAACGAGCACTATCCGAAGGTGCTGCCGACCTGGTGGAGATGACCAGGGCTCAGATCGCCGAGCCCCAGCTGGTGGTGCTGGCCCGCGATGGCCGTACCTCTGAAGCCCGACCGTGCGTCCTGTGCAATCAGGCCTGTCGAGTGCGCGACAACCGCAATCCGGTGATCAGCTGCATCGGCGATCCCCGTGCCGGCCACGAGACGGTCGACCTCGATCCGTCGGTCTCCCCGGCGTCGGCGATGACGGTCACCCCCGCCAACACCCTCGTGGTCGGGGCCGGCGTGGCCGGCCTCGAGTGCGCACGGGTTCTGAGTCTCCAGGGTCAGCGAGTACGCGTCCTCGAGCGGTCTGATCGGGCCGGTGGTGCCCTCCGTGCCGCGGCCGTAGGCCCGGGACGCGAGCGGCTGGCCCGACTTGCTGACTGGCTCGAGTCCGAGTGCGCCCGGCTCGGCGTCACTGTGGAGCTGGGACACGAGGCCACTGCATCCGACCTCGATGCCGCCCGGGCTGATGGGACCAGCGTGGTGATCGCCACCGGCAGTCGGCCGGCACCATGGGCCATGGACAGCGACGGATCGATCCCCGTGGTTGATGCTGCAGCCGCCCTGGCCGCCGGCATCGATGCGCTCCCCGACGGACCGGTGGTGGTGCACGATCCCGTCGGCGGCCCGATAGGTGTGGGCGTGGCCGAGTGGCTGGCCGGCACTGGGCGCGACGTGGCCATCGCCACCGCCGATCAGATCGCGGGGACCTTGTTGTCGCTGACCGGCGACCTGGCCGATGCCAATACCCGACTGCAGCGGGCCGGCGTTCGCCGTGAACTGCGAGTACTCGTGCGTGGCATCGCTGATGGGCACGTCATCTTGGAGGATGTCTGGACAGGTGAGAAGCGCACCGTGCCGGCTGGCGTCGTCATCGACTGCGGCCATCGGTTGCCCGACGAGGCGCTGTACGACGAGCGACCAGGTACCCCTCGCGCCGGCGACTGTGTCGCCCCCCGTTCTGCCCTGGACGCCGTGATCGAGGGCCGGCGTCGGGCATTCGAGATCTGCGGGCTGCTGCCCACCGCTCGCATCCCGGCGACCACAGGAGCAACTTCGTGAGCAGTTCCGACCGCATCCCGACTGATGCCACCCCCACTGATGTCACCCCCACCGACCGCGCATCCGGTCGGGTGGCTGGCAAAGTCGCCCTGGTCACCGGGGCCGCCCGCGGACAGGGACGGAGCCATGCGGTGCGTCTGGCCACCGAGGGCGCCGACATCATCGCCCTCGACATCTGTGCCCCGGTGGAGGAGATCTCCTATGCCACCGCCACCCCTGACGACCTGGCCACCACGGCCCGCCTCGTCGAAGAGGCCGGCGCCCGGGTGGTCACCCGAGTGGTGGATGTACGCGATGCCCAGGCCATGGCCTCGGCCGTGGCCGACGGGGTCGCCGAACTCGGCCGGCTCGACATCGCTATCGCCAATGCCGGGGTGTGCTCGATCCAGCGCTACGACGAGGTCACCCCCGAGGTGTGGGCCACGGTCATCGGCATCAACCTCACCGGGGTGTGGAACACGTGCACCGCAGTCATCCCCCACCTCGAGGCGGCCGGTGGCGGCTGCATGATCCTGATCAGTTCGACAGCCGGGTTGAAGGGTCAGCCCTTCCTCACCCCCTACGTTGCCTCTAAGCACGGGGTGGTCGGGATCATGCGCAGCCTGGCCAACGAGTTGGCTGGTCGCCATATCCGGGTCAACAGCCTCCACCCGACCGGGGTCGACACCCCGATGCTCAACGGGATGACCGGCCTGACCGAACGCATCGAGGCCAGCCCCGATGTGGGTTCGCTCTTCCTCAACTCACTCCCGGTCGACCTGGTGCGGTCTGCTGATGTCTCCAACGCCGTGCTGTTCTTGGCCTCCGACGAGGCCCGCTATGTCACCGGGCTCACCATGACCGTCGACGCCGGGGCATCGGCCCGATGAGAATCATCCGCGTCAGGTCGGTCACACCAGCCAGGTCGGCGCCATGAGCGCGGGGGGCACCTACAAGCATCTCTTTACCCCGCTGCGCATCGGCCCAGTGACGGTGGCCAACCGGATCGTCTTCTCTGCGCACCTGACCAACTACGCCACCGATGGTCGGCCCACCGACCAGCACGCCGCCTACTACGCAGCCCGGGCGGCCGGCGGGGCCGGGCTCATCATCACCGAGGAGCACTCCACCCACCCGACGGACTGGCCCTACGAGAAGCTCATCCATGGCTTCCACCCCGACGTGATCGACGGCTACCGCAAGATCACCGATGCGGTCCACGCCCACGGCGTGCCGATCCTGGCTCAGATCAACCACAACGGCGGCCAAGCCTCGTCGATGTACTCGCGCCTGCCCGTGTGGGCACCTAGCCCCGTGCCGGACCCGCTGTTCCGCGAGGTCCCCAAAGCCGTCGAACTCCACGAAATAGCCGAGATCATCGACGGATATGCCGTTGTCGCCGGGCACTGCATCGCCGGTGGCTTCGACGGTATCGAACTCCAGTGCTCGCACTCCTCCATCGTGCGTGGCTTCCTGTCGCCCGCCACCAACCGGCGCACCGATGCCTACGGCGGCACGTTGGCCAACCGGGCCAGGCTCCTCCTCGAGATCGTCGACGCCGTGCGCTCCACCATCGGGTCCGACCGGGCGCTCGGCGTTCGGCTGTGCGGCGACGAGCTCATCGAAGGCGGGACCGGGATCGAAGATGCCGTAGCCGTGGCCCGCATGGTCGAGGCCACCGGGCAGGTCGACTACATCAACACCTCGATCGGAGTGGCCACCGCCACCCTGTACATGATCGAGGCCAGCATGCAGATCCCACCGGGGTACGCCTTGTTCATCCCGAGTGCTATCCGCGACGCCGTCGATATCCCGGTCGTGGGAGTGGGACGGTTCAAGGACCCGCTCCAGGCCGACCGGGCGCTCGCTGACGGTGTCTGCGATCTGGTGGGCGTGGTCCGGGGACAGATCGCCGACCCCGACTTCGCGGCCAAGGCTCGCTCCGGGCATGCCACCGACATCCGCACCTGTCTGTCGTGCAATCAGGAGTGCGTGGGCAGGATGGGTCTCAACCGATGGCTGGGCTGCATCGAAAACCCCCTGGCCGGACGGGAGTCGTCGATCGTCCCTCTCCCCCGCCGACGGCGCAAGGTCGTGGTGATCGGCGGCGGCCCGGGGGGCCTGCAGGCCGCAGTGACCGCCGCCGAGCGAGGGCACAAGGTGGTGCTGTTCGAGCGCCACGACCGCCTGGGCGGTCAGGCCCACGTGGCCGCGTCCGTACCCAGCCGGGCCGAGTTCTTCGATATCGCCCGCAACCTCATCGTGGCCGCCCGCCGTGAGGGCGTAGATATCCGCATCGGGGTGGAGGCCACGGCCGACCTGGTGCGAGCCGAGTCGCCCGATGTCGTGATCGTGGCCACCGGCGCACGCCCGGCCCGGCCGTGGTGGGCCGGCGAAGAGCCCCGGGTGGTCGATGTGCGCGACGTGCTCGAGGGCCGGGTCCATCCCGAGGGTCGAGTGGTGGTGGTCGACGAGCTCGGCTTCCACCAGGCCACCTCGACGGCCGAGCTGCTGGCCGACCGGGGCTGCGACGTCGAGATCGTGACCAACGGCATGGTGGTGGCCCAGGATCTCGGGATCACCCTCGACATGGAGATGTGGAACGTCAAGGCGCACGACAAGGGGATCGCCCAGAACGTTGACCTCGTTCCCATGGGGGTCACCTCAGCCGACGGCCTGGCCGGTGGAGCATCGGGTGGCATCGTCCTCCAGCTCCAGCACCACCCGACCGGAACCGATGTAACCAGGCCGTGCGACTGGGTGGTGTGCTCGGTGCATCAGCAGCCCGAGGACGATCTGTGGCATGCCCTCGACGGCGCACCCTTCGAGGTCCACCGCATCGGCGACTGCTTGGCCCCGAGGCGAGCCCACGCCGCGGTCATTGAGGGAAACCGTGTGGCGGTGTCGCTGTGAGTGCCGTGAGTGCCGTGAGTCAAGATCAGATTCTGTCTGCAGTGGCGATCGTGGTAGCCCGCGACGGGCGGCTTCCGATCGGTGCCACCGAGGCGGTGGCCGAGGCCGGTGGTCGAGTGGTGGTGGTCGGGTCCGGTGCGGCCGATGCCACACGCGACCTGCCCGGGGTCGTCCATGCCTGGTGGCGGGAGACCGGTCCCGGATTCCGGCCCGGCGTGTTGGCCCATGCCCTTGCGCCCCTGGTCGGACCCGAGACCCTGGTCGTCCTGCCTGCTTCGCCCGATGGACGTGACCTCGCCCCCCGATTGGCCGCTGCCATGGGACGTCCGCTGCTGGCCCGGGTGCTGACAGCCAACGTGCGCCTCGACAAGGACGGGACTCCCGGCGTGCACGCCTCGGTGGCCCGGGTGGACGATCACGTGCTGGTCCCGATCGACGTGGGCGGCCCAGCCGTGGTCACCTTGATCGGTGGAACCCGTGGTGCGCAGAGTGGGGCGCACGGTGGCGAGCACGGTGGCGAGCACGAGTCGATCAGCTCCCCTGGGGCGATCATCGAAGAGCTGGTGTCATTCGGCAACGGGTCGACCAGTCAGTTCGCACCGGACGTACCCGACCCCGACTTGGTCGAGCTCCTGGCCCCCGACCTCCACACCATGGACCTGGTGGATGCCACCCGGGTGCTGGCCGGGGGTGCCGGGCTCGTCACCGGACTCGACGACCAACGGGCCACCTCGCGGTTCTCCGTCCTCGTCCACGTAGCCGCCGCCTTAGGCGGATCCGCTGGCGCTACCCGGGTGGCCACCGATGCCGGCTGGACGGGCTACGAGCGCCAGATCGGTACCACCGGCGTCACTGTCGACCCCGACCTCTACGTGGCGTTCGGTGTATCCGGGGCAGCCCAGCACACCGGAGGCCTCGGCAACCCCCGCCATATCGTCAGTATCAATACCGATCCGTCGTGCCCCATGACGGCCATGGCCGACCTCGGCTTGGTGGCTGATGCCGGCGACCTGGTAGCCGAGTTGGCACGACGTTTGGGTGTGGACGTGGCCGGCGTTGCCTCGACGGGGTCGCCGTCGGGAACCTCTGAGGGGAACCATGCCTGAGCAGATCGAGTTCGATGCTGTAGTGGTCGGCGCCGGCCCGGCCGGTGCATCCGCCGCCCTGGCCCTGGCCCGAGCGGGCCGATCGGTGGTGCTGGTGGAACGCGGCCCGTTCCCTGGATCCAAGAACGTATACGGAGGCGTCGTCTACGGGCGGGTCCTCGACAACATCGTTCCCAACTGGTGGGAGGAGGTACCGGTCGAGCGATGGGTGGTCCGGCGCTCCACCATGATGATGACGGGCACGCAGTCGCTCTCCGTCGACTTCCGATCCCAAGCCTGGGGATCCGCCCCCTACAACGGCATGACCACGTTGCGCAGCCACTTCGACGCCTGGCTGGCTGGTAAAGCCACCGATGCTGGGGCCCGACTGGTCACCTCGACAGTAGCCACCGGTCTGATCCAAGACTCGGCTGGCCGTGTGGTCGGCGTGCGCACCGACCGTGACGGGGCCGAGTTGCGCGCACCCGTCGTCATCGCCTGTGACGGGGTGAACTCGTTCTTGGCCAAGGAAGCCGGGCTGCTGCCCCGGGCCGAGGCCTCCCATCACACCCTGGGCGTCAAGGAGGTCCTCGACCTTCCCCCCGGGGCCATCAATGAGCGGTTCGGGGTCCAGGACCACGAAGGGGTTGACATGGAGATCCTCGGCTGCACCCGAGGCATCCCCGGTGGCGGCTTCCTCTACACCAACGCCGACTCAGTGAGCATCGGTGTCGTTGTCTCCCTGCCCGAGTTGGCCGCCTCCGGCGTGCGGCCCGAAGCGCTCATCGCCGACCTCAAGGCCCACCCCACCATCGCCCCGCTGCTGGCCGGGTCGACGCTGCGCGAGTACGGCGCCCACCTCATCCCCGAGGGTGGCTACGACACCATGCCGGCCCTGGCCGCCGACGGCCTGCTGATCGCCGGCGACGCCGGCGCCATGACGTTGGCCGCCGGATTGTGGCTCGAAGGTGTCAACTTCGCCATCGGTTCCGGATATGCCGCCGGCCAGGCGACGGACCGAGCACTGTCTCAGGGGGACTGCTCGGCCAAGGGTCTTGCCTCCTACCGTGCCGACCTCGAGGGCCAGTTCGTCTTGGCCGACCACAAACGCCTGCGCAAAGCACCCTCTCTGGTGCTGTCGGAGCGGGTGCAGCAGCGCTATCCAGGACTCATCTGCGACCTGGCCGAAGGGATGTTCACCGTGACCAATCCGACCCCCAAGGCTGGGGCACTCGCCCTCACCCGACAGATGGCAGCACGCCACGGCGTGAAGCTCCGCCAGTTGGCTGGCGACACGCTCCGCGGCCTGAGGATCTTCGGATGAGCGCGGTGATGCCCGGTGCCGGCAAGTGGGATGGCATCTCGTTTGCGCAGCGGATGGCCACCGTCGACTTCCGGATAGGAGCCCGGGCCCACATAGCGGTGGACTCGGACATCTGCCGCTCCTGTACCACCAAGGCATGCGTGAGCGCCTGCCCGGCCAACCTGTTCGCCCCCACGGCTGATGGTGGCATCCTCTTCAACTACGAGGAGTGCTTCGAGTGCGGCACCTGTTACATGGTCTGCAACTCAGATGGCGCCATCACCTGGACCTACCCCGACGGCGGCCATGGCGTTGTGTTCCATCACGGATGAGCGTTCGACCGGTGGCACCAGCGCCTGCGGGCAGCACGACACCAGGACGTAGCGGTGGGCCGCTCATCGTGGCCTGCCTGCGCATCACCGATCTGCGGCCAGATGTCGACCCCCTCGTGGGGACGGTCACCCGCGACCGCCTCGGCGTCGGACTGACCCCGGCCGATGGCGCTGCGCTCGAGCACGCTCTCCGGATCGCCGACGCATGGTCGGGTCGCGTGGTTGTGGCATGTGTCGGTCCCGAATCAGTCGATCCGGTCCTGCGTGATGTGGCCGCCTTGGGGGTGGTCGTGGTTCGGATCCCCCTCGGTGACGAAGGAGACGGCCACCGCTACGTGGCTGAGTTGGTCGAGGACGAACGGGCCCTGGCTCGCATCCTGGTGGCCGCCATCGCCCCCTTCGGCCGTCCGGATCTGGTGCTGTGCGGTGACCGGTCCGTGGACCGTGGGACCGGAGCCCTGCCCGCCTACCTGGCCCATGAGCTCGGCGCCTCCCAGGCCCTCGGCTTGGTGTCGGTGATAAGCGAGGGTGCAGTCGACGGTGGAGTCGATGGTGCAGTCGACGGTGCACCTTGGACGCTCCTGGTCGAGCGTCGGCTCGATGGTGGGTGGCGCGAGCAGCTCCGAGTCTCCTTGCCTGCTGTCTGCTCGGTGGAGGGCGCCGGTGTCCGGCTGCGTCGAGCCTCACTGTCCGGTGCCCTGGCCACCACCGACCCCACCCCGGCGGCCGGATCGACCGGCAATACGTCAACTGCTGTGACTTCGGCTGCCCACCCGATAGCGCCAGGTCCGGGATCGTTCCATGTGGGTCCCACCCGCCCTTTCACCCCTCGCACGCAGATCCTGCCTGCCCCCGCCGACCCCGATCCACGGGTACGGCTCCTGGAGCTGACCGGAGCCCTGGTGGCCCACGAACCACCGACCGTCCTCCACCCCGCCGATGCATCCGAGGCCGCTGATCTGTTGTTGGCCTTCCTGTCCCGTCACGGATACCTGGAGGAGACGCCGGGGGCAGCAATACCTGTCGTCGTC
>JBAXCY010000107.1:0-10422 GCA_037141235.1 Acidimicrobiales bacterium | reverse complement strand
TTCGCCTGGACCATCACCAACACGGTGAGCGTGACTGGCATCTCGGCCAAGTCCAACGCCTCAGGCTCGGCCGCCTCCGCTTCTAACTCGGCCACCGACACCCAGTCCGGCGCGACGCTCACCTGGACCGCTTCGGGTCTGCCGACGGGCCTGTCGATCAACGCCTCGACTGGTGCGGTCACCGGCACCCCCACTACGGCTGGGGTCTACTCGGTGACCATCACGGCCACTGACACCGCCAGCTTCGCCGGGTCCGCCAGCTTCTCGTGGACCATCACCAACACGGTGGCCGTCACCAACCCGACCACGTCGGCCAAGTCGAACGTGTCGGGCACGGCCATCTCCCCCATCACCGCCACCGCCACCGACACCTCATCTGTGGCCACGCTGACCTGGACCGCCTCGAGCCTGCCTACTGGTCTGTCGATCAACTCCTCGACTGGCGTGATCAGTGGCACCCCCACCACGGCGGGCGCTTACTCGGTGACCATCACCGCTACTGACAACGCCAGCGTCGCCAACTCGGTCTCGTTCACCTGGACCATCACCAACACCGTGGTCGTGACCAACCCGGGCACCAAGTCGAACGCCACCGGATCGGCCGCCAGCTTCACCCCAGCCGCCACCGACTCCTCGTCTACGGCCACGCTCACCTGGACCGCGTCAGGTCTGCCTGCTGGTCTGTCGATCAACGCCTCCACTGGTGTCGTCAGCGGCACCCCCACCACCCCGGGCTCGGCCTCGGTGACCATCACCGCCACCGATAACGCCGTGGCCGCCTACTCGGGCTCGGCCACCTTCACGTGGAACACCACCAACACCGTGGTCGTGACCAACCCGGGGGCCAAGTCCAACGCCTCGGGTTCGGCCATCTCCACCTTGACCAACTCGGCCACTGACTCCCAGTCCGGAGCCACCCTGACCTGGAGCGCCTCGGGCCTGCCTACTGGTCTGTCGATCAACTCCTCCACCGGGTCGATCACCGGCACGCCGACGACCTCGTGCACCTGCTCGGTGACCATCACCGCCACTGACGGGGCGACCTATTCGGGCTCGGCCACCTTCACCTGGACCATCACTGGTGCGGTCACCGTGGCCAACCCGGGCACGAAGTCCAACGCCTCGGGTTCGGCCATTTCGAATCTGACCAACTCGGCCACCGACACCCAGTCCGGCCAGACCTTCACCTGGACCGCCTCGGGTCTGCCCACTGGTCTGTCGATCAATGCCTCCACCGGGTCCATCACCGGAACCCCGACGACCGGTGGTGCCTACGCCGTGGTGCTGTACGCCACGGACACGAACTCCTTCGTCGGCAGCACCTCGTTCACTTGGACCCTCACCTCATCGATCACGGTGGCCAATCCGGGTAACCAGACCAGCACCACCGGCTCAGCCATCACCCCGCTGACGTCGAGTGCCACCGACACCGATATCGGTGTCACGATCACCTGGTCGGCTACCGGGCTGCCGGCTGGTCTGTCAATCAACGCCTCCAACGGGACGATCACCGGCACCCCCACCACACCAGGCTCGGCCTCGGTCCTGATCGTCGCTTCCGACAGCACCGGGCACGCCGGTTCGGCCGCACTGACATGGACGACGACCAATACCGTTGCCGTCTTGTCCAAGTCCAACCGGACCTCGCCGGCCGGTACAGCCATCAGCACGTTGACCAACTCGGCCACCGACACCCAGTCCGGCCAGTCCTTCACCTGGACCACCTCGGGCCTGCCTGCGGGCCTCTCTATCAACTCCTCCACCGGATCCGTCACCGGTACCCCGACTACGGCCGGGGTCTTCTCGGTGACCATCACGGCCACTGACACCGCCGGCTTCACCGGATCCACCTCGTTCACCTGGGGCATCTCCTCGACCATCAGCGTCACCAATCCAGGGAACCAGTCCAACCTGACCGGCTCGGCCATCACCCCGGTGACCTCGATTGCCACCGACACTGACTCCGGTGCCACCATCACCTGGTCGGCGACTGGCCTGCCTGGCGGGCTGTCGATCAGTTCCTCCACGGGGACGATCACCGGTACACCGTCCACTCCGGGCACCTACTCGGTCGGGCTTCTGGCCAGTGACAACACCGGCCACGCTGGTTCGGCCGCATTCACCTGGACCATCAACAGCTCGGTGGTCGTGTCGGCGGTGGCCAACCGAGCATCCCCCACTGGAGATGCAGTCACCCTGACGCCTTCAGCCACCGATACGGCTTCGGGTGCCATCTTGACCTGGACGGCATCCGGCCTCCCAGCAGGACTGGGCATCAACTCCTCGACCGGGGCCGTCACCGGCATTCCTACCACCACCGGCATCTACTCCGTCACGCTGACGGCCACCGACGACTCGGGCTATTCCGGCTCGACCAGCTTCTCCTGGTCGATCACCAACGGTGTGACTGTGGCCGCCCCTGGCGATCAGTCGACAGTGACCGGGAGCGCTATCGCACCGCTGGCATCGTCAGCTACCGATACCGATACCAACGCCACGTTCACCTGGAGTGCCACGGGTCTGCCGACTGGCCTGTCGATCAGTTCCTCGACGGGGACCATCACCGGCACGCCCACCACACCTGGTTCCTACACGGTGGCGCTGACCGCCACCGACAACTCGTCGTTCTCGGGGTCTACCACCTTCACCTGGGCGACCTACAACACCGTGTCGGTCTCCGGACCCTCCTCCAAGAGCACAGCGACCGGCTCTGCCATCACCACGGTCAGCCCCACCGGTACCGACACCCAGTCGTCAGCCACCCTCACGTGGACGGCTGACAGCCTGCCCTCGGGTCTATCGATCAATGCCACCACCGGCGCCATCACCGGTGTGCCGACCGATGCCGGATCGACGCTGGTGACCGTGACCGCCACGGACGGTGCAGGCTATTCGGCCTCGTTCACCATCGCCTGGACCACCACCAACATCGTCACCGTGGTCAACCCCGGGGCGATGACCAAGGTGTCCGGTCTGGCCGTGCTTCCGACCATCATCGGGGCCACTGACTCGTCGATTAATGCCACCTTGACCTACTCCAGCGGTAGCACGCTTCCTGCCGGCATCACCATCGACCCAGATTCGGGGACGTTGATGGGGGCGGCCACCACGGCTGGGGTCTACTCCGTGGTGATCACGGTGACCGACTCGGCCGGGTACACCGGGACGACCTCGTTCACCTGGACCATCACCAACGTCGTCACCATCACCCTGCCGGCCGCACCGACGTCGGTGACCGGTACCGCCATCGCCTCGTTCGCGCCGTCGGCCACCGACTCGTCGTCGACCGCCACCATCACGTCCTGGTCAGTGGTCAACCTGCCCGCCGGCCTATCCATGAACACCACAACTGGAATCGTCACGGGGACACCGACCACGGGCGGCACCTACTTCGGCGTGCAGTTGACTGCCACCGACTCGGCTGGATTCACTCGGTCGGCTTCGTTCGTGTGGACGATCACCAACACGGTGACGGTGGCCTCGATCGCCAACCAGTCGGCCAGCACCAACCACGCCGTCATCTCCGTGATTGCGACCGCCACCGACACCCAGATCAGCCCAGCGGTCACCTTCGCCTGGACGGCCACTGGACTTCCAGCCGGCATCGTCATGGATCGGACTACCGGCACCATGTCGGGCACCCCCACCCTCGCCGGTGTCTACTCGGTGGTGGCCACCGCCGGTGATAGCGCTACTCCGAAGTTCTCGGGCATCAAGAGTTTCACCTGGACCGTAACCAACGTCGTGCCGGCCATTACGGCCGTGGCACCAGCCACCGGCCCAGGTGGTGGCGGCACCGTGGTGAAGATCACCGGCACCGACCTCCAGGCCACCAGCGCGGTGCGATTCGGCACCACCCCGGGCACGTCCATCAGCGTCAACGGCACCGGAACCCTGGTGACCGTCACCTCGCCGGCCCACGTGGTCGGAACGGTGGACATCACTCTCACGGCCCTGGGCGGCACCAGCCCGGTCGTCACCGCTGACCAGTACGTCTACACCGGGCCGACCATCACCTCGCTCGGGACCACCAGCGGACCGACCAGTGGAGCCACCAGTGTGAAGATCAACGGCACCTCGATGACTGGTGCCACCTCGGTGCTGTTCGGCACCACGCCCGCCACCAGCTTCACGGTCGCCTCGTCTGGTCTCTACGTCACGGCGGTGGCTCCGGCCCACGCCGCCGGCACGGTGGACATCACGGTCATCACCCCGGGTGGCACCAGCGCACCGGTGGCAGCGGACCGGTACACCTACGTCACTCCGGTGGTGACCTCGATCTCACCGAACAGCGGCACCATCACTGGTGGGACCGTCATCAAGGTCAACGGGGCGATGCTCGGCACTGTTACCTCGGTCAAGTTCGGCACGACCGCGGCCACCACGTTCAGTGTGAACGCGGCCGGCACCATCATCACCGCCACCGCACCGGCTCACAGTGCCGGCTTGGTAGACGTCACCGTGGTCAGCCCGAGCGGCACCACCGCCACTTCGACTGCCGACCAGTACACCTACATCGCCCCTGCCATCACTTCGCTCTCGGTGGCCAGTGGCACCCGCTTGGGGGGCACCTCGATCAAGATCAACGGGGTGAACCTGGGTGGGGCCACGGCGATCAAGTTCGGGACTACGCCGGCCACCACGTTCACCGTAAATGCGGCCGGCACCATCGTCACCGTGACTACACCGCCTCACGCCACCGGAGCCGTCGACGTGACCGTCACTACCCCGGCCGGCACCACGGCGCTGGTGGCGGCGGACCGGTACACCTTCACCTGACCGACCATGGGGGCCAGTCCGCTGCAACGAGGGGCCAGCGGACCGGGTCGGTCAGGGGGTGCGCGTTGACGCAGGGACCGATGGGCTCTGGCCAACGATCCTGGATCAGGTCGATCAGGTTGGTGACATCGATCAGGTCGATCAGGTCGTTGACGTCGTTGCCGATGGCGGCTGGTGCATTCCGGTCACCGACCACCTGGTCGAAGCCCAAAAGGTGCACTGCGATGCCTTCATGGCCTTGGCCACCGAGGTCGGCGAGTCGAGGATCAGGTACGAGCCCGACGGCGACGTCAACCTCGGCCAGTTGAGCCCAGCCCCCGACGGGTCGCCGGTGGCGCCAAACCGGGCCCACGCCCCGCTGATGGTGGTGGCTAGCTGCTCTTGGGTCGGAGTGAAGGTGAAGTTGCCGCTCGTCTCGGTGGTCCGCTGAAACACGTAGGGCAACTCGGCCGAGTGGAACGCCCCGAGGGTGACCCCTGGCGTGCCCAGGATGAATGGGTTGGACGCGTAGTCGAACTCGTACTCGTAGACCGGCACCCACCGCCTCAAGATCTGGGCAGTGGCCACTGACGGACAGGCCAGCACGGCGTCCCCCACCGCTTGGCCAAAGGCGGCACCGGCGTCGGGGTAGTCGGCCAGCGGGTACCGCTTGCGCACCAGTGGCCCGACCGTCGGGCCGAAGTAGGCATCCACCTGTCCCGCCCACGCAGCCGCCGTCAACGGGGTGCCCAGCTCGAGCTGGTGGAGGGCCACGAAGAGCCGGCCCTCGTCACGATTGGCCCCCACGATGACCGGGACACGGTGGAATCGACCGGCAGTCAACAAGGCGGTGGCATGCACGGGCACGGTGACCCCATCGGCCACCGGGCCCCAATGAGAGCCGTCACCGAAGAGGAATGATGGGTCCGACGGCAACGTCTGGATCATCTGCTCCGCTGGCTTGGTACGCATGCAGGCCAACTGATCTGAGCCCGAAGGGCACCCCACGGCGGCGCCGAGGGTTGCTCCCTGGGTCTCGGCGGTGGCCAGCGGTTCGGCCGGCAGAGTGCAGGGCCCGCTCTGAGTGATAGCCCGCTCGAACAGTCCAGCGGCAGCCTTCGACACCAGATGCACACAGACGCTCATGCCGCCGGCCGACTCACCGAAGATGGTGACCTGGTTGGGGTCCCCGCCATAGGCCGCAATGTTGTCCCGGACCCAGCGAAGGGCGGCCTGCTGGTCGAGGAGGCCGAGGTTGCCGGTCGAGTGGGTGGGGTTCTCGGCGGCCAGGGCCGGTAGCGCCAAGAATCCCAGTGACCCGAGCCGGTAGTTGAAGCTGACCGAGACCAGGTTGTGCTTCGCGGCATAGTTGGCAGCCGAGTTATCACCTGCGCTGCCAACGGTGAAGCCGCCACCGTAGATCCACACCATGACCGGCCGGGGCGCACTTGGCACTGCTGCTGGGGCGAAGACGTTGGCGTACAGGCAGTCTTCGTTCCCCTCATAGGCGTTGATGATGGGGATGATCTGCGGACAGAGGTTGGACAAACGGGTCGCCTCGAGGGTGGATGCCCATGGGGTGGCTGGCTGCGGCGCCTGCCAGCGCAGAGCACCGACCGGCGGGGCCGCGAACGGGATGCCCTGGAACTGTCGAGCCGAGTCCCCGATCGATCCATGGACGATGCCCTGGGGTGTCTTCAGGGTCAGCGGATCGCCGTCGATGACGGCCACAGCCGGGGCTGGCGACGGGTGGGTAGCCGAGGTCGTCGAGGGGACCGATGTGGGCTCGGTGGCCGACGAACTACCGCAGGCGGCGAGCGCTACCGCTGCCATCATCGCCAGAAGTACCGCTGGAGTCCGGTGCATGAGCAGACCGTAGCAACGGACTCCGCCCATGAGGCGTTGCCACCCGAGGGTGTAGACCGACCCCCGGCTCGACGAGGCGCCCCTATGGGCCGCCTCGTCGAGGAGGTACCACTACTGTCCTGCGGCCTCGAGGCCGACGGCCACCAGGTCGGCCGGGTGGATCCACTCGTCGGTAAGGGCGATGCCGCCCGCCTCGACGATGGAGTTGCGCAGTGGGATCGCCCACAGGTGCTCGAGAAGGAGGATGGCGGCGACTGATCCGTTGGGGATCGAGTCGGCCACGAACCACATCTCTTCGTCGGGGATCAGATGCCCATCGGCACCCTCGATGGCGCCAAGCAACGCACCGTCTTCGGGGTCGCCGACACCCAGGCCGACCAGCGCGCCGGCGATGGCGCCCATCTCCATGGCCTCGTCAGTAGTCAGGTCGCTCACCTGGAGCGCGGTGACGGTGCCATCATCGGCCTTGTTGACTACCAGTGCATCGATGATGCGCACGAACTCGTGCTCGCGGAGCTTGTCGAGCTCGGCGGCGATCTTTCCAGTGAACTCGGGCTCGGAAAAGCCGAGTACCAACATCTGTACAGGTCCCATTGCCATATGAATGCTCCCTCCTCAGGAACTCGCGAGAATTTTCTGCTTCTGGGCGTCGAACTCCGCCTGGGTCAGGATTCCGTCGTCGAGAAGCTTCTTGAGACTCTCGAGCTGGGTGACCATGTCGGGTCCGGCCGGCTGCGGGGCCGGTGCCTGCTGATACTGCTGTTCAGGCTGCTGGGCGGCTTCTGCCTGCCCGGCGTTCTTGCCAGCATGGTGCGCTACTACAGCCACGCCGCCTACGACCGCTGCTCGCCTGAGGGGCCTTCTTCTCATCATGACAGGATCCTCCATTCGTCCATTCGTCCAGCGGAGAGCCCGTGGACGCAGGCCTATCGTAGCCGATCCTCAATCTGATGAGGCAGGGCTCAAGTGCTAACTCGGGAGGCTGCTGCAGGCCTCCTCGAAGGCCGGAAACGGTGCGCGCTACCCTTCAGGGATCGCCCTGCTGCTCGACTACCCCGACCCGCCCCTGCGGGGTGCGACATTCGTCCTCCGCCCCTTTGCGTCCATCGATTTCGACGCCGCCGTGGCATTGGCCGAGGACCCGGAGACCGCCCGGTGGGTGCCTCCGCTACCGGCTCTGGACCCGGCGGGCGTGCTGGCCGAGTTCGAGCGGTATCGAGTCGACGGCGACATGCTCCACCTAGTTATCGCTGACGTCGGGGACGACCGCTATCTCGGTGAAGTCATGGTCGTGATCGGTGACCATCTCGTAGGCGAGGTCGGTTGCGCCGTCGCCGCCGGCCACCGTGGGAGGGGGATCGCCACCGAAGCCTTGGGCCTGCTGATCCGTTGGTGCCTCACCGACCTGGGACTCGGACGGGTTCAAGCACTCGTCGCCCAGGTGAATCAACCGGGCCTGGACCTGGCCACGCGGCTCGGCCTACAACCCGAAGGTGTGCTGCGCTCCTACTGGCAAGGCGCCGACGAGCGGATCGACGTCGTGATGCACTCCATCTTGTGCGACGAGGTCTAGGGGAACGAGTGACACGGGGGGACTGATGGCGGCACCTCACTCGCCCCAGACGTGACGATGCCCCGGGGAACCCCCCGGGGCATCGTGCTGCCGGTCTCCCGGCCTAGAGCGGAGTCGATCAGACGTCGAACTTCACGACACCGCGGATGTTGACGCCCGCCTCGAGGTGGTCGTAGCCGTCCTGGACCTGGTCGAGCGTGTACTCCTGGGTGATCATGTCGTCGATCTTCAACATGCCGGCTTCGTAGAGGCGGAGCAGGTTGGGGATCTGGACCCGGGGGGCACACGAGCCGAAGACCGTTCCCATCAGCGTCTGGTTGTACATGGCGAAGTTGAACAAGTTGAGGTCGACCTGCTCCTGGTTGAACGGGGCGATGGCCGTGGTGACCACCCGGCCGTCCTTGGATGCCAGACGCATGGCCGGGGCGATGAGATCACCGGTGAGCACGCTGGGGGTCAAGATGACCACGTCGGCCATCCGGCCCTCGGTGAGGTCAGGCAGCATGAGGTTGGCCTCGAGCATGGAGTTGGCGATGTGGGTGGCACCGATGGTCTTGGCATGCTCCAACTTGAAGGGCACCAGGTCGACGGCGATGACCTGACGGGCGCCGGCCAGATGGGCGCCCTGCAGGGCTCCGGAGCCGACACCGCCACAGCCGACGACGACGACGGTCTCACCCGGCTTCACCTTGGCCCGGTCAACGGCGGAGCCGAAGCCGGTGGAGATGCCGCAGCTGATCAGGGCGGCAGCCCGGAGCGACGCGTTGGGGTCGATCTTCACCAGCGAGGCCTCGTTGACCACCATGTGGTCGGCGAAGGTACCGAGCTGCGTCATGCGGTTGAGCTTGGAGTCGCCCAGGTGATGGCGCCACGTCATGTCGCTCATCATCGGGCCGGCCAGGGTGTACATGCCCAGGTCACACAGGTGCTGACGTCCAGAGGCGCACCAGTGGCAGAGGCCGCAGGCCGGCATAAAGGCGGCAGCAACGTGGTCGCCCACCGCCACCGTCTCGACGCCCTCGCCCACTTCGACGACGATACCGGCGCCCTCGTGGCCGCCGATGCACGGAAAGAGCGACTCGACACCGAAGACCGACAGGATGCCCGGGTCGACACTGATGTCACCACTGCGGAGGTGCTCATCGGAGTGGCACATACCGGCATAGGCCATCTGGACCGTGACTTCGTGGGCGTGCGGCGAGTCGATCTCGACCTCTTCTGTCTTCCATGGCTCGTTCAGCCCGGAACAGACGGATGCACGAATCTTCATGTGGTCCTCCCCTTGGGACGGCACCCCGGGCGCCGTACGCGTGAGCCCACAGCATCGCGCTAGTCGGAGGGTCGCGTCGAACGGAGTCGATCGCCGCCCCTCCGCCACTGCTGTCAGGTCGGCCCCGGCGCCGCGTTGCCCCGCTCGAACCGGGACGGGTCAAAACCGGTGGCCAGCAGGCGGAACGCCCGGTCCACCTCGGTGGCGAGGTCGCCGTCGTCGGCCTTGGCCCAGCAGGCGAAGGCCGCCATGGCTGCACCCAACGAGGCCCGGGCCACCGTCTGAGGACCAAGATCCCCCGGGGATCCCCCTATCCGGGCGGCAGCAAACTCGGCCACCACGTCGCACCACTCCTCGTAGCGAACAGCGGAGTGCGCCACCAAGGTGGGCACCGAGCTGATCAGGACCATGCGGATCCGGAGTTCGTCGAGCTCCCCTGCCCCGAACCGGTTAGTGGCAATCACCGACCGACGGAGGACCTCCATCAAGGGTTCCTCGTCGGGCGCTTCGGACAGACTGTCCCTCAGCCGTTCGAGTTCGGTATCGAACTCGCCCCACACCACATCGGGCTTCGCCTCGTAGTAGCGGAAAAAGGTCCGCCTCGATATCCCGACGGCCGAGGCGATCTCGTCGACCGTGGTGTCGTCGTAGCCCTGACGAGCGAAGAGATCGAGGGCAGCCCGGGCCACGTCTTGGCGGGTAGTGCTGGCCGGGCGGCCTCGGGCCACCTCGGTATCGGGTGCAACCAGGCCTTCGTCGGCCCTATTCGTCGCCTCCGTTGGCGTCGCCATTACGTCGTCCCAATCGTCATACTTCCATTTTGGCATCGAGTGCACTAAATTGCAGCGATTGACCGAACTGCCGGCAGATGTCGGCCGAACTTGGAGGATCCATGACTGTCACCACGACCGAGGAGAGCATGTTGGCCACCGCCGTGTCAGCCGACACCGTGTCA
>JBAXCY010000106.1:0-10501 GCA_037141235.1 Acidimicrobiales bacterium | reverse complement strand
CGATGCTGCGTGGACCGATGCTGATTCGTGTAGATCTGAGTTGCCACCATGACCCAGCGAAGGATACCCGCGGTGGCGGACGGGCACCGTTCGTGGGTAACCCTAGGGTTCGGGGCCCCTGGGCGGGTAGCGAGGCGGATAGCGAGGCGGGTAGCCAGGGCGGGCAGCGAGGGCGGGTAGCAAGGGGGAGTCGCCCAGATCGCCGGTGATTCCCTCTAGCGTGGGGGACCCATGCTCACCCTGCCCCGGTCTGTCCACGACCAAATGGTCGCCCACTGCCTGATCGGCCTGCCCGATGAGGCCTGCGGGCTGTTGGGGGGTGACCTGGCCACCGGAGAGGCGGTCACTTGCTATCCGACCCGGAATCTGGCCGCCTCGGCCAAGCTCTACACGGTCGACCCTACGGAGCATCTGCGGGCAGACCGGGATGCGGAGGGAAACGGTCGGTCGATCATCGGGGTGTTCCACTCCCACACCCACACTGAGGCGTACCCGTCGCCCACCGACGTCGCTCAGGCGCCTGATCCGGCATGGCATTACGTGTTGGTATCGCTGCGCGATATGTATCCGATGGTGCGCAGCTACCGGATCGTGGCTGGGGTGATCGAGGAAGAACCGGTACGCCTGCTGGCCCGGTAGAATCCTCACCTGACAAGTCAAGATTCGAAGTCGGATCGGATCAGTCCTCTGCGGGGGAGTGGCCGACCCGAATCAAGCAGGCGTAATCACCCGACCGCAACTCACCGGCCGCAAGAGCGATCCCTTCTGGGGGGTCGAACGCAAAGGAGCACCCGTGCCCGTCAAAGTCAATCTTCCCACTGTGCTCCGGCCCCACGCAGGAGGCGAGCGCACGGTGGTCATGGACGGTGTCACGGTCGGCGAGGTGCTCAACGCCCTGGTGGCGCAGTACCCGGGCATGGCCGGCCAGGTCATCGACGACTCGGGGACCCTGCACAAGTTCGTCAACATCTATATCAACGATGACGACGTCCGCTATCTCTCTGGCACCGATACCCCGGTGTCCTCCTCTGACGAGCTGTCCATCCTTCCGGCTGTAGCCGGCGGAGCCGTCCATGCGGGGGGACTGCACCCGCGATGACCGTCTACGGGTCGATCCTCGACCTCATCGGCAATACGCCCCTGGTGGATATTTCGGCATTGAGCCCGAACCCCGACGTCCGGATCCTCATGAAGCTCGAGGGCCAGAACCCGGGGGGCTCGGTGAAGGACCGGATCGCGCTGGCCATGATCGAACAGGCCGAACGCGACGGGACGCTCACCCCGGGGGCCACCCTCATCGAGCCGTCATCGGGCAATACCGGTATCGGGCTGGCCATGGTGTGCCGGATGAAGGGCTACAAGCTGAAGGTCGTCCTGGCCACCAACGTCTCCATCGAACGTCGCCAGCTGCTCGAGTCGTGGGGTGCCGAGATCATCGAGTCCCCCGGGGCCGAAGGGTCCAACGGTGCCGTGCGCCGGGCTCAAGCCCTGGCGGCCGAGCATCCGGAGTGGACGTTCCTCTATCAGTACGCCAACCCGGCCAATCCCCGTGCCCACTATGAGAGCACCGGCCCCGAGATCTGGCGCGACTGCCCCGAGGTCACCCACTTCGTGGCCGGCCTGGGCACCTCGGGCACGCTGCTCGGTGTGGGTCGCTACCTCAAAGAGCAGAACCCGGCCATCAAGGTGCTCGCCATTGAGCCACCAGCGGGGGAGATCGTCGATGGGTTGCGCAACCTCGACGACGGGTACATCCCGCCGATCTTCATCGACAACCATGGAGCCGAGCTGCTCGACGGCAAGCGCATCGTGCGGCCCCGGGAGTCGATCGAGTGGACCCGGCGACTGACCGAAGTGGGCATCTTTGCTGGACTGTCGTCAGGAGCCATCCTGGCCGGGGCGGTCAAGACCGCTGCCACCCTGGAGTCAGGGGTGATCGTCACGATCTGCTGCGACGGAGGATGGAAGTACCTCTCTACTGGGGCGTGGACCGACGACCTCGACACGGTCGAGGCTCGGGCCAAGGAGATTACGTACTTCTAGGGTGTGCTTGGTGGCGACTCGTCCTGGCCAGGCAGACGGCCCACCGGTGCGCATAGCCTGTGGCGATGGCTCCCTCGCGGTCGACTTCGAACGGTGGCTCTGCGGCTCCAGATCCCGGCGATGCCTTTACGCTGACTGTGCTCGGATGTGACGGCAGCTATCCGGGTCCCGGCGGTGCCGGAAGCGGGTATCTGATCCAAGTGGGTGAGACCTCTGTGGTCGTCGACGCCGGCCCGGGCACCTTTGCCGTGCTCCAGACGGTCATCGACCCCTCCGAGATCGATGCCGTGGTGATCACCCACCACCATCCGGACCACTGGACCGATCTGCTGGCCATCGAGACCCAGGCCCGGGTGGGCCGCAGGCGGCGTCCGATCCCCGTGTATGCCCCAGCCCAGGTGGCCGAGGTGGTTGCCGTCGACAAGACCCCGATGCTGGAGTGGCGAACTGTGACCGATGGTGACCGGGCTGGCATCGGTGAGGCCTCCTTCGCGTTCCACCGGACAGCCCATGCCCTCGAGACCCTGGCCGCCCGGATCGATGGTGCCGGCCGGGCCATGGGCTACTGTGCCGACTCCGGACCGGAGTGGTCGCCAGGGGTGCTCGGACACGGCCTCGACCTGCTGTTGTGCGAGGCGACCTATACCGTCGAGCACGAAGGCACGGCCCAGCACATGAGCGGCCGACAGGCGGGCATGGCGGCCCGGGAGGCCGGCGCCAAGCGGTTGGTCATCACCCACCGTTGGCCTACGGTCGACGCGGACTCCGTGGCAACAGAGGCCGAGGCCGCATTCGGTGGCCCGGTAGAGCAGGCATCGATCGGAAAGGAATACACGCTGTGAGCGACAAAGGCACGACGAAGCGGATCGACGGGAGAGGAATTGACGAGCTGCGGACGGCATCGTTCGAGCGAGACTTCACCGTCTTCGCCCCGGGATCGGTACTGGTGTCGATGGGCCGCACCCGGGTGCTGTGCACGGCATCGGTCGAGGAGCGGGTACCGCCGTGGATGCGTGGATCGGGCAAAGGCTGGGTGACAGCTGAGTACTCGCTGCTCCCCGGTTCAACAGGGGAGCGGGTTACTCGCGAGGCGGCCAAGGGCAAGCAGTCCGGTCGCACCCAGGAGATTCAGCGGCTGATCGGTCGATCGCTGCGTTCGGTCTGCGACATGGTCGCCCTCGGTGAGATCCAGATCACCGTCGACTGCGACGTGCTCCAGGCCGACGGCGGCACTCGGACGGCCTCGATCTGCGGTGCCTACGTGGCCCTGCATGACGCACTCACCCGGCTGGTCCAGAAGGGGACGCTGCGGGCCAACCCGCTGACCGAGGCAGTGGCGGCCATCTCGGTCGGCGTCGTCGACGGAGTGTGCATGCTGGATCTCCCCTACGAGGAAGACAGCCGGGCCGAGGTGGACATGAACGTGGTCATGACCTCGTCGGGCCGGTTCATCGAGGTGCAAGGGACGGCCGAAGGCATGCCCTTCTCTAAGGCCGAGCTCGATGAGATGCTCAGCCTGGCCGAGCACGGGATCGCCCAGCTTCTCGACTTGCAGACTGCCACGCTGGCCACCCCACCTACCCCCCGCTGATCGGGCACGGGCCGGACATGGCGGACCTTTCGCTGGTGATCGCCAGCGCCAACGTGGACAAGGCAGCCGAGATCGCCGCCATCTTGGGCGTCGTCCCTGGGATCACCTTGGTGCCCCGACCGTCCGACGTACCCGACGTCGAAGAGACCGGGGACACCTTGGAGGCGAACGCTCGACTCAAGGCCCGCGCCCTGTGCGAGGCGACGGGAATGGCGGCAGTGGCTGATGACACGGGCCTCGAGGTCGATGCTCTCGACGGAGCGCCCGGGGTCTACTCGGCCCGGTTTGCCGGCGAGGGTGCCACCTACGCCGACAACGTGACCAAGATGCTGGTCGAGCTCGAGCGCGTGGGGGCGGTCGATAGCGCCGATCGCCGGGCCCGGTTCCGCAGCGTGGCCTTCATCGCCTATCCGGACGGGTCGGAGCTCTTCGTCGATGGCGAGGTGGCTGGCACCATCACCACCGAGGCGCGTGGCTTGGGCGGGTTCGGATATGACCCGATCTTTGCCCCCGAGGGGTTCGACGGCCGCACCTTTGCCGAAATGTCGAGTGACGAGAAGCACGCGGTGTCCCACCGAGGCCGTGCCTTTCGGGCCTTGGCCGACCGGCTGGCCGCAGTGGGCCGATGACCTCGCCCCGGTTGCGCTCCACCGGCAACCGTGCCCGCCAGGTTCTGATCGACCTAGCCGCGGGGCACGGTCGTGTGCGGGCGGTGCTAGCCCGTGGCGGCGCTGAGCTCACTGCCGCCGCCGAGCGGGCCACAGCCGTAGCCGAGGCCCGTGCCGCCGGGGTGCCAGATGCTTACGGCGGGGCCTATTTCGGTGAGGGCCGTGACGCTGATGGCGACCGCGAGGGTCGGTCGGGCTATGCCCGCTACGACCGGATCGCCTCCAACGCCGACATTGCCGGATGGCTGCTGTGGCGGAACTTCCCGGTGGCCACCTCCCTCGACGTGGGGTGCGCGGTCGGTTACCTAGTGGAGGTACTGCGCGAGCGAGGGATCGAAGGCGAAGGATGTGACCTCAGCCAGTTCGCCGTCGACCATGCCAGCCCGGGTGCGGTCGGACATGTCCGGGTGGCCAACCTGTTTGCCGGGCTTCCGTGGGGAGACGGTGCGTTCGACCTGGTGACCACGTTGGAGATCCTGGAACACCTGCCCCCGGACCGGGTACCGGTGGCTCTGGCGGAGTTGGCCCGGGTGTGTGGTGGCTATCTGTACGCCACCATTCCGTCATTTGGCCCCAACCGGTCGGGTCCGGACGGCCATTTCGAGGGCAAGGTGCGGCCCGAGCGGGTCGAGCACTACTACGGACTCGGTCCTGACTACCAGGGTCCGATTCCCGAGCCCGACCTGGCCGTCGACACCGATGGCGAACTGATGGAGGGACACCTCTGCATCGCTTCGTTCGAGTGGTGGACCGAGCAGTTCGCCGATGCCGGGTTCACCCGGTGTGTCGACGTGGAAGAGCGCCTGTACGCCGACATCGAACCGGCTGACCTCGCCCAATACTGGAACCTCTACGTGTTCCGCATCGATGGGGCTGACCCCGCGATGATCGAGCCACGCGAGCCTGGTCGCACGCTGGGCGATCTAGGGCTCCGCCACCCGCTGCTCGGCACCTGAGGATTAGCCATTGAGCCGGGGAGTTTGCCGCAAGACGGATCCTCTGCCTACGAAACAGTGACGAGGGTGCCCACTGGCGTATAGGGAAAGACGACGGCGGCGTTGGCCGGGGGAAGTTCCACGCACCCGACACTCTGGGGAGAGCCGTAGCTCGACCGCACGAATCCGTGCAGCGCGTCGCCCCCATTGAAGTAACTGACCCAGGGGACGTCCGGATCGTCGTACTTGGTCCCATCAGGGTTCGTGCCCCGCATCCTGGTCAACTTCAGGTGCTGGAACACGGGAAAGGTGCCTGAGGCTGTCTCGGCCCCGGTGATACCGAGGTTGGCGGGCGTCGAGTAGACGGCGGCACCGTTGCTGTAGACGGTCGCCTTTTGGGGGAGGGTCTTGGAGACGTATACATAGTTGTAGTTGTCGGCGTTGACCGTGCCGGATGCGGCATCGGCCAGCAACTTGCCCCACACGCCGGGTCCGGGCGCCCCGTCGGTCTCCATGTCGTGCTTGTTCTCGAAGGCCATGACGGCGGCCTTGGTGATCACATTCGTGGTGCCTGTGGTCCACTGGGCCACCAGCGGGTCGGGCTCGGTGAACCGCCACGAGAAGGTGCCCTCCTGGGGCTGGGCCAGCTCTTGAGGTGCAGCCACCGGGCCGGCAGGGGCGAAGCTGAGCGGAAGGTAACCCTGCTGCGCCAGGAGCTGCTGGAGTCGCAGGGTGCTTCCGGTGGCCACGGTGAAGTGAGCCGTGGCTTGCTGGCCCAGGGTGATACCGCCGACGCTCTCCACTCCACCGAGGCCAGCTGGCACGGTGACGGTCTCGGTAGAGGACGGCACCAGGGGTGCGGTGGCGGCGAAAGCCAGGGTGGTGGGGGACAACTGCTGCCAGGTCCCGGCCACCGCCGGCGTGAGGGTCGGCATGGGAGTGTGGGCCGAGAGCGGCTCAGAGAACTGCACGGTGATGGTGGTATTGGAGGCCACACCGCTGGCTCCATCAGCCGGGTTCATCGACACCAGGTGCAACGGGCGGGTCGAGGCCGTTTCGTGTGCGGCTACCGGGGGAGCGGCCGATTCGGTCGTCCCTGTCGACGTACCGTTCACCACGAAGGTCACGCCAGCTCCGACGACGATGACGGCGGCTACGAGGCCGAGTATGCGCAGACCATTGCGCTTGGCGGGCTTAGCGTGTGCGTGGGCTCCGGGCATGACAGATCAGCCTTAATCTAGCAGTGCCACCGAGGAACCCGGTGGCAGAAGCGTCGTCTATTCGCAGCCAACAGCCCAGCGCCATCATCCCCCGTCGGCCGTACCCAGGCCGGCGTGGATGGCCCGCTCGACCGCGGCGATCTGGGCCTGCTCGGTCAGCTTGCGTCCATCGGGACCACGGACGTAGAAGGCATCGACCACTGCCGAGCCGAAGGTCGAGACCCGGGCCGAAGTGACGTCGAGGTGGCACTCGACCAGCGCTCGGGTGATGCGGTGGAGCTGACCGACCGCATCTTCGGCCCGCACCTCGACCACCGTGGCCGACGCCGAGGCGTTGTTGTCGATGGTCACCTGGGTGGAGACCGACTGGACCACCTTGGGCCGCGAGGCGTTGCGATAGACGTGGGCCCGGACGGCCAGCTCTTCCTCGATGGCCAGGGTGCCGGCCATCACTCGGGCGAGGTCGTTCGAGATCTCGGCAGTGGCGGGCCACCGCCCCCGGTCGGGCTCGGCGGTGAACACCTCGACGGCTACCCCGTGCTCGCCGGCCAGCACTGCCGAGCGCACGTTGAGCCCATGGAGGGCCAGCACCCCGGTGACCTCGGCCAGAAGGCCTGAGCGGTCGGGGGCCACCACGGTGACCACGGGCGGCTCGATGGACAACGCGGGGACGCCGTGGCGTCGCACGGTGTCCATCACCATCTGGAGTTCTTCGGTGATCAGTGGCGCCGGCGGTGCCACCGGCTCACCTGCCAGCAGTCGGCTGGTCCGCTCCACCAGATCGGCTACCAGACCCGCCTTCCAGCCACCCCAGGCCGAGGGACCGGTAGCCAGGCTGTCGGCCTCCACCATGACAGCCAGCAGGTCGAGCGTAGGGCGGTCACCCACCTCGTCGGCCACTCGTTGCGCCGTGGCCGGATCATCGAGGTCCCGACGCGTGGCGGTATCGGGCAGCAGTAGATGCAGGCGGACCATGGTGACGATGGAGGCCACGTCCTCCGCTGGTAGTCCCATCCGGCTGGCAATGTCGGCGGCCACCACCATGCCCACGTCGGTATGGTCGCCCGGGAAGCCCTTGCCGATGTCGTGGAGGAGCGTCCCGATCAGCAAGAGGTCGACCCGGCTGACCCGGTGGGCCATGGTGGCAGAGTTGGCCGTCGCCTCCAAGAGGTGTCGGTCGACGGTGAACCGGTGGTACGGATTCCGCTGGGGCTTGTTGCGCACCGTCGCCCACTCGGGCAGGTACCGCTCGAGCAGGCGACGCTGATCCAGCGCTTCGAGGGCCGCGATGGCGCTGGGTCCGGTGGTCAGCAGCCGCACCAGCGTGTCCCGCAGCGAGTCGTCCCACGGGACCGAAGGAGTTGGCGCCTCTCGGCCCAGCAGGTTGAGTGCATCGCGGGAAACGGGTAGATCGCGCTCGGCGGCCACGGCAGCCATTCGGAGGCTGAGCGACGCATCGCCGGGGACGTCGGCTCCATCGATCAAGACCACCTCGTCGTCGGTCACACCTATGCCGGGCTCCACCATCACCGGGGTGATCGTGGGTGCAGAGCGACGGTCTCGTCGTCGACCGGAACGGGTGTCCTGGGCACGGGACCAGGCCGTCCGCCGCCGCCACGCGTCGTCACCCTCCCAGGCCACGGTGCGGCCAGCAGTGGCCACGGCCAGCATCAGTTCGTCGGAGTCCGCCAGGTCCATGGCCGCAGCCACCTGCTCTTGCTCCTGGAGCAAGAGAGTGTTCAGATCTCGTCCAGCTCGACGGTGCAGCGCTACCCGGGCGGCGACCAGCACGGCACGGGCGTCGGCCACGGCGACGGTGTCGATGCGGTCGGCCAGGACCGGGACGGCAGCCATCAGGGCGACCAGGGCACCGATGTCGCGCAATCCACCATGGGACTCTTTGAGGTCGGGCTCGAGGAGGAATCCCACGTCGCCGTTGGCCGCGTGCCGCTCGGCGACCAGGTCGGCCAGGATGCCCAACCACGGCGGCTTCTGACTGACCCAACGGTCACGGGCGCCCTCGATGACCGATTCAGCCACCGACGACTGCCCGCAGATGACCCGGGCATCAAGGAGGCCGAGGGCCACTTTCAGGTCTTCGCCCGCCATATCCAGGACTTCGCTCGGACGCCGCACACTGTGGTCGAGGGAGATGCCCTCATCCCATACCGGGTACCAGATCCGGTCGGCCACAGCCGAGATGTCTTTTCGGCCCTTGTGGATCAGCACCACATCGAGGTCGCTGAAGGGACAGAGTTCGCGGCGTCCGTAGCCGCCCACAGCGACCAAGGCCAGGCCCTCGTCGCCGCCCCCGGTGGCTTCGTCGAACAGCCCGCGCAGCCAGTCGTCGGCGGCAGCAGCGTAGGCCTGGCAGAACGCGTCGCCCTGCAGGTCGGGCTGGTCGATCAGCTCCTGACGGCGGAGGCGGAGGGACATCGGCCGACCGTACCACTGCAGTGCTGGAACCGGCCCGGACCGATACGCTACGGCTATGTCCTCCGGCGCACAGGGAAGTGGTTCCAACGGGTCGGGGCTGTCCACCACCGGGGTCGTCCTGGTCGTGGTGGGAGTCCTGGTGGCGGCCTGGTTCCTACTGGGTCTGGTCCACCTGGTGGTCGGCCTGGTGTGGACCCTCGCCAAGATCGCCCTACTGGCAGTCGTGGCGGTCGTAGTGGTGAAGTTCGTCTTCGGGCGGTCCAAGTCCTCGTAACTGGGACGTCACCCAAGGACCAGGCGCCTGCCGGCTTCAGCCGGCCGTGGCCCCCGACAGCATCGATTCGAAGAGCTCGATGTGGTCGGCCACCATGCGACGAGTCGAGAAGTAGTCCTCGACCGCCATGCGGCAGTCCTGGCGATGCAACTCGCCCAGGCGTCCGATGGCCTCGACCATGGCTTCCTCGTCTGCGCACAGGAATCCGGTGGTGCCGTCGGTGACGACCTCGGGGGCTGCACCCTCGGGGAAGGCGAGTACCGGGGTGCCACAGGCCATGGCTTCGATCATGACCATGCCGAAGGGCTCGTTCCACCGGATGGGGAACAAGAGTGCGGATGCGCCAGCCAATAGCTCGAGCTTGCGCTCATGGGACACCTCACCGAGGTAGACGGCGTCGGGACCGAGCAGTGGCTCCACCTTTTCGGCGAAGTACTGCATCTCGAGCGGCTCGCGCATCTTGGCTGCCATCAGGATCCGCACACCGGCCCGTCGTGCCACCTCGATGGCCCGATGACATCCCTTGTCGTCGGCCATGCGGCCGAGGAAGAGGACGTAGGGGCCGTCCGCATCACCAGAACCGTCACCCATCGGGAACTGCGATGCCTCCACGCCGTGGTGGATGACTCGGGCCACCGGGATCTGCGGGGCGGCGCGGTGCTGGGCATGGGAGATGGCGATGAGTGGGACCCGATCAGCGGTTACCCGATAGAGGTCGGTGAGTTCGGCGTTGAACGGGCCGTGGATGGTGGTGGCCACCGGCAGGCCCGGGTAGTGCTCGGCGTGGAACGGGCCCATAACGGTGTGGTCGTGGACGACGTCGCACTCCTTGACTGCCTCGTAGGCGTGTATGACGTGGCGCAACTCGGGCACGGCCATGCCGATGCGTTGGCCTTCGGCCTCAGGCAGCACCCACTTGGTCGGCACCGGACAGGTGGAGTCACCGGTGGCGTAGAGGAGCACTTCGTGGCCAGCCTCCTGCATCCCTCGGGCGAGCTGGTCCACGACCAGTTCGATCCCGCCGTAGAGCACGGGGGGAATGGGTGTCCAAGGTGGGGCGATCAGTCCTATCCGCATGGATAGATCTAAGCATCCCCGCCGGTGAGGGTAGGATCACCGGACGCCTTGGCGGCGTGGCCGAGTGGTTTAGGCAGGGGCCTGCAAAGCCCCGTACGGCGGTTCGATTCCGCCCGCCGCCTCCAAGAGATGCCCCGATGGGGTGGTTGACGGCTGGCACCCGAAGTGAGCGGTAGCGGTGCGTGCCACTGGCCCGCCATTTCGAGGCCGAGTGGGTAGCAGTTGGTGACCGTTTGGCCAGACCACGGATCCTTCAG
>JBAXCY010000105.1:0-10572 GCA_037141235.1 Acidimicrobiales bacterium | reverse complement strand
TCGGACCGGAGGCGAACCAACCCGCACTTCGAAGATGGATTGTTGCTACATTTTGGAAATGGAGACCGTGCAGTTGGCTGATTGGCTGACCACTATCCGCCTCGTATTGCACGTATTTGCTGCGGCCATCTGGGTCGGTGGCCAGTTGGTGATGATGGGGCTGGTGCCCACCGAACGCAAGTTGGGGGGCAACACCGAGCGAATTCTGCTCCGGGCGTTCAGTTTCTGGGCGTGGCCTGCCTTGGCTGTCCTGATCCTCACCGGTTTCTGGAATCTCTGGACCTTCCAGGGTGACACGATCTCCACGGCCTGGATGGCGGTGCTGTGGATCAAGCTCGCCATCGTGGTGGCCGCCGGGATGTTCCAGTTCCTGTGCGATCGGGCCAAGACCCACCGTTCCGTCGACCTCTGGGGTTCGCTCTCGTGCACGTGTTCGGTGCTGGCGCTCTTCGGCGGCGTTCTGTTGGCCGGATGACGATATCCATGCATGAGACCGGAGGCCGAGCATGATCGGCGAAGACGTCACTGTTGCCCTCAACGCCGATGTCGTTCGGCTCTTCCTCCATATGCTCGCGGCCTCGATCTGGGTCGGCGGGCAGTTCGTCATGCTGGGTGTGCTAGAGCCGGCACGCAAGATCGGCTCGCTGGCCATGTACCGGCTCTGCAAGATGCTGGCCTGGCTGAGTTGGCCGGCATTGGCGGTCCTCGTAGTGACCGGTATCTGGAACATCATGATGTTCAACGGCGAGCCGAAGTCGACAGCCTGGACCGTGGTCCTGTGGGCCAAGGTCGGCCTGGTCATCCTGGCCGGTCTGTCGGCGTGGCTGCACGGTAAGATCGCCGTCAAGTGGGAGACGGAGACGTTGGCCGCTGTCGGCACGGTCTCCTCGGTCCTAGCCCTCATCTTTGGCGTCATGTTGGCCGGCTGAGCCCGGCTGAGCGGATCCTCCTCGCTTTCTCCCCTGTGCCCTACACTTTATATAGAGCTATGCCGCTGCGACCATGACCAACCCACGTCCATCCCGGGCAGGTCCACCCCGTCAGGTGCGCCTCGCTATCACCCTCGGCGTGACCGCCCTGGTGATCGTGGGCGTCGTGCTCCTGACATCTGGTGACGGTCAGCCACAGAAGGGCAGCAGGGCGGCTGCCGTGGCGACCACTGATCCCACGTCGACCACTACGACCACCTCACCCTTCCTCCATGTGCCGGCCGGACCGCCAGCCGATCAACGTCAACTCACCTTGATCAAGACCATCGGCGGGCCGATCTCACCGAAGTCCGTAGATGCCTCCGACACCGGACTCGTATTCGCTCAGAACATGATGTACCGCCACAGCATCACCGTCTACGACTCGTCGGGCACCCTGGTCAAGACCATCCCCGACACGGTCAACCTGGCCGCACTCGGGGTCGCCGGCGGCGGCACGGTCCAGGGAGCTCCAGTGGAGGCGGCGTTCACCCCCGATGCCAAGTATGTCTACGTCTCCAACTACTCCATGTACGGCCCGGGCCAGGGCCCGGAGGGCAGCGACACCTGCACGCCGTCATCGGCCAAGGCATCCGGCGATACCCCTAGCTACGTCTACCGGATCGACACCAAGTCGCTCGTCATCGACCAGGCCATCGCTGTCGGTCTCGTCCCCAAGTATGTGGCCACCACGCCCGATGGGCGCTACGTGCTCGTCACCAACTGGTGCTCGTGGGACCTCAATGTGATCGATATTGCCCAGGCCAAAGTGGTCTCCACCCTCTACATGGGGGCCAATCCTCGGGGGATCGCCGTCACCCCGGACTCTGCCACGGCGTATGTGGCGGTCATGGGTGCCTCCAACCTGGTCAAGGTGAACCTGACCACGATGACGGTGGCCGGTAGCGTCTTCGTCGGGCGCAATCCCCGCCATGTGGTTATGGACCCGGCTGGTCGTTACCTGTATGTCTCGTTGAACAGCTCCGGCCAGGTCGTCAAGGTCGACACCCACGACGACCACGTGCTGGCCAGCGTCCACACCGGCCAGGAGGCTCGCTCCCTGGCCATCTCGACGGATGGGACCGCCCTGTACGTCGTCAACTACCAGTCCAATACCGTCACCAAGTTGCGAGCCAGCGATCTGGGCGTGATTCAGACGGTATCGACAGGGACCAATCCGATCGGCATCACCTATGACGCCACCACCGGCAACGTGTGGGTAGCCATCTACACCGGAGAGATTCTGGTCTTCGCTGATCGGTGAACCAGCAGCGCACGCTCCAGGCGACAAGTGCCATCCGGCAACGCCACGGCTACGCTTCCCGCCAGTGCGCATCCACTAGGGAGGTCAGATGATCAACGTAGGCGACAAGGTTCCGGATGCCGAGGTACAGATCATCCGTGACGGAGCCCCCACCGCCGTGCAGATGAGCGAGCTCCTGGGAAGCGGACAAGTGGTCCTGTTTGCCGTTCCGGGAGCGTTCACACCCGTCTGCTCTGAGCAGCATCTGCCATCGTTCCTCGAGACCGCCTCGGAACTGACTGAATCTGGCGTCGATCGCATCTTGTGCCTGGGCGTCAATGATGCCTTTGTCTTGCATGGCTGGGGAATGAGTCATTCCGTGGGGTCCACCATCACCATGGTCGGTGACCCCCATGCCGCCTTCACCAAGGCCATAGCTATGGAGGTCGATGCCACCAGTGCGGGTCTGGGGGTGCGGTCCATGCGCTATGCGCTCGTGGCCGAGGACGGCATCGTCACCGCCTTCTTCCCCGAAGATGACGGGTTCGACCTCGTCGCTAGTACGGGCCAAAACGTACTGAAAGTAGTGATTGACCATGAACGGCGCCAGCGTCAGGTCGATGACCTGGTCAACTCCGACTTCTTCAGCTCCGTGCAGGACCAGGCTGCTGTGCTGCGCAAGGCCAGCGAGGACTCCTGAACGGGCTGCGTTGGTGCTGGCCGGTCCAGCGCTACGGTTGAGTCTGACGTTCGTCCGCCCCATTGGACCCGAACTCCCCACCTCCGTTAACGACAAGGAACCGACCATGACACCACCATCGAGTTCAGTCCGCCTCGTCGGCCACCAACGTCGGTTCGCCGAAGCGGTGGCCCAGATCGATACCGAACTCGAGTTCGCCTCGGGTGCTGCCGTGGCCGCCCGTCGTGACGACGTGGTAGCCGCCGCTCGCGAGGCCTACGGGCCCAGCGAGGACTACCGGGGCGTACGCGATGCCTGGGACGCCGTTTTTCCTGACGGCATCTACAGCGCTACCGGACTGGCCGAGGCCAAACGGCTGGCCTGAGTGACCTGATCTCCGGCGTGCCCGGGGGTCCCCCCCGAGCCATCGATCAGATCCGCTCGATGATGATGGCCGGTGCCATGCCACCGGCGGCACACATGGTGACCAGGCCGAACTGCTTGTCCTGGCGCTCGAGCTCGTCCAGGACCGTGCCGATGAGCATCGAGCCAGTGGCCCCTATCGGGTGGCCGAGTGCCATCGCTCCCCCGTTGACATTGATCGTCTCGCGGTCGATGTCGAGGTCGCGGATGAACTTCTCGGTGACCACGGCAAAGGCTTCGTTCACCTCGAACAGGTCGATCTGATCGACGGTCATACCAGCCTTGGCTAGCACCTTGCGAGCGGCAGGTACCGGGGCGTTCAGCATCAGGGTCGGGTCGTCACCCATGTTGGCCGTGGCCACCACTCGGGCACGGGGCTTCATTCCGTGGGCCTTGGCGTACTCGGGGTTGGCGAACAAGATGGCCGCTGCCCCGTCGACCACACCCGAAGAGTTACCGGCATGGTGGACATGTTCGATGGTGAGGTCGGGATAGCGCTGGGCGATCATCTTGCGGAACGTCGTGCCCTGGTCATCGAGCTCGTAGTCGGCGATCGTACCGAAGGAAGCCGGTAACGCAGCCAGCTTCTCGACCGTCGTGCCGGCCCGGGGGTACTCCTCGGTGGCCAGTGCCACCGAGCCGTCCTCGTGGTAGACGGGGATCAGGCTCTTGTCGAAGCGTCCCTCGGCGATGGCCGTGGCCGCTCGGGCTTGGGACAGTGCCGCCAACTCGTCGAGGGCCGAGCGAGGAATGCCCTCCATCGAGGCGATGGCATCGGCAGCCACGCCCTGGTTGGGCTGGGGGTACATGGCACGCAGGTGCATATTGCCGCTGTCGATCATGCCGCCGGCCACCATGGACCGGTTGGTGCCGTACGACGACATCATCTCGGTGCCGCCGGCCACCACGAGGTCTTCCATACCCGACATCACCTGAGCGGCCGCCAGGCTCGAGGCGGTAATGCCAGAGCCGCAGTAACGGTCGAGAGTCACGCCGCTGGCCCGCAGGTCGTAACCGGCATCCAGTGCAGCCATCCGTCCGAGGTCGCCGCCCTGGGTGCCTACCTGCATGCTGGTACCCCAGATGATGTCGTCGACATCCCCGGTCTCCAAGTTGTTGCGCTCTGCGAGGGCACGCAGCACGGCCGCGCCCAGGAGCTGCGGGTGGAACTCGGCCAGCGAGCCCTTGCCGATCTTTCCGATCCCCCGGGGGGTGCGGCAGGCGTCGATGATCCAGGCTTCAGTCACGGGTGCTCCTCTATGGCGGTGTCGTTGGGGGGCGCGATGTCCAGCGAAGGCTAGTCAGATTCAAGAGGGTCCTGAGACCAACGCCAGGCGTACTGCCTCATCGTCGCCCGAAGAGTACCCCCGCCTTCGCTCGACCCCGCCAGTGCCGCCAGTACCCCGCATCTTCCCGACATCAGCAGCCGTAGGGTTCGCCAGTGAAGTAAGCGGAAAGACACCCGACATCCGGCCTTGCGACACGCATCACGGACAACTAGTGGTCCACCAAGGCCCACCCGCTGGCCGCGACCCACTAGACGCGACTCACTAGACGCGACCCACTAGACGCGCCCGATACCCCTGGCGGCTTCAAAGGATGGTCGCAACGCGTCGGCGAAGCATCGGGCGAACTCAAGGCTGGAACGATCGGATCGCCGAGCCGAGGATCTGGCTGGACCCGACCTGGTGGACGTCGAAACAGTTTCCGAGGTGCACAAGCGGTGGCTCGCCGCCAAGGTGGAACTCCGATTTGCAGGCTCTCGTTCTGCAATGCAATATGGCGCTGGGCAGCCGCAGGGGACGCTCCATGGTGGAGTAGATCAGATGAAGCGTAAAGGGCTGTGGGTGAGCGTGTTGGCAGTTCTGCTCGCCTGGTGGTTGGGTGCAGCAGCCCTAACCTCGATCTCCGCTGGAGCGGCAGCGTCGCTCGCCACCCCGTCCGATGTGAAGGTCACGCCAACCGTCGGTGGCATCACTGTCTCCTGGGCATCCGCTGGAGGTGCCGAAGTGACCTATACCGTAACCTCTTCGCCTTCGGGGAAGTCGTGCGTTGCACTCAACCAGAACTCTTGCGCCATCGATGACACGTCATCGATCCCCTATTCGTTCACTGTGGTTGCCTCTCAACCCGGGGCTACCTCCTCGGCCAAGTCCGTACCGACTACGCCCCTAGCCCCGCGGCTCGTACTGGTGGTTGCCGGGCAGTCCAATGCCAACGGCTACGAGTCTTACGCCGTCGACCCGGGCACCGGCGTCGACTACATGGCTCCTCCGTTCACCAACGGAGCCGACAGCCAGGACATGATCACCTGGCTCCCCTGGTCCCAGTTGCAAGGGATCGGGGCCACTCCCGTCCCGCTCGACAGCCCTCAGCAGATCGGGTCTCCTGGAAGCGCCACCACCATCTTCGGTCCGGAGCTCGGGTTGGCCCGGCAAGTGTGGACCGACACCGGCCGAGCGGTGACGATCGTCAAGGCTGCCCACGACAGCACATCGCTCGCTATCAACTGGAGCCCGGTGAAGAAAGGGACTGCACCGAACGGGCTCTTCACCTCGATGGTCAACTACGTCCGCACCGTCATGGCCAATGATGCCGCAAAGGGCCAGTTCGACGTGCTCGGCGGCGTCTACTGGTATCAGGGTGAGTCCGATGTCACCAAAGGTGGGTGGGCAGCGAAGTACCAGACCCACCTCCAGGCCTTCATTTCCGCCCTCCGTGCTCAGCTGCCGATGAGCCCGACGGCACCGATCGTCCTTGCCGCCCAGGACCTGTCCCGTTACCTCGCCTACCTGAATGTGAGCTATCCGCTCAAGCCGCCGAAGTACGCCGCCTACCTGTCGGGGAACAGTGAAGTGCGTGCGGCCGACACATGGGCCGCGGCCCACCTACCCTCCGTGTATTACGTCGAGACGGCCGACCTCGAGCGCGTGGCCCCGTACGTGATCCACCTCTCCAACGTTGCCCAGCTCGCACTGGGCGCCAGGATGGCCGGCGCCAGCGACCTGCGATTCCCCTGAGACCCTTCGGGCCGCTCGATAGCAGAGGGGCGGATCCACCCTGCGCCTAGTTGGATCACCCGTGCGGGATTGAACTGCGGATCAGCAACCGGTGTCGACTGTCGCAACTCCTTGGCCTTTGGTGCCGGGCTGACTGGTGCCGGGCAGATTGGTCCAGGCCGGATCACGCGGGGTGACCTGGGCCATGTACGCCCAGTGGGTGATGCCCCGCTCGATCGGACCAGTGGATACCTGCATCAAGAAGTAGGTGCGCTTGCCGGACTGTACCAATGTCCCAGGAGATGTCTCGAGCAACTTACCGTAGAAGCCGATGAGCACCTGGTTGTTCGGGGCGATGGAACCTTCGATCGTTGACGGCGCCCATGACTGTCCGAGGTCGACAGAACGGAACGAGCAACCGTGCAGATATCCTTTGTCGGTTGACGTGAAGTGCCAGACCGTCTGGTCGGGCACCGCCATCACCGTGGGTGTCGTCAAGGTGGAGTATTGGTACGAGGGCAGATACTCGGTCGGGACGTACCAGTAGGTATTGGCGAATCCCGACAGGTCCTTGGTCGGCATGGCCCCGGGGAGCGAACTCGGGGTCCCACCCCCATCGGCGTAGGCCATCTGCCCGAGCGGAAGCCCCACTGCCAGGGCTCCGATCCCAATACTCACAACCATCAAGCTCTTCGCAACTCGCATGTCGCCCCCTTCGTTGTTATTCGGACCCCGCAGCGGATGCCGCGGAATCTCAGCTTCTGAAGAGCGGGTGGCTTCTACGTGCCACACCTGAGGAGCAAGCCAAGTAATTGCATTCTACAAGTGGGACTCAATGGTTACAACCGATGGCGGGGTGCGAGTCAGTTGCAGCCGAATGGTCGCGAATGCCGCCATCCAGAGGCCATGCAAAGGGTCCCCGCACCATGACCATCCGAGTGAGTGCCTTGAGCGGGGATCCGCCTGGGGGTGTTCACCAAAGCGGTGCTGTCCCCTGTGGGCCAGCACCGCTTTGTAGTTTGCGGGCTGATCCGAGCACCTCAGGCGAGATGGGTGCCCGAGCAAGGCCGTGACCTTCCGTCAGATCCTCTGTTTTCAGATCTTCTGGTACGAGTTGTACAGGTCGTCGTTCACGACAGTGGCCTGGCCATTGCTGTTCAATTCGAGAGTCTTAGTCAGCGTGAGGGTCCGGTACGACCAACCGGCCGGCAAGGTCAGCATGCTGCCGAGGGTGCCCCGTCAGCGCCTCAGCCCGATCGGCGGCGCTGCGACCCGACGACTCCGTGCCCGAACAGTGATCAGGCCATGGCGAACACGGCGGGGTCCAAGACCTCGGTCCGGCGACGCACCTTGCTGGCGGCTATAAGATGAGCCACTGCTACCAGGTCGATCAACGGCAACGCCTCAGCCAGTTGGATCTGAGGTACGTACCAAGCCAGGACACCCACCACTCCGATGGCGCTGGCTGTCACCAGGTGGAGGATGGCCAGGGGTGCCACCGGACGACGTCTCGAGCAGGCGTCTAGGCCCGCCAGTGCCAGGTAGAAGACGATCAGCGGAATAGTCAGCCGGAGAATCTCGTCGTTCGGGATGTGCTCACCCAAGTCGAGCCCTACCAGCTTGGTTGCGCTGACAGCCGTGGCCACGATGCAGATCTGCATTACGAGGTGCAGTCCCGACCATGATCGGAATCGGCGGGGGTTGATGCCGGCGGGCGGGATGTTTTCGAAGTAACTGGAGAACAGGGCGAAGATGAGGATGAACTCGAATACCAGCGACCCGAGGTCGATGGAGGAGATGGTGGCGCCGCTCACGGCGAGCGCGTTCTCGATGAAGGCCTCGCCGCAGACAATCAGGGTGAAGGCGGCCATTCGCTCGATGTAGTGCGCTTCGTCTCCGGCTGCGAACACGACAGTTCCGTGCCAGACGATGGCGGTGCCGACGACGGAGATGAGCAGACCGGTGACAAAGATCGCCAAGCGCGCCGGCTCCCCCACGGTGATCCCAAGTAGGAAACAGAGCGCTGCCACACCGTTGACGGCGGCCAACTGACCGGCGGCCCGTGCCGCAAGTTTCGACGTCCTCCAAGCCCGCAGATACATGACGGACACCGACACCAGGAGCAGGGCGAACTCAAAGCCCAGAAAGGCGGAATCGTCGTCCACCGAAACCCGCGCCTCCATCGCCATCAGCACGATCACCAGCATCTGAAACAGGAGCAGCATCCGGTGCACCAGGTCAGCATCCTGGATCCGATGGACCAGCAGAGTGGTCGAATACCAGATCCACCAGGCCGCCACGAAGACGCCAACGATCCAGAAGCCGCCGGTGGCCGGGTGGACGTCTTCGACTCCTTTGGTGAAGATCAGGATCGCCGCGACAAATACCAGGTCATAGAAGAGGGCAACCCAGTTCGCGAGCCCATGTTCCTCGGTGGAACTGGTCACCTGACCTGGCTCATGTCGGTCAGCGGTACTGGACTCCACGCGTTGCTCCTTCCGCAGGATGCGGACATCGTCCTCGGATCTGTTATCGGTTGTTCGTCACGGTGCCGGCGAAGCGGTCAGGACGCTGCGGCATGCTGGCCCTTCATAGTATCCGCACAGGCTGGCAACATCGTGTGGGCTCTGCCCATCGATCGCCCGCCCAGGCTGAGGCCACCCGTCGGTCGACCGCCAGTGTGATGAAGGGTCTGCGGAACTGACCAGCTCTGGAGAATCTGCTCCCACTGGACGAGGCCCCGGTCGCCAAGAACGTCAAGCCGGAGCCGGGGGTTCTTGTGGAACGTCAGGTGGTCATCAGATGCGGTGGCCGATGCGGTCGACCGATCCGATCAACCACTGCGGCGATCTTCTCGACCTCGAGTACTCGGGTGACCAATGGGGCCCGAGCGGCTAGTCGGTCGGGTGGTCGTCCGGAAACCCTGAGTGACGTCCATGGCACTACCGGTGATTGCGTGCCAGGCTTGCCATACCGGGTAGGGGACCCGATATCAGGGGGTAGGTCATGAGAGTTTCGAAGGTTGCGGTCAGCCACAGCCGTGTCGGCTGGTTGACACTGGGTTCGTCGGCAGCACGACAGACAAGGGGGGGGCTTCTCCTTCACGATGGAATCCGTCCAGGTCGGACAGCATCGAACCAAGGAGTTCGTCTCATGAAACACACCAACCTCATCCGCAAAACCCTGACGGCCGCAGCCATCACCGCCGGCCTGCTGACCGCCACCATTACAGGACTGAGTGCACCAGCTGGAGCTGTGGTCGGAGCGGGTGGATCAAAACCGACGGTGTCTCCCCTGGTGCCCTCGGTGACCTCACTTTCCCACTCTGGGGGCGATGTCCTGCTGTCGACCACCGTATCGATGGGGGACGGTTCGGCGATGGCGGACGGACAATGTACGATCCGGGCCAACAGGCCGGTCGACGGCCTGCCCGTCACTTTTGCCTGCTCTGCGGGAGTGGTGTCCCACGGTGTGACGATCCCGCCCAACACCTCCACCAAGGGATACCCGGTCAAATTCCGGGAAGATGTTGTTGCATACGCTGGTGGGAAAACGGGCAAGACTCCCTGGACAGCCCCAGTGATGCTCGACCCCTTCCTCGGACAGGCCAGTGCCATCGCTGCCGGCGCAGCCCATACCTGTGCGATCACTGGACTCACAGGAACAGTCAGGTGCTGGGGTGACAACTCCAACGGCCAGTTGGGGAACAAGACCTTTACCAAATCCCTGGTGCCGGTCACGGTCAAGGGGCTGTCCGGTGCGACCGCTATCGCTGCTGGTTACTGGCACACCTGTGCGCTGCTCTCCGGTGGCACGGTCAAGTGCTGGGGGCGCAATGGCAGCGGTCAGTTGGGACACCTCACCCCCGCCGACTCCAATGTGCCCGTGAGCGTCACCGGCCTCACCGGTGCGATCGCCATAGCTGCTGGCGCCAACCACACCTGTGCGCTGCTCTGGTTGGGCGGGGTCCAGTGTTGGGGTTACAACCACGAAGGCCAGTTGGGACGCGGGAACTACGCCAACTCCAACGTACCCGTGAGCGTCACCGGCCTCACCGGTGCGACCGCCATCGCTGCTGGCGGCTTCCACACCTGTGCGCTGATCTCCGGCGGCACGGTCAAGTGCTGGGGACACAACGACCATGGCCAGTTGGGCAACTTGGGCCTCTGGACCAACGCCGACTCCAACGTGCCCATGAGCGTCACCGGCCTCACCGGTGTGATCGCCATTGCTGCTGGCGATGTCCACACCTGTGCGCTG
>JBAXCY010000104.1:0-10610 GCA_037141235.1 Acidimicrobiales bacterium | reverse complement strand
CCCCCGACGAGCGAATATCGCTCATCCCAATTTGAAACGTATCCGGACCGCAAGCGTTACACCAGGCCCCCGCTATGTTTCACGCTTGATTCACCTATGACTACCACTCAGCGTGTTTCTATCGGCACGCTCAGCGAATACGCGCCTCCAAATCCCCTGCCACCGGCTGTGGGCGCGTGAGCGGAATCTGGTCCTTCACTAGCTGCGAGCGGCCTCGCACCGGAACTCAGCTATCGGCCCCACGGCCCGACCTGAGCTCCACCAGTACCTTGCCTAGGAGTCGGATTGCATGGAATGCAATTACCGCAGCCACCAAAAGTGCGACGGCAGGGTCCAGCCAGTAGTTGCCACCTGTCGCCAGGATGATGCCACCAACCAAGGCAACGGCACCTGCCGCAACGGAGTCGGCCACCGTGTCGAGCAGCACGGCCCTCATGTTCAGGTTTCCACCCTCATCGTCATCATCGTCGTCGTCACCACCGAGGATGACCGCTCCGATCAGCATGACCACAGCCGCAACTCCGCTGACCACCAATACTGGAAGGCCCTGCACTTCGCTGGTCCCGTCGACGAGCCGTCGTCCAGCTGACGCAATGACAAACGCTGACAACAAGAGCAGCCACCCGGCGTTGATGAGTGCGGCCCAGGCGGTGGCGTTCGGGTACCCATTAGGGTGCGCGGCAGTCCGTGGCAGGTGCACCAATCGGATCGCTACCAGCGACACTCCGATAGCAGCAGCATCGGCCAGGTAGTCCACCCCCGCTGCTAGTACCCCGAGTGAGTGTGCTCGGACTCCTGCGGCCACCAGCGCACCGATAAAAACCACGTTGAGCGCCAGGACGATCCACAACCGCGTCGTTCGCCTCATTGGTTCTCAATACCCCACCGGTGAGTATTGGCGGCCGCTCGGTCCACACGGTGGATCCGCATCGGCGGCGTCAACCCAACCCTTGCCTTGGTCATGAAAGACATGCTGACCCAGGGCTGTAACAACAGCGAATCTGAACTGTCGGAAGACCCCCTTCAGATCCGATTTGAGCGGACGACGGGATTCGAACCCGCGACCCCAACCTTGGCAAGGTTGTGCTCTACCAGCTGAGCCACGTCCGCGTAAGGATCTCACTCTAGCAGTCAAAGGGCACCGAACCGACAGAACGGCCAACGAAAAGCAGTCCGGGATTCCAACCGCAGAGGGCCCCATGCGATCCGCTCAGCCCGGCCCGCCCGTCCGTTTCGATGTCAGGCCAGGAGCTCGGCGTGCCACCACGGGACCGGACGATCCCTGCGATCAGCCTCGACCACTAACTCGGCCAACGCCTGCTCCATCGCCTCACCCAGGATGGCCACATCGGGCACCAAGTCCCAACAGGCCTGGATCCCAACGTGGATCGTCTCCAGGTAGGAGAAGACCGTCACGTTGAGGCCGACACCTTCGACGATGGGACCCATCGGATGGAAGGACGTCATTCTCGCCCCCGCCAGGTAGACCGGGAACCTGGGGCCAGGGACGTTGGAGACGATGACGTTGCACGCTGGGGCCACGTGATCGAAGAGTCGCAGGTTGGTCACCAGTCGCGACAGCCGGGTGGCCACCGCCGGGAACGCTGCTTCTGCCCATGAGGAGAAGATCCCTGGGTCCACCGACTGGCTTTGCTCCTTGGCCGCCGCCATCCCTTCACGGATCCGGCCGAGGCGCGCCACCGGATCGACCACCCCGGTGGCTAGCGACACCAGCATGGCCGACACCCGGTTTCCGAGGGCGCCCTGTTCGGCTTGCGTGCGCACCGATACCGGCACCAGGGCGATCAACGAGGAGTCAGGCTCCTCGCCTCGTGCATCGAAGAAGGTCCGCAGCGCGCCGGCCGTCACGGCCAGCACGATGTCATTCGTCGTCCCACCCAGCACATCGGCGATCCGTCGGACATCGGCTACCGGGAGGTCGGCGAAGGCCACCCGTCGGTGCGACGAGATGGACCCGTTGATCGAAGTTCGCGGTGCCTGGAACAACGTGGGTGGCAGCGTCCCCTCGACCGTTCGGTTGTGGGTGGCCAGGGTGCGTGCCGTCTGCACAGTGCGGGCGATGGAACGGGCCACCGCATCCAACTGGCCGGGAAGACGTCCGAAGGCAGAGCGGATCTGGTCGATCTCACCGGGGAGTGCCACCGGCGACCACCCTGCTTGGCCGCGCTCGTCATCCTCGGACGCCTCATCCTCGGACGCCTCGTCGTCGACCGGGTCGCCTTCGGCCGGGTCGGTAGCGGCCGCTGGTGTCGTTGACCCGAGCTGGCGCCGGGCGGAAGCACTGGCGAACAGCGGCCGAGGGGTTGGGTCAGCGGACTGGTCGAAGAATGCGGCCAGGATCTGGGCGCCAGACACGCCATCGATGATGGCATGGTGCACCTTGGCGATGATCCCGATCTGTCCGTGCAACAGACCTTCCACCACGTGGAACTCCCACAGCGGCCGGCTCCGATCGAGCGGACGAGACGCGATGTCGGCCACCAGGTCGGTCAACTCGGCCGGCCCGCCGGGTGCAGGGACGCTTCCGCGGCGCACGTGGTAGTCGAGGTCGAACTCGGGATCCTCGACCAATGATGGGTGCTGGAGTCCGAAGGGGACCTCCACCATCCGCATCCGAAACGGCGGCACCAGCGATACCCGCTCGTCGACCAGGGAGCGGATCCGTCGGAAGCTGAGCCCGCCGGGGACGTCAGTGGGGTCAAACACCATGGTGCCCATGATGTGTAGATGGGTGGTGGGTGACTCCAGCGCCAAGAACGCACCGTCGAGGCCGCTCAGGCTGGCCATCGCTACCGGCCCGTCGATCCGAAGCCGTCGAGACCCCGTTCGGTATCCGACAAGGTCGCTACTTGGACGAAGTCGGCCGACTCGACCCGCTGGATCACCAACTGGGCAATGCGGTCGCCGCGCTGCACCCGGTAGGGCACTTCAGGGTCGGTGTTGACCAGCAGCACACAAAGCTCGTCCCGGTAACCAGAGTCGATGAGTCCCGGGGTGTTGAGACAGGTCACCCCATGGCGCAGGGCGAGTCCGCTGCGGGGCTGCACGAACCCGGCATATCCGTCAGGGATGGCCAAGGCGATGCCGGTGGGCACCATCGCCCGTCCGCCGTTGGGCTCGAGCAGTACTTCGATGCGCGCTACCAGGTCGGCTCCGGCGTCTCCTGGGTGGGAGTAGCCCGGCAGAGGAAGGTCGGGATCGATGCGGACCACGGGCACAGAAATGGGTCGGCGCGCCACTTCCGAGGAGTCCATGGCTCCGCCTGCCGTGCCTGTTCCGCTCGTTGGTTTCGGGATCATTCCATCGCTCCGCTGGCCGCTCCTCTCCACGGGACGCTACCCCCCGCGAGCCGCGTGTGCCGATTCCCCCGCCGGGCCGGGTTCCGCCCTGTTTTTGGGCTCGGTGGCAAGTGCACCCACTAGGTACCTGCACCCTCGACGCTCGGCTCTTGGACGGATGCCGCCGAGCCAGTAGCGTAACCAAGTGCTCGTATGGATGGATCTGGAGATGACTGGACTGGAGACTGGCCGCCACGTCATCGTGGAGATCGCCACCCTGGTCACCGATGACGACCTGGTGGTGGTGGCCGAGGGCCCGGACCTGGTGATCGGCGCCACCGAGGAGGAGCTGGCCGCCATGGACCCGTTCGTCCTCGAGATGCACACCTCGAGTGGGCTCCTCGACCTGATCGTGGCTTCGGACATCACGTTGGAAGAGGCGGGACAGCGCACGCTGGACTTCATCTGCACTCACGTCCCCAAGCCCCGGACCGTTCCCTTGGCTGGCAACTCGATCGGCACCGATCGGCGCTTCCTCGCCAAGTATCTGCCCGATATCGAGGAGTACCTCCACTACCGCTCCGTCGACGTCTCCACTATCAAAGAACTGGCCCGACGGTGGTATCCCGATGCTCTGACTGCGGCCCCACGCAAGGCCGGCGGCCACCGGGCCATGGACGACATCCGCGAATCGCTGGCCGAGCTCTCGTACTACCGCTCGGCTGTGTTCCGCCCCGACACCTCGCCCTGACCCACTCGCACTTTCCCAACCTCGTACCGACGAAGAGGAACCCTCATGGCTGATGCCGCCACGAACCCAACGGAATCCGAAGACGCAGCACCTACCGTGCCGACCCGGGCCGAGGTGACCGCCACCCTGACCGCGCCTGGAGCCCCCTTCGAGATGGAGGAGGTCATCATCCGGGGCGCACCGGTGCGAGTATGGAAGACGGCGCCGGTCAGCCTTCGGTCCGTGTTCGAGCAGTCCGCCGCCCACGGGACGTTGGACTTCTTGGTCTACGAGGATGAACGAGTCACCTTCGAGCAGACCTTCCGCACCGTGGCCGCGCTTGGTCACCAACTGGTGGACCGCTTCGGCGTCCGCCCCGGCGACCGGGTGGCCATCGCCATGCGCAACCTGCCCGAGTGGGTCATGGCCTTCTGGGCCGCCATCACCGTCGGTGCCGTAGCCGTTCCCCTCAACGCGTGGTGGACCGGCGAGGAACTCGCCTACGGGCTCTCCGACTCGGGCACCAAGGTCGTCTTCGTCGACGAGGAGCGCCAGGGCCGGATCGCCCCCCAGCTGAGCGGCATCCCCACCCTGGAAGCCATGATCGTCACCAGCGAGGAGCACGACCCCGACGGCGGCCGCAAGGTACCGGTTGGTGGGCTCTTGGAGCGCATCGGGGCCGACCCATTGCCGGTTGTGCCCTACCCCGAACTGGTCGGGACGCCGACGGCTGATGCCGCCCTGCCTGACGTCACCATCGATGCCGACGACGACGCCACCATCTTCTACACCTCGGGCACCACCGGAAAGCCCAAGGGTGCCGTCGGAACCCACCGCAACAGCGCATCCAACTTGATGAACCTGTTCTTCGTCTCGACGGTCGGCAGCATGCGGCGCAGCGCAAGCCAGAAAGCGGCATCACCGGGCGTACAGAACTCGAACCTGCTGTCGGTCCCTCTCTTCCACGCAACGGGCTGCCATGCCACGCTGGTCACCAATACCCTGGTCGGCGGCAAGCTGGTCATGATGCACCACTTCGATCCGGAGCGGGCCCTCGAACTCATCGAGCGCGAGCGCATCACTGCCTTCGGTGGCGTGCCAGCCATGGTGATGCAGGTCATCGACTCCCCGGACTTTGCCAAGCGAGACACCTCTTCGGTGCAGTCCATCTCCTACGGCGGTGCCCCCGCCCCGCCTGATCTGGTCCGCCGGATCAAGGAGCACTTCCCCACTGGTGCGCCCGGCAACGGCTACGGACTCACGGAGACCTCAGCCATGACCACCATGAACTCTGGCGACGACTACATCGCCAAGCCCACCAGCGTGGGGCCGCCAGCCCCGGTGTGCGACGTGGCTGTCGTCCCCGAGGACTGGGAGGGCGAGGAGCCGCCTACCGGCCAGAGCGCTGATCCCACCCGCACCGGCGAACTGTGGATCAAGGGTCCCAACGTGGTCCGGGGCTACTGGAACCGTCCCGACGCCACGGCAGCGGCGTTCTCCAAGGGCTGGCTCCACTCGGGCGATGTGGCCAGGATCGATGAAGAGGGCTTCGTCCACATCGTCGACCGGGCCAAGGACATGATCATCCGGGGCGGCGAGAACGTCTACTGCGTCGAGATCGAGGCGGCGCTCCACGAGCATCCAGCCGTGGCCGACTGCGCCGTCATCGGCGTCCCCCACCCGGTCCTGAGCGAAGAGGTCGGTGCGGTCATCGTGCTGCGTCCTGGCATGGACGTGGCCGCCGACGAGCTGTCCCGCCACGTGCGTGAGCGGCTGGCCGCCTACAACGTGCCGTCGCGCTACTGGTTCCGGGCCGATCCGCTGCCCCGCAACCCGGCGGGCAAGATCTTGAAGCGCGAGTTGCGCACCGAACTTCTGGGGGATGTTCCCGCCTTCTGAACCGCCGTACCACTCCCTCTGGCAAGATGTCCCTATGGGATCCGACGGAAGCAAGCCCCGTAAGAAGACACAGCACCTTCCGAAGGTGCCGAAGTACGAGGAGCCCAACCGAATGGAGGGCGCCCAGGGCGGCGTCAACTTCGGTCGTTCAGGCCACAGCTCGGACCATCATCACTATGAGAAGCCGACCGGGTTCGGTGCTTGGATGCTCAAGGTCCTCGGCAAGAAACCCAAGCCCTAGCCCTCGCTGGGCGGTGTGTCGCCTGGTTTCCCCTCGAACTACCCTCGCCTAGATGGTCAGGCAGCCGGGTCAGGTCGAGGCAGTCAGCAGCCGGGTCAGGTCGAGGCAGTCAGCAGCCTTCGGGCGCGGACCACATCTGCAGCCATCTGGTCCACCAGAGCATCGACGGAGATGAACGACAGTTCATCACGGAGCCGGTGGGCGAAGGACAGCCGGGCCTGCTCTCCGTAGAGGTCACCGCTGAAGTCGAGCAGGTGGGCCTCGACCAGGAGTTCGCCATCAGTTCCGTAGAACGTCGGCCGCCTGCCCACCGATACCGCTGCCATGATCCGAGACCCGTCGGAACGCTCGAACCAGCCCGCGTAGATCCCCGCGGCGGGCAGACAGATATCGGCCGGGATCGACAGGTTCGCCGTCGGGAACCCCAGTTCGGCTCCGCCCCGACCATCCCCTGCCACCACTGGGCCCCGGATCTGATGCATCCGACCCAGCAGGCCAGCAGCACCCTCGACGTCGCCTGCTGCCACCAGTGAGCGAATCCGGGTCGATGAGATGACCGATGCCGTGTCTCCGACCTCGACCGATGCCTCTAATCCGACCCCGTCGACAACGAACCCGGCAGCCTCCCCCATGTCGGACAGGAGGGCCACATTCCCCTTGCGCCCGTGGCCGAAGTGGAAGTCCTCCCCCACGACCACCAGTCGAGCCCCCAGACCCTCCACCAACTCACGGGTCACGAACTCCTCGGCCGTTTCCTTGGCCCGCTCCTGGTCGAACCGGACCACGACCGTCCGGTCCACGCCAGCTTCCTCGAGCAACTCGAGCTTCTGGTCGAGATCGCACAGCAACTGAGGGGCCGACTCGGGACGGACCACGGTGGCCGGATGTCGGTCGAAGGTGACCACTACCGTGGCCAGTCCGCTCTCTTCGGCTCGTTCGCTGAGTTCGGCAAGTAGTGCCCGATGCCCGAGATGGACTCCGTCATAGGCCCCGATAGTCACAGCGGAACCACCGACCGGTGGTGCCAGCGTTGCACTGTCGGTCACGATCTCCACAATCGTGCAGGTTACTGCCCAAGCACGGGTAGCCCCGCCCCTACCGCAGACGAGGTCAACCAGCCGACTCGATCACCACGGCTGGCTTGATCCGGTCGGTCTCCGTGGCCTCATAGACGGCCAGCAGGTGGTGCGCGTCGTCGACCAGTCCCCACGGCCCATCGCCAGAGACACCCAGCGGAACTCGGTCGAGCGGCAGTCCCCGGGCCACCAGTTTTTGGGCATCGATCGGGACCACCACTTGGTCGAGGTCGCGCATGGCCTGAGCGGGCGTCAGCACGACCGCCGGCGTGAGTTCATCGACAAGGCGGGCATCCTCGGTGGAGAACGAGCCGATGCGAGTCCGGCGCAGGTTGCGCAGATGGGCTCCTCCACCCAGCGCCATCCCGAGGTCGGCGGCCAGCACCCGCACATAGGTTCCCGAGGAGCACACGACCTCGATACGGAACACGCCCGGCGTCATGCCCGGGGTGACGTCGTAGCGATACACGGTCACTGGTCGAGCCACCCGCTCTACTTCGATGCCCTCGCGAGCGAGAGCATGGAGACGCTTTCCACCTACCTTCAATGCCGACACCATGGGCGGGACCTGCAGGATGTCGCCGGTCAGGGTGAGCGCCGCCTCTCGAACTGCAGCCAACGACACGTCTTCCATGTCCCAGGTCCCCGTGACGTCTCCGGACGCGTCGAGGGTGGTCGTGGCCGTGCCGAGGACCACTTCGGCTTCATAGGTCTTCGGCAGGGCGGTCAGGAAGCGCATCAGCCGGGTGGCCCGTCCCAAGCCGACCAGGAGCACACCGGTGGCGTCTGGATCGAGCGTTCCGGCATGACCGACCCGCTTCTGCCCGAAGGTGCGGCGACACCGGGCCACGACATCATGGGAGGTCCATCCGGCCTCTTTGTCCACCACTACCAGGCCATTGACCTGGTCGGTCGCCGCTGGGCTCACGGTGCCTCTTCGGCGCCGTCAGCGATAGCCCGGTCGGTCTCATGGATGTGGCGGATCACGTCTTCGATCCGGTTCCCAGCCACCACTGCCGGATCCTGGACGAACGACAGGTGCGGAGTCCGGCGGAACTGGGTCTGGCGGGCCACGGTCTTTTGGACCTGGATACGCCGTTCGGCCAGAGCCGCAGCCGCATCATCGGAGAGAGAACTCAGATAGACGGTTGCTTCACGCAGATCCGAGGTGGTCTCCACCGAGGTCACCGTCACCATGCGCAGGCGCTCGTCGGCATCGGCCAGTCGCTCGAGTTCCTCGGCCACCACCTGGCGCAGCACCTGATTGACCCGCAGCGAGCGGGAGTAGGGAGCGACGCCCCGATTGTCCTGACGACGTGCCACTGGTCCTCCGGTCCGTCCTCGACCACCCGAGCGTGCACCGACCCGGTAGGGCCGGCGGCACGATCAGGTGCGGGGGATCTCCCGCTCGTCGAAGGTCTCGATGATGTCCCCATCTTTCAGGTCCTGGTAGTCCGAGAGCCCGATACCGCACTCGAATCCGGACTGGACTTCGCGGGCATCGTCCTTGAATCGGCGCAACGAGGTGATAGCGCCCTTCCAGATGATGACTCCCTCGCGCAGGAACCGCACCTTGGAACCGCGAGTGATGACACCGTCGCGCACGTAACAACCGGCGATGGCACCGATCTTCGGCACTCGGAAGACCTGACGCACTTCGGCCTCGCCGGTGACGATCTCCTCGAAAACCGGGGAGAGCATGCCGAGCATGGCCGCCTCGAGGTCCTCGAGCAGCTTGTAGATGATCTCGTAGGTCCGAATCTCCACATCGGCCTTGACTGCCATCTCCCGTGAGCGACGGTCGGGCCGGACGTTGAATCCGATGATGGTGGCAGCCGAAGCCTGGGCGAGCTCCACATCCGACTCGGTGATCCCACCCACTCCCCGATGCACGAAGCTGAGCTTGACATCGTCGCGCTCGAGCTTGCGCAGGCTTTCGGTGACGGCCTCCAAGGAACCGCGTACATCGGCCTTGAGAATGAGGTTCAGCGTGGCAGTCTCGCCCCGTTGGATCTGCTCGAACAGGTCCTCGAGCTTGGCGCCGCCCAACGCAGATGCGGCAGCGGGTACATGGCTGGCCACCCGGTAACGGTGCGCACGGGCCTCACCGATGGTGCGGGCCTGAGCGAGCTCGGGGGCCACTCGGACTTCGTCGCCTGGCTCAGGGGGCTCGGAAAATCCGAGTACCTGCACCGGCGTGGAGGGCGGGGCCTCCTTGATCTGGTTCCCGTGGTCATCGACCATGGCCTTGACCTTGCCCCATGCCGCACCGGCCACGATCGGATCGCCGACGCGCAGCGTGCCCCGCTCGACGATGACCGAGGCGACGGGCCCCCGTCCGATCTCCAGTTCGGCCTCGAGGACGAAGCCCCGAGCACGGCCCTCCGGTGATGCCACGAGTTCTTCGATCTCGGCCACCAGGATGATCTGCTCCAGCAGGTCCTCGATGCCGAGTGTCTGGAGCGCCGATACCTCGACAGCGATGGTGTCACCGCCCCATGCCTCGGGGACCAGTCCGTGCTCCGACAACTGCTGGAGCACACGGTCTGGGTTGGCCTCGGCGCGGTCGATCTTGTTGACGGCCACGATGATCGGGACATCGGCGGCCTTGGCGTGGTTGATGGCCTCGACGGTCTGGGGCATGACACCGTCGTCTGCTGCCACCACGAGAACCACGATGTCGGTCACCTCGGCACCGCGAGCACGCATGGCCGTAAAGGCCTCGTGACCCGGAGTGTCGATGAAGGTGATCGGATGACCTTCCCACTCGACTTGGTAGGCACCGATGTGCTGGGTGATGCCACCGGCCTCACCGGCCACCACGTTGGCCGAACGGATCCGATCCAGCAGCAGTGTCTTGCCGTGGTCGACGTGGCCCATGACGGTCACCACGGGGGGGCGAGGACGCAGGTCGGCCTCGTCCTCCTCGTCGTCTTCCTCAACGAAGTACTTGGCCAGCAGTTCGGCCTCGCGCTCTTCTCCGGGGTCCACGAGCCGCACTTCGGCGCCCAGTTCAGCGGCGAACAGCTCGATCATGTCGTCAGTCAACGATTGGGTGGCCGTGACCATCTCTCCCTGCAGGAGCAGGAAGCGGACCACGTCACCGGCCGATCGGTTGAGCTTGGGACCGAGGTCGCGTGCGGTCGAGCCGCGCTCGATGATGACCTCGCCCTCTGGCACCGGGGCTGTGGACGGCGCGTAGGCAGTGAGCGTGGTCGGCTCGAGCTCCTCGAGGTTCCGACGGCGACGACGGGGTCGACGCTGGTTGGGTCGGCCTCGGCCGACACCAGGTCCGCCACGTCCACCGGGACCGCCGCCAGGGCCACCTGGTCCGCCAGGGCCACCACCAGGACCGCCACCGGGAC
>JBAXCY010000103.1:0-10611 GCA_037141235.1 Acidimicrobiales bacterium | reverse complement strand
CATCGGGCGATCCGACGCACGCCCAGCCAGGTACCGCGCAGCGGACCGTGGCTGTCGATAGCCACCACGGCATACTCCGAACAACTCGGGAGATACCGGCACCCTGTGGGCCGACCGGAACGGGCCATCTGGTAGCCGTGGATCATTCCCACCAGAACCCGAGCCGTCGAAGATCGGAAGTCTGGTGCCTCTGGATGGCTCCTGCCGTCACTGTGCTCTTCATCAGCGCAGTTCAGAGCCTGTTTCTGCTCGGAAATCACGTTCGCACCCCGTTGCTGGCGCGCAGCGTCGACCCGGTCTGCGGGGACGTCTTATTCGTCGCCTTCTCGAATGCTCGGGTCATGGCTGCCTTCAGTTCATTGAAATCGAGTGCCGTCCCGTCAAGGCCGACACGCACCAAATACGCCCCGGTCGGCAACTCGGTGGCCTGTTCAGACACGATGGCTCGCATCCGTCTGCGCAGAAGGTTGCGTTCGACCGCACTGCCGACCTTGCGATTGACGGCGTAAGCCACCTCAGTCCTGGTCCAGTCAGGTCGGTCGACAAAACTCGTCGACACAGGGCCGTGCCGGCCTCGGCCCGACGGCCTGCGCAGAGCAGCAAATGTATGCCGCGACCGCACCGGCCCGACGCGCACCATCGCCTTCCGTGCAGGAAGACCTGGGGTCACACCGACAGGCGCTGGCGTCCCTTCGCCCGGCGGGCCCTGATGACCGCCCGTCCGGCTTTGGTCGACATCCGCTTGCGAAAGCCGTGTGTCTTGGCGCGCTTTCGCACGTTGGGTTGATAAGTACGTTTCATCCATCCACTTCCTTCCTCGCCCTGAACCGCGGACATCGGCGTCCAGTCGGCAGGGGGCCCCGTCACTCGGGACTGGGCATTCGACGTACATCCTACGCCTAAACGCGCCCCGTGCTCTAGTCCGACTCCGGAAGCACCGTCCTCGACCACGGTGTACCGTTCCGACTCGGACACGGCGCTGTGTGGTTCGCTGGGGATCTGATCCCCGGCCGGCATGCACATCCGGTGCCCCGATGAACCAGAAGATGACGGTGCCTCGCCTGCGACTGCCACAGGGAGATCCCGCCGGAAACGCTCGTCCACAGTTGTGGATATCTTTGTGGACCAACTGCGTAGCCAAAGGGCGGAGGCCCAAGTGAACGACACCGAAGACTTGTGGACATCATGTTCCGATGCTCTGCGCGAGCAGGTGTCGGATCCGATATGGCAGGCCTACCTGGCCGGAATCACCCCGCTGTCCATCGGGGGCGAGGAGGTCGTTCTCGGCGTACCTAACAAGCTCGTACGCGATCGGATCGAGTCGCGGTTCCTCGGTCTTATCCAGGACATCGTCACCACCACACTCGGCCGCCCGTTGGTGATCCGGCTCGAGGTGGTCGCCCCAGTAGATGATCGCCCGACGTCTGACGAGGCTGGTGGTTCCGCGGCGGTCACAGATCCAGATGACGACCGTCCTCCCAGCCGTCCAGCCACTCCTGTGCGGCCTGACCAAGGACCACCCTCGCTCCTCGACTCCCGGTACACATTCGACACGTTCGTGATCGCATCTTCCAACCGCTTTGCTCACGCAGCCGCCCAGTCGGTTGCTGAATCGCCGGCCCGGTCCTACAACCCACTCTTCATCTATGGCGAAGCCGGGTTGGGTAAGACCCATCTCCTCCACGCCATCGGTAACTACGTCTTGGAGAACTTCGCTGGCCGGAACGTTCGCTACGTCACTACCGAGACCTACATGAACGAGTTCGTGGATGCCATCCGCCACAGCTCTACAACCGCGTTCAAGCGTCGCTACCGAGAATGTGACGTGCTCCTCATCGATGACGTCCAGTTCATGGAGCGAAAAGAGTCGCTCCAAGAGGAGTTCTTCCATACCTTCAACTCCTTATATGGGGCGTCCAAGCAGATCGTGCTCACTTCCGACCGTCCTCCCAAGTCGATTGCCACCCTGGAAGACCGTCTCCGGAGCCGGTTCCTGTCTGGGCTCATCACTGAAGTACAGCCACCTGAACTCGAGACCAGGCTCGCCATTTTGCAGACCAAGGCTGAGCACGAGCAGATAGCCGTCCCTGCCGATGTCCTCGAGTTCATCGCCACTCATGTCACAGAAAACATCCGAGAACTCGAAGGTGCGCTCATCCGAGTCACAGCGTTCGCCAGTTTGAATCATCAACCGATGAGCAGACTCCTGGCCGAAGAGGTGCTCTCGGACATTGTCTCGGCCGACCAGCCCAGGCGGATCACCCCTCAGGTCATCTTGGAGGCGACCTCAGAGACGTTCGGGTTCTCCGTCGAGGAGATCTGCGGCCCGAACCGTCGTCGGCCCCTGGTAACTGCCCGTCAGGTCAGCATGTACGTCTTCCGAGAGCTCACTGACTACAGCTATCCCGCCATCGGACGCGAGTTCGGCGGCAGAGATCACTCGACGGTGATGCATGCCGTGGAGAAGATCACCGGCCTCATGAAAGAACGCCACCAGATCTACAATCAGGTCACGGACCTGATCATCCGGATCAAAAGCGGATCTTGATGGCCTACAGCTATCCAGAGGTTGTGCGTATCTTGTGGATATCCTTGGCTCTTCCTGGGGTAAATCTGTGCGCTCTGTCGAACTTGTCCATAGCCGACCTCCGTCGCGCCGGACATTTCTTCGTCCTTCGTACATTCGGGGGACAGTGGGTGGATATCCTCACCCCTTCTGGACTGGGAAAATCGTGGTTTGTCCACAATCCACAGCCCTTACTACCATCACTACAATTTTATAATTAAATAACTAAGAAGCAAAGTGAGAAAGGACTTCTTCGTGAAGTTTCGATGTGAGCGGGATTCGTTGGTCGAAGTGCTGGCCACAGCTGGACGGGCTGTAGGTACGCGCTCTTCCTCCCAGGGGGTGCTGAGCGGCGTCAGGATCGAGTCGGCCGGAAACCTCCTCTCGGTGGTCGGCACCGACTTAGATCTGACCGTCCATGTATCGACCGAAGCCATCGGCATAACGGACGGGATCTGTGTGGCACCAGCCAAGCTCTTGGCGGACATCGTCCGGTCTCTCGAGCCCGGAGCCGTCACCATTGAGTCCGAGGGTGAGAAGATCGAAATCGGTGCAGCTCGATCGAGATTCAGCCTCCGCACCTTTCCGGTAGATGACTTCCCATCCCTTCCTGAACCCCCCGAGCCGGCCACCTTCCTTCCGGCCTCCGGCCTCGCTGGCGCGTTGCGCCAGGTGGTCAGGGCTGCATCGGCCGATGATGCTCGTCCGCTGCTTACCGGTGTGCTGATCGCCCCAGAAGGGTCGGGAGTCCGATTGGTGGCCACCGACTCCTACCGTCTGGCCCTCCGCGACATCCAGGGCAGTGACGCCTTCTCTGACACGTCGCAGATCTTGGTTCCCGCTCGAGCATTGGCCGAACTGCAACGTCTGTCATCTCTGGTTTCCGGGCAGAAATCAGCCGACAGTTCCTCAGAGTCCGGAGGTGAGCCGTCCGAGCCCATGGTCGGGCTCTCCATCGGTGCGCACGACGTCACGTTCACAGCCGGTCAGGTGAAAGTCAGTACCCGGCTGCTCGATGGGACGTATCCCGACTACCGCCAGCTGATCCCAGCCGAGTACCCGAACCAACTCCACGTGGGCAAGGACTCACTTCTGGACGCCTTGCGTCGGGTTCGCCTGCTGGTCAAGGACAACACCACACCCGTGCGCCTCTCGATGCGCCAGGGGGGTGTAGACCTGACGGTGGTGTCCCAAGAGGTCGGCGATGCCAGTGAGACCGTAGATGCAGATTTCGAGGGCGAAGACCTCACGATCGCCTTCAATCCGACTTACCTGATCGATGGTGTGGAAGCCGTGGCCGGCGACGTGGTACTTCTCGAAACGGTGGATGCCACCAAGCCAGCAACAGTCAGGGCGGCGGACGATACAGACTTCCGTTATCTGCTGATGCCAGTACGAGTCTCCTGACTCATTCAGGGCAGCGGTAGTTCGTGCACCTCGTCTCCCTGGCAGTCACCGACTTCCGTAATCTCACCAGTACGGTGATCGAACTCGATCCGGACGGAACGACAGTGATCACTGGGCTGAACGGAGCGGGCAAGACCAGCCTGCTCGAGGCCACTGCCTACTTAGCGACACTGCAGTCGTTCCGTGGGTCTCCCAAGGAAGCCATGGTCAGGCGAGGTCAGGATCGGGCGATCCTGAGGGCCGAGACCCAGGTCGAAGGCCGATCTCTCACCATCGAAGCCGAGGTGTCGGCTGCTGGTAGGTCTCGCACCCAGGTCAACCGCCAGGTGGTCCGCCGGCGCGGTGATCTCCATGAGGCCCTTCGGGTGACGGTGTTCTCCCCCGAGGACATCGGAGTGGTTCGGTCCGGGCCAGCTGACCGCAGGCGATTCCTCGACGAGACATTGGCAGTGATGGACGCCAAGGCAGCTCGCTCGACCGAAGAGGTCGAAAAAGTCCTTCGGCAGCGGTCGGCTTTGTTGCGCAACGTGGGGCGAACGCTGAATACCGAGGCGGCTACGACTCTGGATGTCTGGGACGCCCGCCTCGATGAAGCGGGTACCCGACTGGTCGAGGCACGCGAGCAGTTGGTAGTCGAGCTCGCTCCCATGGCGGCTGAGCACTACTCGCGTCTGGCTGGTGCCCAGACCGACATAGGTCTGATCTACATGCGTTCGTGGAATGGTCGGCTGCTACAGGCTCTCGGTGAAGCCAGGACCAAGGACATCCAGCGCGGGGTATCCACAGTAGGGCCGCATCGGGACGAACTCGAACTCACCCTGGCTGGCCTGCCGGCACGCACCCATGCATCACAAGGGGAGCAGCGGTCGCTGGCCTTAGCGCTTCAACTGGCCGCCCATGAGATGGCCACCGCAAGATTGGGTAGTGCGCCCGTGTTGCTGCTCGATGATGTCTTCTCCGAGCTCGACCCGAAACGGGCCCGGGCCTTATTGGCGGGGCTTCCACCCGGGCAGGCCATGTTGACGACTGCCCAACCTGCTCCTGACGAGGTGGTGGCGGCCAAGGTCTACGCCATGGCTGAGGGAGGCCGCGTGGTTGCGTCGGGAGGTAACGCGTGAGTCCCGAGCCTCCGCACCGACGCAACTCGGAGCCCCGGGGCCTCGACGGATCCCTCGAGGCCCTTTCCCGGAAGTTCGGTGTCCAGGGAGCCCAGGGGATCGGACGGCTGTTTTCTGGCTGGAAGGAGATTGTTGGAGAGTCGATGGCTGAGCACGTCAAGCCCGTCAAGATGGACAAAGAGTCCCTCGTTGTGACTGTGGATCACCCAGCATGGGCCACACAGGTTCGCCGCCTCGGCGACACGTTGCTCGACCGAGCGGCGGCCTATGCAGAGGTCGAACGACCAGAACGGCTCGACGTCAGGGTGCAGCGTTGAAAGCCTGCGATCCAGGCAGGGGAATCGGCCCAGAGGGTCACAGCGGGGCGCTACACTCAGGGCATTGGAATCGGGGGATGGCGCAGGACTCGGAGGTGCACCACGCATCTTCATTGCCCTACCGGATCACCCGTTCCCTCCCGCTCGAATACTGCGAAAGGGCGCGCCTGTGGCGCTAAAGACGGAGAAGGAGCGCAACGTGGGGGAACCTACGTATGACGCCGGTGACATCACTGTTCTGGAGGGGCTCGATCCGGTCCGTAAACGACCGGGGATGTACATCGGGTCGACTGGGCCAACCGGCCTCCACCACCTGGTGTGGGAGATCGTGGACAACGCCGTCGATGAGGCCATGGCTGGCCACTGCGACCGCATTGAAGTGACGCTGCTGGCCGACGGCGGGGTCAAGGTTGTCGACAATGGACGTGGCATCCCGACCGGGATCCACCCGAAGTACAAGGACAAGACGGCGGCCGAGGTCGTCTACACCGTCCTCCACGCGGGTGGAAAGTTCGGCGAAGGTGGCGGGTACAAGGTGTCGGGCGGCCTCCACGGTGTGGGTAGTTCGGTGGTCAATGCCCTTTCCACCCGCCTGCTCCTCGAGATCGATCGCGACGGCGACCACCACGTCATGGAGTTCATCGACGGTGGGAACCCGACCGGCAAGCTCCTCGTGACCGGTCCGTCCCCGAAGGGGAGCACCGGCACCACGGTCTCGTTCTGGCCCGACCCTTTGATCTTCGAGGAGATCGAGTTCCGCGCCCAGACGGTGTTGGAGCGACTCCAGGTCATGGCGTTCTTGAACAAGGGACTCGAGATCCACTTCGAGGACGACCGTCCCGACGCCAAGCCGGCGCAGACGTTCAAGTACAAGGACGGCATCGTCGACTACGTCCGTCACCTCAATGCGGCCAAAGAGGCGCTCTTCCGGAAGGTCTGCTATTTCGAGCAGAAGGAGGCGACGATGGAGGTGGACATCGCCCTCCAGTGGAACGCCGGCTTCTACGAGAGCATCCACTCCTTCGCCAACGGCATCTCCACCATCGACGGTGGGATGCACGAAGAGGGCTTCAAGAAGTCCCTCACCAATGTGGCCAATAAGTACGCCAAGGCCAAAGGCACCCTGAAGGAGAAGGACGACAACCTGCTCGGGGAAGACATCCGTGAAGGCGTCACCGCCATCATCTCCGTCCGACTCCAGGATCCCCAGTTCGAAGGGCAGACCAAGGGCAAGTTGGGCAACGTGCCGGTCCGATCGCTGGTGGAGCGCGCCACGAACGAAAAGCTCTCCGAGTGGTTCGAGGAGAACCCCCGAGAGGCAAACCAGATCATCCAGAAGGGGCTGCTGGCTGCCCGAGCCCGAGTGGCGGCCCGATCAGCCCGCGACCTGACCAGACGAAAGTCCGCCCTCGATGGGGCGGGTCTGCCGGGCAAGTTGGTCGACTGCTCCTCCAAGGAGCCCCGGGAGAGTGAACTGTTCATTGTGGAGGGCAACTCGGCCGGCGGCTCGGCCAAGGACGCCCGGAACCCCAAGACACAGGCAATCCTGCCGATCAGAGGGAAGATCCTCAATGTCGAGCGGGCCCGCATCGACAAGATGCTGAAGAACACCGAGATCCAGGCGCTGATTTCGGCCATCGGCGCGGGACTAGCCGAAGACTTCGATGTCACCAAGATCCGGTATCACAAGGTGATCATCCTGGCCGACGCCGACGTCGACGGGTCCCACATCCGCACGCTTCTGCTCACGTTCTTCTTCCGACAGATGAAGCCTCTGGTCGAAGGCGGATTCGTCTACGTGGCCCAGCCGCCGCTGTACTCGACGCTGGTAGGCAAGGAAAAGGTCTACCTGAAGGACGATCACGCCAAGGCGGCCTTCTTGGCTGAGCATCCCAATCACAAAGCCGACTTCCAGCGCCTGAAGGGTCTAGGGGAGATGGACTTCGGTGAGTTGAAGGACACCACGATGGACCCGGGCCAGCGGTCGCTGCTCCAGGTGGCCGTGGAACAAGCCTCCGTGGCTGATGAGGTCTGTTCGGTCTTGATGGGTGAGGACGTGGAGCTGCGACGCAACTTCATCCAGACCAACGCCAAGGATGTCCGTTTCCTCGATATCTGAAGCCTTCGAGTCGGACCCCTAAGTAAGGGCCGAATCGACGGTGACACCAACGACCTACGACCGATGAGAGGCACCGCACCGATGAGCGCAGTGCCTTCGACACAGACGCAGATGAGGACAGGGCATGCCAAGACGTGACAACGAGGGCCGGGGCGGGTCCGACACCACCGACGATGTCGTCACCGGGTTCATCGAGCCCATCGAGATCCAAGAGGAGATGGAGCGCTCCTTCCTCGAATACTCGATGTCGGTCATCGTGTCGAGGGCGCTCCCCGACGTCCGTGACGGCCTGAAGCCGGTCCATCGCCGGATCCTGTACTCCATGTACGACCAGAGGCTCCTGCCCGACCGCCCGCATTCGAAGTGCGCCAAGGTGGTCGGAGACGTCATGGGTTCGTACCATCCGCACGGCGACTCGTCGATCTATGAAGCACTGGCCCGCATGGTCCAGGAGTTCTCGATGCGGCACCCCCTGATCGACGGCCACGGAAACTTCGGGGGAACCGGACCCGATGAGGGACCGGCGGCCATGCGCTACACCGAGTGCCGACTTGGAGCGCTGGCTCTGGAGTTGATGAGCGGTATCGACCAGGAGACCGTCGATTTCGTCGCCAACTACGACGCCACGTCCGAAGAGCCCACGGTCCTCCCGGCGCGCTTTCCGAACATGCTGGTCAACGGCTCCCAAGGCATTGCCGTGGGCATGGCCACCAACATCCCGCCGCACAACCTGGGTGAGGTCATCGACGCCACCACCCACCTGCTCGAGCACCCGGACGCCACCCCGGACGACCTGATGGAGTTCATCAAGGGCCCGGACTTCCCGACCGGCGCGCTCATCCTGGGTCGCCAAGGAATCTTGGACGCCCTGCGCACCGGACGGGGCTCGATCAAGTTGCGGGCGGTGGCTGACATCGAAGAGGGGCGCGACGGAGCCACTCGGATCATCATCACCCAGATGCCGTACCAGACGTCGATTGCCTCGGTGTCCAAGAAGATCGAGGACCTGGTCCGCTCGGGCGATCTCGACGGGATCGCCGAGGCCCAGGACGACTCGTCGGGTGGCAAGACCCGCCTGGTCATCCGGCTCAAGCGCGACGCCAACGCCAACGTGGTCCTGAACAACCTGTTTAAGCAGACCCCGATGCAGACCACCTTCAGCGTCAACGCGCTGGCTCTGGTCGATGGCGTGCCGCGCACGCTCAATGTGGCTCAGATGCTGACCCACTACGTGGCCCACCAGGTGGAAGTCGTCACTCGCCGGACCGAGTTCCTGCTGGCCAAGGCCAGGTCGCGTGCGCACGTGGTGGAAGGCTTGCTGAAGGCCATCGACATGCTCGATCAGGTCATCGCCACCATCCGTGGGTCCGACGACCGCCCGGCTGCCCTGACTTCCCTTCGGGCCACTCCGTTCGATTTTTCGGAGGAGCAGGCCAACCACATCCTCGATATGACCCTTGCCCGGCTCACTCGGCTGGGTCGATCCAACCTCGAAGAAGAGATGGCCAAGCTGCTGGCGGAGATCGCCGAACTCGAGTCGATCCTGGCTGATCCGGCCAAGTTGCGGGGCGTCATCGCCAGTGAGTTGACCGAGATCCGCGGGAAGTTCGCCAACGAGCGACGGACGATCATCACCCACGACCCGGGCGATATGAACGTGGAAGACCTGGTGGACGACGAGGAGTTGGTCGTCACCATGAGTCGGGCCGGATACGTCAAGGCAGTATCTGCCGATGCCTTCCGCACCCAGGCCCGAGGTGGCCGAGGCGTCCAAGGGGCGAAGCTGAAAGAGGAGGACCTGATCGACGACGTGGTCCACACGTCGGCGCACGCCCACCTCCTGCTGTTCTCCAACCGAGGGCGGGTCTTCCGTCTGCGGGCACTCGAGGTGCCGATGAAGGAGCGCACGGCTCGGGGGACAGCCATCGTCAACTTGCTGCCACTCAGTCCCACCGAGAGTATCCAGGCCATCATCAGCACACGCGACTTCCCTGCGGACAACTTCCTGGTGTTCGCCACCAAGCACGGGCAGATCAAGAAGACAGCCTTCAGCGAGTACGACAAGTCGCGCCGGGAGGGCTTCATCGCCATCAACCTGCGTGACGGCGACGAACTGGTACGAGTGGTGGAGACCCACGGTGACGACGACGTCTTCATCGTGACCTCTTCAGGGATGACCATCCGCTTTTCCGAACAGGACGTACGATCCATGGGCCGAGATGCGGCCGGGGTCCGAGGTGTGCGCCTCAAGCCCGAGGATGAAGTCGTATCGTGCGACATCGCCCGCGATGAAGCCGACATCCTGATCGTCACCGACGCTGGCTACGGCAAGCGGACCAAGGTGGAGCGCTTCAACCGCCAAGCCCGAGGTGGCCAAGGGGTCCGCGGTATCAAGCTCACGGCCAAGCGGGGTCGTGTAGTGGCAGCCTTCATGGCTGGGCTGGACGACGAACTCCTGCTCATCTCCACCTCGGGTGTGGTCATCCGCATGGCCGTGCGGGAGATCGCCAGCCAGGGCCGCGATGCCACCGGAGTCCGGGTGATGAACCTGGGCGAGGGCGACGCAGTGGCAGCAGTGGCCCCGGTGGCCGGAGAGGTCGAAGAGGAAGGCTGATCTACAGACGCCGGGTCCTCCGAGCGCGGCTGTCGACTTCGGCAATCACCGGAGGGTGGTGTATCGTCGGAGTCCTGTCTGCGGGGCTATAGCTCAGTTGGTTAGAGCGCAGCACTGATAATGCTGAGGTCACAAGTTCGATTCTTGTTAGCCCCACTCTGTTGACCTGGTCAGAGACTCGTTGATGTGCAGGCCTTCGCCAGCCCATGGCCAGGCCGTAACGAGGCGAGCAGAGGTGTCCTCGGACCCGCCTGAAGTTAGAAGGGGTAGTTCGACCACACCGGATCTGGGTACTGCCGAAATTCAGATTTCACTTGTAGGGTGTCAGTGCGGACAGCGGGAGCACCCGGTGTCATCTCTGGCAAAGGTAGGAACAGAAATGTGCGCTTGTAGCTTCAGACTTCACGTTCCCCGGTGAGGCTGACCCCTAAGGGTGAGGGAACTTCGGCGTTCGCCGAGGAGAGCCCTGA
>JBAXCY010000102.1:0-10686 GCA_037141235.1 Acidimicrobiales bacterium | reverse complement strand
CGGTCAGGCTGGACGGCTCGGTCAGGCGTGCAGCCGGCGGGACACTCTCCACGCCAGCAGCGCTCCGGCGGTAGCCAGCGCGGTGACGCCCGCGGCAGTAGTCGTCACCGACAGGTTGGGAACGCTGACGCGGTCGCGCAGCCGCACCGGCTTGGTGAACTGCATGACCTCCCACTCTCGTTCGCGCGCCACCTTGGCCAGCACCCGGTCCGGGTTCACGACCACAGGGTGTCCCACCGTTTCGAGCATGGGCAGGTCGGTGTAGGAGTCGGAGTAGGCCGATGACTCGGCTAGGTCGATCCCCTCGGACTCGGCCAGGGCTCGGATGGCGTCAGCCTTGAACGGTCCATAGGCGTAGAACTCCATCTCTCCGGTGTACCGGCCCTCATCGTCCACTACTGCCCGGGTGGCGATGCAGCCGTCCACCCCAAGGTGCTCGGCCAGCGGCTCCACGATCTCCTCAGGTGAGGCTGATACCAGGTAGACCTTGTGACCAGCGGCCCGGTGGGCCTCGATCAGGTCGAGCGCCTCGGCGAAGATGATCGGCTCGACGGTCTCCTCGAGCGCTTCGCGGACGATCTCTCTGATCTGCTCGCGGTCCCAGCCCTTGGTCAGGGCCAGCATCGACTCACGAACTCGAGCCAGTTTTTGCTCGCTGGCCCCGAGGTGCAGGTAGATGATCTGGGAGACGATGGACCGAGCAATGAGGCGCCGATTGATCAGTCCTCCCTTGTAGAAGGGGCGTCCGAAGGCGGCGATCGATGCTTTGGCGATGACCGTCTTGTCCAGATCGAAGAAGGCCGCCCTCATGGTGCTCAACGCCCGACGAGCAGGCGCTGCACCTCTGGTTCGGCATCGCCAGCGATGAGCACCAGCACCTCGTCGCCAGCGGCCAGGTGGGTGTCGCCTCTCGGCACGATCAGATGGCTGTCTCGCACCACGGCGACAACCGTGGCATCGCGGGGGACGCCCAAGTCGGCGATGGACTTTCCGTTGGCCGGCGAGTCCTCGGCCAGGGTTACCTCGACCAGATGGGCGTTACCACCTTCGAACCGTAGGAGTCGGACCAGGCTTCCCACCGAGACGGCCTCCTCGACCAAGGCAGTGAGCAGCTGCGGAGTCGAGACCGACACATCGACTCCCCAGGACTCGGTAAAGAGCCACTGGTTCTTCGGGTGGTTGACCCGAGCCACCACCCGAGGGACGGCAAACTCTTGTTTGGCCAGTAGCGATACGACCAGGTTGTCCTCGTCGTCCCCGGTGGCAGCCACCACCACATCCACCGTGGCCAGTCCAGCGGCATCGAGTGAGGCAACCTCACAGGCGTCCGCTACCACCCAGGTCACATCGAGGTCGCCACGCTGACGGGCGACCAGATCTGGATCTCGCTCGATGAGCAGGACTTCGTGACCGGCGGCGTGAAGGTCGCCAGCGATGGCCACACCCACGCTGCCTGCTCCGGCGATCGCTACTTTCATGTGAGCTCCTTGGTGGCGGATATCGGCGATCCGGTCAGGTGGGTCTGGAACCGGGCCAGACCGTCCCGAGCCACCATGAGGTGGAGGACGTCCCCTTCTTGGCCGACCAGATCGGCGAAGTCCAATCGGACCACCCCGGCCCGAGTAACCGAAACGAGGGTCGCCTCGCCGGCGACGTTCAGGTCGACCAGGCGCTTGCCCGCCCACCGTTCCGGCAGATGACGCTCCAACAGCGAGAGCCCACCGGTCGGATCCGACCACTCGCTACCCACCTCATCGGGCAACAGACGGTCACGGACCTGGTCGATGGTCCACGAGACGGTGGCCACGGTGGCGATGCCGAGGCGGAGGTAGATCTGGGCCCGCCGGGGGTCGTAGATCCGGGCCACCACATTGGGGATCTCGTAGGTTTCGCGGGCGATCCGGGCAGTGAGGATGTTGGAGTTGTCGCCGCTGGTGACCGCAGCCAGTGCGGAGGCCTCTGGGGCGCGCGCCTCGTCAAGATCGTCCCGGTCGAAGCCGGAACCGACGATGGTGGCACCCGGCCAGTCCTCGGGGAGGCGGCGGAAGGCCTTGGGGTTCCGGTCGATGATGGCCACCGAGTGACCCTTGTCTATGAGTTCCATGCCGAGGCCGGAGCCGACCCGGCCGCAGCCGACGATGACGATGTGCACAGGCACCATGCAACACGCATCGACACGCCGGCACAACTCATGAAGGCCTGATGGCATCCCCGGCGCTCAATCGAGGGGTCCGCTGCCCGTGGATGGCAGGCGATTGGACCCGTCGCCAGCCCACATTGCACCTTGTTTTGGGGCTCATCGCCGGCCCGGACGCCGAGGTGGAACCGACCTAGGTCAGGGACCGGCGAGCCCCCATCCTTGCCCCTGGCTCCCGTTGTCGGTATGTTCTCCCCGATTGCCGTATACGGCTGGCCACTTGGCGAGCCTCGGTACTCGGCCGCACGGCCGTGACATCACAGGGGGAAGTCGTCCTCCGTTTTCGGTGATGTAGCGCGTCGCCACGTCGTGAAACTGATCGCCATAACCACCTCACATCTACCTCACAACTACCTCATAACCACCTCGTAACCAAGCAGCACACCGAAGGGAGCCACACCGATGACCCACCTCCTGGCCGAAGGGGGATACCAGTCCTTCATGCTCTCGAGCAATGAGAAGACCTGGCTCTACTTCGCAATTTTCTGCTCGATCCTCTCGATCGTGGTGGGGTTGATCCTGGCCCGTGGCGTCATTGCCGCCGACCAGGGCACTGCCTCGATGCAGGAGATCGCCAAGGCGATCCAAGAAGGCGCCGAGGCGTTCCTGGCTCGCCAGTTCAAGACCATCGCCATCATCGTGGTCCCCCTGGCCGTACTGATCTTCTTTACCGCCACCACGGTGACCCACGTGGTGGACGGTCACACCGTGACCGACCTGACCCGGTCCCAGGCCGGCTTCTACCGGGTGATCTGCTTCCTGGCTGGCGCCGTCTGCTCCGGCCTGACCGGCTTCATCGGCATGAGCCTGGCTGTCCGGGGCAACGTCCGCACCGCCGCCGCTGCCCGTGAGGGCAAGATGGCCCCGGCCCTCAAGGTCGCCTTCCGCACCGGTGCCATCACCGGCCTGCTGTGTGTCGGCCTCGGCCTACTGGGCGCCACGGTGATCGTTCTCGTCTTCCAGAACACGGCCACCGCCGTCCTGATCGGCTTCGGCTTCGGAGCGTCCCTGCTCGCACTGTTCATGCGGGTCGGCGGCGGCATCTTCACCAAGGCTGCCGATGTCGGTGCTGACCTGGTGGGCAAGGTCGAGGCCGGAATCCCCGAGGACGACCCCCGCAACGCCGCCACCATCGCCGACAACGTGGGCGACAACGTGGGCGACTGCGCCGGCATGGCCGCCGACCTCTTCGAGTCCTACGTCATCACCATCATCGCCGCCATCATCCTGGGCGTCACCGCCTTCGGATCGATCGACCGGGGCGGCGATGCCGCCAAGACGGTGATCTTCCCGATCGCCATCCCCGCCATCGGGATCCTGGCCACCATCATCGGAGTCTTCGTGGTGCGGGCCGGCAAGAAGGACCGCAACGCCATGGCCCCCATCAACCGGGGTGTGTGGACGGCCGCCATCTTGACCGTCGCCGGCTCTGCCGTCGTGGCCGGTGCCTACCTCCACTACTGGAAGGCCTTCTACGCCATCCTGACCGGCGTGGTCCTGATGCTGGTAGCCAGTCAGATCACCGAGCACTTCACCTCCACCGAGCGCGGCCCGGTCAAGGAAGTGGCCGAGACGGCTCGCACTGGCCCAGCCACCCTCACCCTGTCCGGCCTAGCCCTCGGTCTCGAGTCGTCGGTCTGGGCGATCATCGCCATCGTCGTGGCCATTGCTGTATCGATCGGCCTAGGCGGTGGCAACATCCAACTCACGCTCTACCTGGTAGCCCTCACCGGCATCGGGCTGCTGTCGACGGCCGGGATGATCGTGTCCGAGGACAGCTTCGGTCCGGTGTCGGACAACGCCGCCGGTGTAGCCGAGATGTCTGGTGAGTTCACCGGTGAGGCCGAGCGGGTCATGGTCAGCCTCGACGCTGTCGGAAACACCACCAAGGCCGTCACCAAGGGAGTGGCCATCGGCTCTGCCGTCATCGCCTCGGTAGCCCTGTTCGCCTCGTTCATCGAGACGATCGGGAGCCAGCTCAACCTGCATCCCACTCGGTTCAACCACGGCATCAACTGGCTCTTCGATGCCACGGAGACATCGATCAACGTCTCGCACCCGACGGTGTTCATCGGCATCCTGCTCGGTGGCTCCATTGCCTTCATATTCAGCGCCTTGGCCATCCGTGCGGTGGGCCGCTCGGCCGGCACAGTCGTCCAAGAGGTGCGCCGCCAGTTCCGCGAGCACCCCGGGATCATGGACTACACCGAGAAGCCCGAATACGGCAAGGTCATCGCCATCTGCACCGCAGCCAGCCAGCGTGAGTTGGCCACCCCGGCGCTCCTGGCCATCCTGACCCCGGTCATCGTCGGGTTCGGTATCAACTACTACGCCCTCGGCGCATTCCTGGTTGGAGCCATCCTGACCGGCCAGCTCATGGCCAACTTCCTGTCCAACTCCGGTGGGGCATGGGACAACGCCAAGAAGTACATCGAGGACGGGCACGAAGGCGGCAAGGGCTCCGAAGCCCACAAGGCCGCCGTCATCGGTGACACCATCGGTGACCCGTTCAAGGACACTGCGGGCCCGGCCCTCAACCCGCTGATCAAGGTGATGAACCTGGTGGCCCTCCTCATCCTCCCCATGGTGATCACTATGCGCCACGAGACGGGCGCCCGGCTGGCCATCGCCGGTGTCTCCCTGGTGGTGCTCCTCATCTCGATCGCCTTCTCCAAGCGCAAGACGGAGAGCATGGACGACGGCGAGCCGGCCGCAGTTGCTGTTCCGGTAGCCGCACCCTGATCGACTCCCGGTCCGGGGCCGACCAGCCCCGAAACCGACCGGGAGACAGCGTCGAAAAAAATATCCACCGGGGCCGTAAGGCCCCGGTGGCGCGTCACCGGGGTTGACAAGGCCTGGTGGAGCGTTCACCCTTTGCCACAGCGATGCCACCAACAGACCTGACAGAGACGCCAATCGAAACCGACACCGATGACGGTGCCACGACCCCCCGCCGGGGTCGAGGTGGCCGCAATCTGGTCATCGTCGAGTCACCGGCCAAAGCCAAGACCATCGGCGGCCTGCTGGGCCCGGACTACGTGGTCGAATCATCGATCGGGCACATCCGGGACCTGGCCACCCGCAAGGATCTGCCCGAGGCGTTTAAGCACGAGTCGTGGGCCGACCTGGCCGTGGACGTGGACAACGGGTTCAAGCCCGTCTACATCGTGTCGCCCGAGAAGAAGTCCCAGGTAGCCACGTTGAAGCGCCTGGCCCGCAATGCCGACCACGTCTATCTGGCCACGGACGAGGACCGCGAAGGGGAGGCCATCGCCTGGCACCTCGCCCAGGTCTTAGGCCTGCCCGAGGACACCCCGCGCATGGTATTCCACGAGATCACCGCCCAGGCCATCGAGCGGGCCGTCGAGGAGTGCCGGACCATCGACTCCCATCTGGTCGAGGCCCAAGAGGCCCGTCGGATCTTCGATCGCATCTACGGGTTCAAGCTCTCGGACGTCATGCGTCGCAAGACGAACGGACGCAGTGCCGGCCGGGTCCAGAGTGTCGCCACCCGCATGGTGGTCGACCGGGAGCGCGATCGGATCGCCTTCCGCTCCGCTGGTTGGTGGGGGATCGACGTCACCGTGACGGCCGACGGCGAGGCAGCCAGGGCCGCTGAAGCCGATGTCTCACGGAACTTCGCCGCCGCTCTCGTAGCCGTCGACGGAACACCCCTGGCCGGTGGCAAGGACTTCGACTCCTCGGGCCATCTGGCTCACCCGGATCGGGTGGTGGTGCTGGACGAGGGCGAGGCGCAAGCCTTGGCTGTCGGCCTCGAGGGCGCGGCCTTGACCGTGTCTTCGATGACCCACAAGCCCTTCCGACGCTCGCCCCGGGCACCGTTCATCACCTCCACGCTCCAACAGGAGGCCGGACGCAAGCTCCGGTTCAGCTCCAAGCGCACGATGTCCGTGGCTCAGCACCTCTACGAAGAGGGCTGGATCACTTACATGCGGACCGACTCGACCACGTTGTCGGGCCAGGCCCTGACTGCGGCCCGAGCCCAGGCCACGGCCATGTACGGCCCGGCTTATGTGCCCTCGGCTCCTCGGCTCTACAACAAGAAGGTCAAGAACGCCCAAGAGGCGCACGAGGCCATTCGACCGGCAGGAGAGACCTTCCGCACTCCCGACGAGGCCGCCCGGTCGCTGTCGGGTGACGAACTGAAGCTCTACGACCTCATTTGGAAGCGAACCTTGGCTTCGCAGATGGCCGATGCCACCGGAACCAGCGCCCAGGTGCGCCTGACCGGAACGGCCACTATCAATGGTGCCGGGCGTGGGGTCGAGTTCGGTGCCTCGGGCACTGTCATCGAGTTCCCAGGCTTCCAGCGGGCCTACGTCGAAGGTGAGGACGACCCCGAAGCCGAGTTGGCCGATCGCGAAGTACACCTGCCGCCTATGGCCGAGGGTGACCCAGCCTCGTTGTCCGGAGTCGAGCCCGGTGGCCACTCCACCCAGCCCCCAGCCCGCTACACGGAGGCTTCGCTGGTCAAGGGCATGGAAGAGATCGGAGTGGGCCGGCCGTCCACGTACTCGAGCATCGTCTCCACCATCCTCGACCGTGGCTACGTCTGGAAGAAGGGTCCAGCCATGGTGCCCTCGCTGACGGCGTTCGGCGTGGTCGGCCTGCTCGAGCAGCACTTCGCCGACCTGGTCGACTACGGCCTGACCGCCTCGATGGAGGATGACCTCGACGGGATCGCCGGCGGCAGCCAAGACATGGTGCACTGGCTGGGTGACTTCTACTTCGGACCGGGAGGCACCGGTGGCTTGCGTGACCAGTTGGAGCAGAACCTCGACGCCATCGACGCCAGCGCCGTCAACGCTGTCCCCATCGGAACCGCTGAAGACGGCCAAGAGATCGTGGCCCGCTCCGGCAAGTACGGCCCGTACCTGAAGAAGGGCGAGGAGACGGTCTCCATCCCCGAGGACCTGGCCCCCGATGAGATCACCGTGGAGAAGGCCGAGGAGCTACTGGCGGCCCCGTCGTCGGACCGGGTGCTCGGCACCGATCCCGAGACCGGCGAAGAAGTCCAGGTCAAGGCCGGCCGCTTCGGTCCCTACGTGCAGGTTGGCGAGCTGGTCGATGGCGGACCCAAGCCCCGGACCTCGTCGCTGTTCGCGTCGATGACCCCGGCCACCATCACCTTCGAGCAGGCGCTCGAACTGCTCCGCATCCCTCGCACCGTGGGAGCTGACCCCGCCACCGGTGAAGAGATCGTGGCCTACAACGGCAAGTTTGGTCCCTACCTGAAGAAGGGGACCGATACCCGCAGCATGCTCACCGAGGATCAGATCCTCACCGTCACCGTCGACGAGGCGTTGGCGCTGTTCGCCCAGCCGAAGACCCGGGGTCGCAACGCCAAGGGGCCGCTGCGCGAAATGGGCAACGACCCGGACACGGGGCTGACCATGGTGGTCAAGGACGGCCGGTTCGGTCCCTATGTGACCGATGGCACCACCAACGCCTCACTGCGTAGGGGCGACGACGTGGAAGAGCTCACCGTCGAGCGGGCATCGGAACTGCTGGCCGAGCGCCGGGCGGCGGGGCCCTCCAAGAAGGCCGCCAAGAAGAAGGCACCGGCGAAGAAGAAGGCCGCCAAGAAGAAGGCCCCGGCCAAGAAGAAGGCTGCAGCCAAGAAGGCACCGGCCAAGAAGGCGGACGCTACGAAGACCGTTGCCACCAAGGCGGCCGCGGCGCAGGCGGCGGCTCCCGTCGTCCCCGCACCCCCGAGCGCCAGCGCTGACGGTTGACCGTAGTGAGGGGCCGACTCATCGCCCTCGAAGGGATCGACGGCTGCGGTAAGTCGACGCAGGCCCGCCTCCTGGCCGAACGGCTCGGTGCGGTCTCGACCTTCGAGCCGGGGGCCACCGCGTTGGGGAAATCGCTGCGTGCCCTGCTCCTCGATCGCCAGGAGGCCCCAGTGTCGACTCGGGCCGAGGCGCTGTTGATGGCTGCCGATCGAGCCCAGCATGTGACCGACGTCATCGTGCCGGCGTTGGAATCTGGTCAGTGGGTCGTGACCGACCGCTACAGCCCATCGACGTTGGCCTACCAGGGGTTCGGTCGAGGACTGGACCGAGAAGTGCTCGAGGCCCTGGTGGGGTGGGCCACGGCAGGACTGCGACCCGACCTGACCGTGCTCTTCGATGTTCCGGTGCTGGTAGCCGCCTCGCGTCGTAGCGGTGCAGCTGACCGGATGGAGGCCGAGGGTGAAGCGTTCCTCCAGCGGGTGGCCGACGGCTACTTGACCCTGGCTGCAGAATCGGCCGAGTCTGAGGAGCGGTGGTTGGTGGTCGACGCCACTGGCCCAGTCGAGGCCATCGCCGAGACGATCTGGGAAGCGGTCGACGCCCTGGCCGGGGTAGATGGCCCGCCCACCTCTGGCTCTGGGGCCATCCCGTGAGCTCCCTTGAGCATCCGGTGGGCCGCGTCTCGCCCGTCCTGTTCGACACGGTGGTGGGCCAGGACCGAGCTGTCTCGCGCCTGATGGATGCGGCTCGCCAGCCCGTCCATGCGTATCTCTTTGTCGGTCCAGCCGGGAGCGGCAAGCGGGCGGCAGCCCGGGGACTGGCTGCAGCCCTGCTCTGTCCCAACGGTGGCTGTGGCCAGTGCAACTCGTGTCGCCGGGCCCTGGCTGGCACGCATCCCGACCTCGTCACTGTGGAGCGCACCGGCGCCTCACTCGACGTGGACGATGCCCGGGAGATCACCGCACGAGCCCAGCGACGCCCACTCGAGTCCGCTCGCCAGGTCCTCTTGGTCCCCGATGTGCACTTGGCGGCCAAAGCGGCCCCAGCGCTGCTCAAGACGGTGGAGGAGCCACCCCCGTCGACGGTGTTCATCTTGTTGGCCGACGATCTGCCGGCAGGGCTCGCTACCATCGTGAGCCGGTGTGTGCAGATCCCGTTCGCAGCCGTCGCCCCGGTGGTCGTCGAGGAGTGGCTGGTGGCGCGGGGCGTGGCCAGCGATACCGCAGTATCGGTGGCTGCTGCCTCTGGGGGAAATCTGGATCGGGCCCGCCTGTTGGCCGACGACCCCGGGTTCAACGATCGGCGCCAGCGCTGGCGGTCGGTTCCTGGCCGGCTGGACGGCACCGGCGCTATGGCCGTGGTGGTGGCCGACGACCTGCTCGGCTTGGCCGATGGGGCACTGGTGCCGCTGCGCGACAGCCATGCCCGTGAGATGGCAGCACTGGAAGAGCAGGCCGAAGCCGTGGGTGCGCGTGGCATACCCGGGCGCAAGGTGGTGGAAGACCGCCACAAGCGAGAGGAGCGACGGTGGCGGACCGACGATTTGCGCATGGGCCTATCTGCACTGGCTGATGTCTACCGCGACCGGTTGGTGGCCACGGTGGAGGGAGGGTCGCCGGCTGGGTCACCCGGCATCGACGCCGATCGACGAGAGGCCGCGGCCCACGTGGATGCGGTGGGACGGGCCTCAAAGGCGCTGTCGCGCAACGTGCGAGAGGATCTCCTCCTCGAGTCGCTCATGGTGGAGCTGTCCGGGATGCTCGAGTGAGGTTGGGTGCGCGCGGTCCGATAGATTGAAGGTCACGCCTGGGTAGCTCAGTCGGTAGAGCAACGCACTCGTAATGCGTAGGTCAGGAGTTCAATTCTCCTCCCAGGCTCCAATGGCGGTCTCACAACTCCCACAACGCGGAGATAGGGGCGGCGAGCATGCGGTCGCCGAAGGGAAGTACTTGGTCTCCGGCGTAGAGGGTGATCCCGGCGACGAATTGGCTCCCCAATTTGTCGCGCATGAGTTCGAGCCAGCGGAACCACTCTCGCTTTGGCGTCTGGCCAGACTTCACTTCCAACCCAACGACGCGACCGTCGCCGGCCTCGATGACAAGGTCGACCTCGGCACCATCGCGATCCTGCCAGTGGAAAAGGGAGGCCTCCACCGTCGCCCAGCTGAGTTGGCGCCGCAGTTCGTCGTAGACGAACGTCTCGACCAACTGGCCCGTCGCCGGGTCGGTAGGGTCATCGAGTGCGTCGGGCGTCTTCCCAAGCAGCCACGAGGCGAGTCCCGGATCGGCGATGAAGACCTTTGGACGTTTCTTGATCCGGCGAGTCAGGTTGCGCGACCACGATGGAAGGGTGCTGACGAGGTAGATCGTCTCGAGCCATGCTCGGTGGTCGTAGACCGCCTGGCGCTCCAGGGCTGAATCATTGATGACGTTTTGCATGACCAACTCGCATCCGGTGCGTGCCGCCAACAGTCTGAGGAGTTGGTGTATCTCGGGGACCTTACGGATGCCAGACAGCTCGACCACGTCCCGCTCGATGGTCGTGCGGACGTAGTCTCGGAACCACGGGGCACGTTGAGGTGCGGGAAGTTGGTGGACCTCTGGGTAGCCTCCAGCGCACACCCGCTCCAAGATGTCATGACGGCGTACACCGCTCGGTCGGTGCTCGCTCAAGGTTGGTGTTCCATCGAACGCAGTGTCGATGAAGTTTCCGGTTGTACCTTCGATCTCACTC
>JBAXCY010000101.1:0-10839 GCA_037141235.1 Acidimicrobiales bacterium | reverse complement strand
TCAGCAGGCGACTCGGCCCGGCGCTGGTCGAGAAGGGCGGAGATGCCGTAGGCCAGGTTGCGGGGCAGCGCCTGGACCAGTCCGGCCAGCTGCTGGAGCGGGGCAGACAGGGCGCCGGCGAACTGGGCCAGCAGCGTGTCACGCGATGGGAGCTCGGCCAGCACATTGACGTCGGCGGCCGACATCACCGCGGAGCCGACGAGACCGCCCTTGACCACCAGATTCGGGTTGGCTCGAGCGAAGTCACGAAGCGCCTTGGCCACTGCGCTCACGTCACCCTGGACGAACGCTATGGCCGTGGGCCCAGTGAGCATCTCGTTCAGGCCCTCGCCGGGGGTACCAGCAACGGCCAGACGGACCAGGGTGTTCTTGTAGACCTTGTAGTCGCCACCTGCAGCGACCAACTCGAGTCGGAGTTGAGCCAACTCGGCGACACTCAGTCCTCGGTACTCGGTCAGCAGGGCGCCGTCGGCGGCCCCCATCCGTTCCCGTACCTCGTCAACGACGGCGACCTTTTCTGCCCTCGGATTATCCATCGTGCCTCCACCGAGCGATTCGCTCTGGTTCAGGCCGCAGACACCATCGAGTGGCCACGCTCGAGCAGCAGATGCTCGATGCGGAACGCCTCATCAGGCGGACCCATGAGGGTCCCTTCGATACCGGGTGACCGGTACACCGGAGGTCTACGGCAGTTCTGTAGATCTGGAAAAGGAGAACTGTAGCCCACCTGCACCAGCGCGAGCCAGTACAGGCGGATTCAGGCGGTGAGTCGGTCAGGCAGAAGCGGCGGCCAGTTCCTCGTCGGCCTTGCGAGCCAGGAGGGGATCGATGTGGACACCAGGGCCCATCGTCGATGCCAGCGTCACCGCACGCACGTACTTTCCCTTGGCCGAGGCCGGCTTTACCCGGTGGATCTCGTCCATGACGGCGTGCACGTTGGCGAGGAGCTGCGCCCGCTCGAACGAGGCCTTGCCCACCCGGATGTGGATGTTGCCGACCTTGTCTGTCCGGTACTCCACCCGTCCGCCCTTGAACTCGATGACAGCCCGCTCGACATCGTCGGTGACCGTTCCGGTCTTGGGGTTGGGCATGAGGCCTCGCGGACCGAGGACACGGCCCAGGGTGCCGACCTGACCCATGAGGTCTGGGGTGGCGATGGCGATGTCGAAATCGAGGAAGCCTTCGTTGGCCACTCGGGCGACCAGGTCGTCGGCACCGACGACGTCGGCCCCGGCAGCGCGAGCCTCGGCCGCCTTCTCGCCGGCAGCGAAGACGGCCACGCGAGCGGTCCGGCCAGTGCCTGCGGGCAGCGAAAGCGTGCCCCGGACGATCTGGTCCGCCTTGCGGGGGTCTACCCCGAGCCGCACGGCCAGTTCGATGGTCTCGTCGAACGAGGCCTTGGCCGTGGCCTTGACCAGGTCGACCGCCTCGGTGACCGAGTAGAGGTGCTGACGGTCAATACCGGCGATGCTTGCCTTGTACTTCTTTCCCCTGGACATGTATGTCTCTTTCGTGCTTGCGATCGTGTGCGGTCGGTCGGCTCAGCCGGCGACGGCGATTCCCATGGAACGTGCGGTGCCGGCGACCTGCTTCTTGGCCGACTCGATGTCGGACGTGTTCAGGTCTGGCAGCTTGATGGTGGCGATCTCGGTGATCTGGGCGTCGGTAACCGTACCCACCCGTTCACGGCCAGCAGTGGCGGCGCCCTTCTCCAGACCTGCAGCCTGGCGCAGCAAGGCTGCGGCGGGCGGGGTCTTGAGGACGAACGAGAAGGTCCGGTCCTCGTAGATCGAGATCTCGACCGGCACGATGGAGCCGGCCTGCTTCTCGGTGGCCGCGTTGTACTGCTTGACGAAGTCCATTGTCTGGACGCCGTGTGGCCCGAGGGCCGTACCCACTGGTGGCGCGGGTGTCGCGCCACCTGCCGGCAACTGGATCTTGACGATCGCGAGGATCTTCTTCTTGGGGGCCATGGTGTGTCCGTTCTCCTCTTACCTGAGGTATTACCTGCTAGCTGATACAGCCGATCTACAGCTTGGCGACCTGGCTGAATTCGAGTTCGACCGGGGTCTCCCGGCCGAAGATGTTGACCAGAACCTTGAGCTTGAGTTGGTCTTCGTTGATCTCGGCGACCTGGCCGGAGAAGTCCGCAAACGGACCTTCCTTGACCCGGACGGTCTCGCCCACCTCATGCTCGAGACGGGGACGACTGCGCTTGGCCGGGGACTCGCCACCTTCGACCTTGACGTGGAGAATGCCTTCGACCTCGCGACGGGAAAGCGGTGTGGGCTTGGTTCCCGGTCCCACGAACCCAGTGACGCCGGGGGTGTTCCGGATGACCGCCCAGCTGTCGTCGTCGAGTTCGAACCGGCACAGGAGGTATCCAGGGAAGACTTTCTTCTGGACGACGACCTTCTTGCCATTCTTGAACTCGGTGACGTCCTCCATGGGGATGACAACCTCGTAGATGCGATCCTCCATGCTCATGGAGACCGTGCGGCTGTGCAGGTTCGACTTCACCTTGTTCTCGTACCCGGCATACGTGTGCACGACGAACCAACGACCGGGCTGGTCGTAGGGACTGATGACGAACGGCTCATCATCTTCGTCTTCGTACTCGTCGCCATCGGCATCGACTTCGTCGTCGCCAGAGGCATCGGCATCGACCGGGTCAGCGGTGGCTTCCTCCCCGACGTCGGTTGCCTCGGCAACCGGGACGTCGTCCGCTCCGGTGCCTTCAGGCTCGATATCGGTCGCGACAGACCCCTCGACAGCGTCGAGGTTCGGGTCGTCGCCCAGGGGCTCAGTGGTTCCGTCTTGGGTCACAGTCATACCGATCAGGGCTCGAACAACCAGAGGACGCCTTTGGCGAAGGCGAGGTTGAGGATGAAGATGAAGGCCATGAGAGAGAGCAGGGTGACCAGGGTCACCGTGGTGTAGTTGATGACTTCCGCTTTGTTGGGCCAGGCAACCTGGCGGAGCTCAGAGCGCACCTCGCGGAGGAACTGGCCGATCCGGAAAGGCGCACGCTTGGCCGGCTTGCGAGCAGGGGCAGCGGTACGTGCAGGCGCGGTTTCCCCTTCGGGGTCCTGGCCCTGACGCTGCATCATTCGCTTCTGTTCTCGGTTCACGTGCTGCTTTCCTAACGACCACTGTTACGGGCGCAGAGCAGGGCAGGAGGGACTTGAACCCCCAACCTTCGGTTTTGGAGACCGGCGCTCTACCAGTTGAGCTACTGCCCTCTGTCGACCACCTTGACGCGTTCGACCTTCCGAATGCACTGGCGGCTCTTTAGGCTACCACCAGGGAAGGGTGGCGTCCCAGACGAACCCTCCACCCCGTATGGCAAGGTCGAGGACGCAGGCTGGATGCTCCTAGCGGGTCTCCTTGTGGAGGGTGTGGCGACGGTCCCACGAGCAAAACTTCTTCATCTCGATCCGCTCGCGATCGTTCATCTTGTTCTTGGTGGTGATGTAGTTCCGCCGTTTGCACGCCTCGCAGGCCAACGTGACCTGGATGCGCTTGTCGTTTCGTGCCACGGTGACTCCCTTGTGCCCCCAGCCGACGGCTGTGGGTCCGATTGTTGTGCTGCATTGGAACTGACTGCCCTGGATCCGATGGAGCTGGATCCGGTGAACTGGTAGCGGCGGCCGGACTCGAACCGGCGACCCCACGATTATGAGCCGTGTGCTCTAACCAACTGAGCTACGCCGCCACGGGCGAGCCCCCGGTGGGGATTGAACCCACGACCCCCGCCTTACCATGGCGGTGCTCTACCACTGAGCTACAGGGGCAGTGCGGCTCGATTGAGCAGCAAGAAAGGAGAGCATAGCCACATCTCGAGGCTATGAACAATGGGGTCCCCGTCTACCATCGTCAGATGCACCTACGTCTGGCCGAGTCATCGGATGCCGAGCCCATTCTTCGGATCTACAACGCCGAGGTCGTAGGCTCCACGGCCACCTTCGACCTGCGCCCGCGCACTGAGGTGGAGCAGGCGGCCTGGCTGGCCGAGCATCAGGGGACCTACCCGGTGGTGGTGGCCACCGACGACGGAGGCACCGTGCTCGGCTTCGGGTCACTGTCCACCTACCGGGACCGACCGTCGTACTCCACCACCGTAGAGAACTCCGTCTACGTCGACCAGGAGCACCGAGGGGAGGGCGTGGGCCGGGCCTTGCTCAACGAACTGGTCCGACTCGGCACCCTGCACGGTTTCCACTCGATGATCGCTCGGGTGGGGGGCGACAACGCGGTATCTATCGCCCTCCACGAGGCCTGCGGATTCGTCGAGGTGGGCGTCGAGCGAGAGATCGGCCGCAAGTTCAACCGGTGGCTCGATGTGGCTGTGCTCCAGCGGATGCTGGGCGGGGCTGGGATCGGCACCGATCACGCCTGATCAGGCAGTGGCTGTGGTCGTGGTCCTATCTGGGGCCGTGGCGTTCCGGGTCCGGCCTGCACCGGGGGGGGTGCGCCGTTCTAGTGAAGCAAGGGGCACGGTCACGACGGCCAGTAGCCCTAGAACGGTCAGGACGATGAGCAACGGATCACCGTGGAAGAGGGTGCTCACGATCTGCGTGCTACCGGGCAGTTCGATGAAGGCCGTCACCATAGATAGCCCGATGACCACCGAGCGCAGCTGACCGAGGGCCACCGGTGCGAGGAGGATGAGCCCCCACGACAAGTACCAGGGCTGGACGACCGGCCCGAGGAGCACAAAGAGTAGGAGGGTGATGCCCAGTGCCTTGAGGGTTCCGATCCGGTCACTGTTGAGCAGCAGCCAGATACCCGATCCTGCGGCCACCACCATGCCGAGGAAGCGGCAGACCGAAAGCACACCACCCACTCCGACTCCCAGATGGGCGACGTGAGCGACTCCGGTGATCATGAAAGCCACGGCGGTAGTGGGCGACGCCCAGGATCGGACCACACCTGGCGTGCTGAGGATTGAGACCCATCCCCAGCCGAGACCACTGACGAAAGAGAAGACGGCGAGTATTCCGGCACCGATCAACCCGGCGGTCACGACAGGCCGGATCCTGTCCTTGATTGGGACCCCTGTGCCCAGCCAACTCCAGCCGATGTAGAGGATGCCGAGGGCCGCTGGTGCTTTGACCGCTGTGGCCAGGCCGCACAGCACGATCCCGACGACAGGATGCTTGTCCTTGGCCATGGTGATGCCGGCCAGGAGGAGCCCCAGCATGAGCGCATCGTTGTGAGCGCCGCCGATCAGATGGAAGATCGTCACCGGGTTGAGGACCATCAGCGTGAAGAGTTCGGCTCCGTCTCGGTTGTAGAGGCGCGCCAGTCGGGGCACGCATGCCGCAATCAGGAGCACGCCGATGACGGCCAGCAGCCGGAGTAGGACGATGGTGGCCAGCTCGTTGTGGAACGTGATGCGGGTAATGAACCCGTCGATCTGGAGGAACATCGGGCCGTAGGGAGCGGGCGAGTTGCCCCACAGCGGGTCGACCGGTGCGGTGTAGGCGTTGTTGCCGAGTTCGAACGGCCCATATAGGTACGGGTTCATGTGATGGCTGACCATCTCGCCCTGGGCGGCATAGGAATAGGCGTCGCGGCTGAAGATAGGGGCGATGACCAGGACCGGGAGAGACCACAGCCCAAAGACACCCATCATCGTCTTGACGGGGATGCCGTGATGGCTGCGGTAGAGCCGGAGCATCCCCCACCACACCCGCATGAACAGGAGGAGCCCGCCGTAGACCGCGGCCAGCGAGAGGTAGACACCCCAACGGCTGGTGGTGGACGTACTGGGCTCACCGAAGAACCACACCCCGGGCATATCGAGTTTGAACGGCGAGCCGGGGAGCGAGGCGCCGATGGCGACTGCCACAATAGCGACGAACCCCAGGAGCGCTGGCCGCAAGACCAGGCCGCGGGTATTGCTGTTGGTCCCATCGAGACCTAGTTCGTCCGGTAGTTCTGGGTCAGTGGCTGGGTCCAGGGCCGGATCGGTGGCATGCAACAGTCGGTCACGCAGGGATTCGACGGCTGACACGGCGGAACGAACTGCCGAACGGGTCGCTACAGCAACCGATGAGCGCCCGTCGATGACGGAACTCTCTTCGGGCACTGCCGCCGCTGTGCGTTCCGATGCCATTGGGTGAGGTTCTCCTGGTTGCACTGTTTGAGGTCTGGACCGAATGTAGCGAGCCGTCAACTACGGATCCCTGTGCGCCTCGACGGTTCTCCCGGTCGGGGGCGACGCCGAGGGCAATATCTCCGTGCCCGAAGTGTAACCAATGAGCGCATAGAGGGTTGGGCGAGCCGCTCAACCGGTGCTGGGACCCGTGCACCGGACCAGCGAACCGGATCCGTGCACCGGACCAGCGAACCGGATCCGCGCTACCTGGGGGAGATAGCGCCTTGGATCAGGGCCACCGTGGCCTCAGGATCTTCCACTTCGACGATCAGCCGCTTGTAGTGCTCGTGGTCGAGCTCGATTACGACCGCGTGGGCGGGATCGTGCACATCCCAGAAGATCCGCTCACCGTCCTTGTGGAAGGTGCCGGCGGCCAGGACGCCGGGGATGTGCACCCCTGGAGACCGCCACCCTTCCCAGATCGCCGGGCTTACCCCTGCCGTCGCACCCTCGACGTCCACCAACGGGATGTCGAACCGGCTCTTGAAGGACCACAGCTTGTCCAGTCCTTCTACGTTGACCGTAAGCGTGCTCCCATTGATCGTCACTATCGCCATCCGTCCACCTCATCTATGCGCTTCGGTCGTGGTTGCCTACTGCAGCGATCAGGACCCAGACGGATCCGCAAGCCAGGATGCCAGGAATTCGTCGATGGCGATGGCAAGCGTTGGCGAATAGGGGAACTTCAGCAGGTCGGCGGGGTTCGTCAGCGTCATCGGGTCGGTATCGCCGATATCCCGGAGCTCATGGTGGGTATCCGCCAGGACCACCAGGTTGGCCGTATCGCCCGGGAATGCTCCCGCCAGTGCAGCCACCCCCGACCCCGGCGGTCCTCCGGGGACCAGCGGGGTGTTGAAGTCCTTGGTGCCGGCGGTCACCAGGGTCGGAACCCGCACCGAGCCAGCCAGCGCCACTGGGTCCAACGCGTCTTCGCTCTGGGCCAGCCGATTCCACATCCGCCCATAGAGCACCGAAGCGATGGCCGCCTGCCACTGGGCGGTCACACCGGAGGCGGCCGGAAGCGGGCTAGGTCCAGGTGGGCCGAACGGTGGGCCAGAATTTCTGATCCGATCGACACCAGCGGCGATCCATCTACCGAGGGCGGCGATTTCGGCTGGCTCGATGCCCGCGAGGGCCAGTTGGTCGTCCAGCTGGCGGGCCACGATGTCCAGGATGCGTCCGTACTGTGGCTCGAGCAGCATCAGCCCGGCTGGAGCGGGGGCCGACCCCGGATCGCTGGCGACGACGAGCGAAATGAGGCCACCCTCGCTATGGCCGACCAGCAGGAGTCGCTCGGCGTCGATGCCCGGCTGTGCGGCCAAGAAGCCGAGTCCGTCGCGCACCGGCTGGACGAATATCTCGTCGAACGAGCACCCCGTCAGCGAAGCTGGATCATCGGCGTAGGGGCCAAGGCCGGTGGCCCCCGAGGTCAGCTTGTCGTAACGCAATGACGCCACGCCGTGGGCCGCCAACTGGTCGGCGATCCACCGGTAGGCATCGAGCGGGACACCCTCGTAGCCAGGCACGGCCGAGTTGCCGTTACGGTCGGTGGGGCCGCTCCCGGGGACGATGATCGCTCCGGGCACGCCTGCAACTCCAGACTCAGGTGGCGATTCGGCTGCGGGTGCGGGTGCCCGGAGGCTGGCGTGGATGGTGACCCCGGCGCTGGCGAAGGTGATCTCACGGTCGGGATCGATCACAGCAGACCTGATTCAGCCTGATCCAGCCTGATGGCCAACTGCCCTTCGATCTGGTCCGCTTGGGGCGTGCGGACCATGTCCATCTGACCGCCGAGGTACTTGCTGCCCTGTGCATCGTTGGTAGCGGCTATCGCGGCCAGATTGTCGTCCTGCACAACACCCTCACTTCGCCACGTTGGCCAACTCTTCCCACCATCGGTCTTCCTCGCCTGATCGTAGGCTGGCCGCGGCATTACCTGCGGTCCCCACCTGCGAGTCCCAGGGGCGGACCCCTGGGACTCGAGTAACGCCGATCCACAAGAGCATCCTCTCGTGCCCTTCGATGGCGGTCATCCGCAGCCGTGTCGGCTGATTGACACGGTCAGCGTCAGCTGCACGACAGACACGGGGGGACTTCTCCTTCACGATGGGAACAGTCCATTTCGGTCACCGACCACCCAGATCGCGCCATGCGGCGTTCCCCCACTGCCCGCCAGGGGGACGCCGCTTCGGCGCGTCCGCACCCGGCTGGAGCAGAAACAAGGGGGTGGGCAGAAACAAGGGGGTGGGCAGATCGTGTAGAACCGGGAGCGAACATAGGCAGGATGCGCAGGCGATTTCGAAGTGGAGGTGGTCGGACGTGGAGTGGGACCTACTGGCATCACTGGGCGATGAAGACCGTCGGGCGCTCCTCGCATCCTGTCGGCGCCAGCGCTTCCCCCGGAAGGGTTTCATCTTCCATGAGGGAGACCCCGGAGACAGCCTCCATTTGATCGCCTCGGGCACGGTGGCCGTGCGCGTCACCAATCCCCTGGGCGAAGTGGCCACACTCGATGTGCTGGCTCCGGGTCAGTCCTTCGGGGAGCAGGCCCTCGTCGACCCCTCGTCTCGGCGTTCGGCCACCATTGTCGCGGTGGAGAAGGTCGAGACCCTGCGGCTTGCCGGCACGGACTTCGAAGCGCTGTGCCGGACCCACCCTCTGGCCCACCGGGCGCTGACTGTGCTACTCGAGGCTCGACTTCGGGCCACGTCGTTGGCGCTCATGGACGCGCTGTACCTCGGAGCCGACAAGCGGGTGCTTCGCCAGCTGCAACGGCTGACCACTATCTACGGCACCGGTGGCGACGCCACTATTCCGCTCACCCAGGATGACCTGGCATCGATGGCTGGCACCACACGCCAAACGGTCAACAAGGTGCTGCGGAGCGCCGAAGACGCCAGCGTCGTGGTGTTGACCCGAGGGCGCATCACCGTGATCGGGGCCGAGGCCCTGGCTCGGCTCGCCCGCTGAACTAGGCAAACCGGATGTCGGCTGGTTGACACAGCCAGCGTCGGCTGCGCGACAGACAACGGGGGACTTCTCCTTCACGATGGAAACAGTCCAGATCGGACACCATCGAACCAAGGAGTTCCTGCCATGAAGCACACCAACCTCATCCGCAAGACACTGACCGCAGCAGCCGCCACCGCCGGCCTGCTGACCGCCTCCGCCATACCGGCATTCGCCGGTGTCCCACTGCTGAGCAACGGTGGCTTCGAGGCCCCGATCGTCTCGGGTGCCGTCGCCTTCTCCACGGGATCTGCGGTCGGAACCTGCGCCAACGGTGCTCCATACCTCGGCCCTGACTTCAACTGCTGGAGTGTCCGCGGCATGGTGACCCTGATCCACAATGACTACGCCATCAACGGCGTCAAGGTGAAGCCGGCCGCGGGTGCCCAGTTCCTCGAACTGGCCGGGGACACCACTAGTTCGGCCACGGGAGGATCCATCCATGTCGCCGGTGGTGTGGTCCAGACCGTCAAAGCAACGCCGAACACCACACCGACCCTGATCGTCAAGTACGCCACCATGCCCTTCGTTGGGGCAGCCAGCACAATCAAGTTGACCGTGACAACCTGCACTTCCGCCGGCCTGGCCTGTGTCCAGGTCGCTAGTGCATCCTTGTCCTCGGTTTCGACCGGCAACCCAGCGATCATGGGCTGGAAGACCTACCGAGTCCTGGTACCGGTGAACGTCGACATGGGCCTGGTCCGGGTCCAGGTGGAGAAGTCGGCACAGCAGACCTCGGTGGGCGACCCAGTGGTCGACGCCTTCTCCCTCAGCTAGGCCAGCGTTACGTTGGACACAGTGTGCCGGCCCCCTGGGCCGGCACACTGTCGCGTCTGCACCCGGGCCGACCCATCTCTACGAACCAGCACGGCCCGTTGGTGTGCTGGCCGGACCTGGCCTGCAATTGGGAACGTCCCGGCCAAAGCGTGCACGCACACTCTGGCCGGGACGAACTCTGCGTGGGCCGAGAAGGATTCGAACCTTCGTAGGCAGAACCGGCAGATTTACAGTCTGCTCCCTTTGGCCGCTCGGGCACCGACCCGCAGGGCCGCAAGGTTACCGCTTCGCGCGGGGCTACTGTTTCGCTATGCCTACCTTCGACGTCGTCTCCGAAGTTGACATGCAGGAAGTCCGCAATGCAGTCGACCAGGCCAATCGCGAAGCAACCACCCGGTTCGACTTCAAAGGGACCGATTCCACCATCGAGGTGAACGATAAAGAGCTGATCCTGGCCTCGTCCACCGACGACCGCCTGCGTGCCTTGTATCAGGTGCTCCAAGAGAAGATGGTCAAGCGCGAGGTGTCCCTCAAGTCGTTCGACGTGGGCAAGATCGAGGAGGCCTCCAAAGGTACGGCGCGCCAGCGCCTCGGGATCCAGGCCGGCATCTCCTCGGACCACGCCAAGAAGATCAACCGTTTCGTCAAGGAGCTCAATCTCAAGGGTGTCTCCTCGCAGACCCAAGGTGAGCAGCTGCGGATCACCGGCAAGAAGCGTGACGATCTCCAGGCCGTCATCGCTGCCCTCAAGGGCGAAGACTTCGGCATTCCGCTGCAGTTCAACAACTTTCGCGACTGAGCAGCTCGAGAGCGCTCCAGGCTGACCGCTCGGCCGTTCCGCCGTTCCGCCGCGCCGCCGCTCCGGTAGGTAGGTAGGTAGGTAGGTAGGT
>JBAXCY010000100.1:0-10842 GCA_037141235.1 Acidimicrobiales bacterium | reverse complement strand
CAACGGCAACGGCCGTATCGTCGTCGGGCCTGGGCGCCTAGCCGACCAGTACGGCTCGGGATCGTCGAATGGCCGCTCTGATTCCGACAGAGGGCCGACATGGCCGAACACGTCCGGACCACTTTTTCTTACGGCGGCCCTGCATGACGCCGACGTCGTCGCCGTGTTGTCCGCCGAAGGTCGGTTTATCTTCGTGAGCGCCTCGGCCGAGCAGATGTTCGGCTACTCCGTCAGGGATGTGGTGGGACGGGATGCATTCAGGCTGTTCGATCCCGGGTGCGTTACTGAAGTCCGTGCGCTCTTCGACGACCTGGTAGCCCGCCGTCGCCTGTCGGTGTCGCTCGAGATCCAAACCGTTGGCCCCGACGGCGAGATCGACCTGGAGGTCGTGGCGGCCAACCACCTGGGGGACCCCGTGGGCGGCATCGTCTTGACCATTCGAGAAGTCACGTCTATCCGGAAGATGGCTGAGAGGAATAGGGAGATCGAAGCGCGCAAGGAAGCGCTGATCGAATCGTTGTCGGATGGACTGGTGATGATTGATGAGGCGGGCAAGATCGTTCGAGTGAACGAGATGTTCGAAGTGATGTTTGAGGCGGCGCGGGCTCGGGTCGTGGGGGTAACGCTCGAAGCGATCCTGGAATATGGACGCAGGCGCGGGCTCGAGACGTTCGACGAGGCAGGCACGATCATGGATGGTGCCGATCATCCGGCGATCGTCGCACTTCGTAGCGGAACCCCGATCGGGCCTGTGGTGATTGGCTACCGCTACGGAGGCGCCCCCGCCCGCTGGACGCGGGTCAATGCCCGACCCGTCCTCGGCCCCGGCGACGAGGTCGTGGGTGCGGTGTGCTCCTTCACCGACATCACGGACATCCGGCGAGCCGCGTACGCACTCCGTCAAGAGGAGGAGTTCTTGCGGGTGCTGCTCGACACGCTCGATGAGGGGATCATCGCCTGTGATGCTCATGGGCGCATGACGATCTTCAATCCCGCCGCCCGCTTGCTCCACGGATTGGATGATTCGGTCGAGCCCATCGGGCGGATTCCCATAAGCCGTCTACTCCTCCATACCGATGGATCCCCGATGGAGCCCGAGGAGAACCCGCTGCTGCTGGCCATGGAGGGTGAGCGCATTCGCAACGTAGAGGTCATCCTGGCCACCTCCGGTGGCGAACAGCGCAAGGTGAGTGTCAACGGGCAGGCACTGGTCGACGAGGACGGGTGGAAGCTAGGAGCCGTCGTGGCCATGCACGACGTCACCGAACAGAAGCGCAACGAAGAGCGGCTGATCGATCTGGCTCATCATGACCACTTGACTGGACTGCCCAACCGGGTACTGCTGGCCACCCGCATGCGTGAGGCCATCGATGGACTGAGTCGACGACGCTCGCAAGCAGAAGCGGGGCCATTGGACACCGACTGGCCCGACGGCGACCGAACTCAGCCGCTCCATCCCGGTGTCGCCGTCTATCTGCTGGACCTCGACAACTTCAAGGACGTCAACGATGTCCTGGGACACGACGTCGGAGATGATCTGCTTACCGCCGTGGCTGGCCGCCTGTCGGCCATCGTCCGACCCTCGGACACGGTGGCCCGGTTGGGTGGAGACGAGTTCGTCGTGGTGTGCGAGATCGAGAGTGGCGAAGACGAGATGCTGCGGATCTCTCAGCGGATCACCGCGGCACTGGCCCGCCCGTATCGGATCGACGGCCAGACCTTGGTGGCCGAAGCCTCAGTAGGCGGCGTGTTCGCCGATGATCCCGACACCGACCCCGGAAAGCTGCTGAGCCTGGCCGACGATGCCATGTACGGGGTCAAGTGGAGTCGGCGGCGCCGGCAATCCGCTACGGACTGACGAGGTCTTGATGGTGGACCACGGCGCAGCCGCGCCGATGCGAGTGGCGCTTGTCTGCCCGTACAGCCTTTCTCGGCCAGGTGGCGTACAGGGCCAGGTCCTCGGCCTGGCCCGCAGCCTGACTGGGCGCGGCCATCGAGTCACCGTCTATGCACCGACTGACGGTCCCGTCGAGACCCCAGAGAGGGTCGATCTGGTGATCAGCGGTACCTCGGTGTCGCTCCCGGGCAACGGATCGATTGCTCCGGTGTCGATCTCTCCTCTGGCTACGCGCCGCGCCTTCACTCATCTGCGCGCCGGTGCCTTCGACGTGGTTCACGTGCACGAGCCGTTCGCCCCGGGGCTGACCTACGCCCTCCTAAGTGTGCGGCGACTGCCGCCTGTAGTCGGGACCTTTCATCGCAGCGGGGGGAGTGTCCTGTATCGGGTGCTGTCACCAGTGGCCCGATGGATGGCCGGCCACATGGCAGTCCGGTGTGCGGTGTCCGAGGCAGCCGCATCGACGGCATCCAAGGCACTGGGCGGTAGCTACGACGTGCTGTTCAACGGGATCGAGGTGGACCGGTTCGATGGGGTCTCACCTTGGCCCGCACGGGGTTCGACGGTGTTGTTCCTCGGACGTCACGAAGAGCGCAAGGGTCTGGCCGTATTGCTCGAGGCGTGGCGTCTGATGACCAGTCGCCTTTCGGACTCTGCAGACGCATCGGCCCGACCTGTCCTGTGGGTCGCGGGTGACGGGCCAGAAACAGACGGACTGCGTCGTCGCTACCCCGACTCCGAATCTGTCCGGTGGTTGGGCGTCCTGGGCGAAGAAGAGAAGATTCGCCGACTGGTTGCCGCCGATGTCCTGGTGGCGCCTTCGCTCGGGGGTGAATCCTTTGGCATGGTGCTGTTGGAGGCGATGGCGGCTCGAACCGTGGTCGTGGCCAGCGATATCGATGGCTACCGGGATGCCGCGGGTGGTCGTGCCGTGCTGGTTCCACCGTTGGACGCATCCGCCCTGGCTACTTCTCTCCGGGGCGTGTTCGATGGGACGGTTGCAGTCGAGCGGTCGGATGGAGTCGGCTACGGCGAGGTGGATGGAGCCGGGGACGGCCGTCGCCGATGGCTGGAGCTCGGTGCCGACCGGGCTGCTACCTGGTCGATGGCATCCCTGGCCGAGCGGTATGAGGAGTGCTACCGGTCCGTCATGGTCGGGGACCGGTCGTGAGCGGTCGTACACTGCTGAAACGATGACCGACTCCTCTGATCGATCAGTACCTTCCGGCCCGACCGGTGGATCCACCGGTGCTGGCGGCTCGGGCGGGTCCGCGGCTGGCGGCTCGGGCGGGTCCGCGGCTGGCGGCTCGGGCGGCGGGAGTCGCTCGGGTAGTGGATCTCGGAATCGGCGGCGCCGGGGTAGTGGCTCGGGTGCATCCGGTGCAGGCGCTGGCGGGGGAGCGAAGCAGCCGACGGCTGGCGGCGCGGCCGGCGGCTCGGGATCGGGTGGGGGATCTGGCGGGGGAGCGAAGCAGTCGGCGTCGGGTGGGTCTACATCCGGTGGCCAACGTGGAGGTTCGTCCGCCAATCGGTCCGGTCAAGGGCGCAACGGCGGGAACCGAAGCGGAGGAAAGTCCCGGTCGGGTTCCGGCGGACAGCGCCCGCCAGGGCAAGGATCCAGCCGCCAAGGCCAAGGCCAGCAGCGCAGCGGAGGGTCCGGAAGCCGCGGTGCCGATCGCACTGCGGAAAAGGTGCAGGCTGCGCCTATCGTCAGGGCTGACCGCACGGCAGAGCTCGCCGAGGAAGCCATGGCGGCCACCAACCGTCGCAAGGCGATGCTGCTCTGTCTCGTCCCAGGGGGTGTGGTCGGAGTCCTCCTCGGCATCGTTCTGACCGTGCTCGGTCTGCCGCTCGTGGGACTGGGAGTGCTGCTCGTCGCCACTGCGGCATGTGCGGCCTGGATCTGGAGGACTGCTCCTGGAATAGTGCAGTCGGCCCTAGGGGCTGTGCCCAGCCGCGAGGAGGATCGACCCCGCCTGCACAACCTCGTGGATGGACTGTGCGCCACGATGGGACTCGACCGACCGGCCATTGCCGTCATCGACAGCGAAGTCCCCAATGCCCTGGCCCTCGGGCGCGACTCGAAGTCGGCGACCCTTATCGTAACCTCCGCACTCGAGCGATCGCTGGGTCTGGTGGAGCTCGAGGGAGTGCTCGCCCACGAGCTGGTCCACATCAAGCGGAACGACATCGTCTTGTCGTCGGCTGCCGTCCTGGTCGCCCTCCCTTGGGCAGTCCTGCGGGGTACGCCAGTCGGCGCCGATACCGTGCACACGCTGGTGGGCAGGGGTCGGGAGTTCTCGGCGGACCAGCGCGCTGCCCTCATCGTCCGCTATCCAGCGGGCATCGCTTCGGCCCTTCAGGTGATGTCTGGGCATGCAGTTTCTGGCTCCATCTGGCCTTCGGCGCCGGGCAGGATCGCCGCGCTCACTCGGTGGCTGTGGGTCGATCCCATGGTGGGGGCGCCAGCATCGGAGTCGTTGGAGGGGAACCTCGACGACACCAGAGTGCGGGCCGCCGCCCTGGGCCTGTAGCTCAGGCCGGACACTCGTCGTCGGCACCACAAGCGCCGGCCGATGAGGCGTTGTGCTCTAAGGCGTAGTCGCGGATCCGTCGCAGTGCGCTCGCTAGCTGCACCTCCTCCTCGGGAGTGAAGAGCTCGTCCAGGATCGACTCGACCTGGGCCAGGTGGTCGGGGAGCGAAGCCGCCATCATCTCCTGGCCGGCTGGAGTCAACTCGGCGAAGGATCCACGTCGGTCCTCGGGACAGGTGCACCTCGACACGAGGCCCTGCACTTCCAAGCGATCGACGGCTCGGGTCAGTCCGCTCGGAGTGAGGGAAGCCTGGGTGGCCAGTTCACTCATCCGCAACTGGCCGCCAGGGGTGCGAGCGAGGCGGATCAAGATGTCGAAGGACTGGACGGTCGGCGATCCTGAGGCCTCACGCTGAGAGGAGAAGAGCCGGCGTAGGCCGGCTGCCGACTCGAACAGCAGCCCCACTGTGGTCAGACGCTCGTCATCGAGCGATGGAGAAGGAGCGGAACTCATGGGTACAGACTACCCCCCACGTGCATAGTTGCACGTACAACTAAACCTGCTATAGTTGTATACACAAGTAAATGGCGGGCGGTAGATCAGATCACCAGCCGGTCAACGCAGGCAGCACCCACACCCCACACCATCCGATTCAACAAGGAGCAGGAATGACTGACACCATCACCAGCCGGCAGGTCAACGGAGCGGAGTATCCGGCTGTCGGAAGCTATGTACTCGACGGCTCCCACACGCACCTGGGCTTCGCCGTCCGCCACATGGCCGTGGCCAAGGTCCGGGGATTGTTTACTGAGTGCTCGGGAACCCTGGAGTTGGCCGAGGACCCGTCGGACTCGACGGTCTCGGTGACCATCCAGGCCGACAGCGTGGACACCCGGGACGAAAACCGCGACAACCATCTGCGAGCTGACGACTTCTTCCATGTCGCCGACCACCCCACCTGGACGTTCGTCAGCACGGCCATCCGCCCAGTGACGGCCACCGAGTGGAACGTGGACGGCCATCTCACCATTCGGGGCGTAACCCAGGCCGTCACCCTCGACGCCGTGCTCGAGGGCGTGGTCCAGGATCCGTATGGAAGCCATCGCGTCGGCTTCAGCGCCTCTACGACCATCGATCGGGATGACTTCGGTGTCTCGTTCCACGGCGTGATGGAGGCTGGTGGGCTCGTAGTCGGCAAGAAGATAGAGATCCAGATCGAGGCAGAGGCCGTACTGCAGGTCTGATCCTGGGCTGCGTACACACTGGACTCAACGATGTAGGCGCTGAGGCTGCTCCCTTCGGGAAGCGGCCTCAGCCGCGACTGGACGGACATGGGGTAGTTCGTAAGGGACCGACAGGCTGACGGGGTGCCGGCGATAGCATGGGGGCATGAGCGACTCCACCAGTACTGATCGTCCGACTGGCACCTTCACCGTCAAGCGAGGCCTCGCCGAGATGCTGCGAGGCGGCGTCATCATGGACGTGGTCGATGCCGAGCAGGCCAAGATCGCCGAAGACTCCGGTGCGGTGGCCGTCATGGCCCTCGAGCGAGTTCCCTCTGACATCCGTCGTGACGGCGGGGTTGCCCGGATGAGCGACCCGGCCATGATCGAAGGGATCAAGGCCGCCGTCACTGTTCCCGTCATGGCCAAGGCCAGGATCGGCCACTTCGCCGAGGCCCAGGTCTTGGCTGCGCTCGGCGTCGACTTCATCGACGAGAGCGAGGTTCTTACTCCTGCCGATGAGGCCCACCACATCGACAAGTGGAACTTCGACGTTCCCTTCGTGTGCGGCGCCACCAACCTCGGTGAGGCGCTGCGGCGCATCTCTGAAGGTGCCGCCATGATCCGGTCCAAGGGCGAAGCCGGCACCGGCAACATCGTGGAGGCTGTGCGCCATCTTCGGTCCATCCTCGGGGACATCCGCAAGGTGACCGAAGCCGATTCGGCCGAGTTGTACGTGTGGGCCAAGGAGTTGTCGGCACCGATCGGCCTCGTCCAAGAGATCGCCAGCACCGGGCGCCTGCCGGTACCGCTGTTCTGTGCTGGTGGTATAGCCACGCCGGCCGACGCCTCCTTGGTGATGCAGCTCGGGGCGGAGGCGGTCTTTGTCGGATCAGGGATCTTCAAGAGTTCCGATCCGTCGCTGATGGCCCGTGCGGTCGTCGAAGCCACCGCCCACTACACCGATGCCGACTTGGTGGCCAAGGTGTCCACTGGGCTGGGCGAGGCCATGCCCGGACAGGAGATGGGCACGCTCGACGTGCGCCTGGCTGAGCGTGGCTGGTAGGAGTCGGCCGGTCGCTTCCCTCCAGGTTGCCGGCCGTTGACCATCGGGATACTCGCCCTGCAGGGCGATGTTCGCGAGCACGCGGCGGCGTTTGTTGATCTGGGCGAGACGGTGCGCGAAGTGCGTCGTCCCGTCGACCTTGAGGGCCTGGCCGGACTGGTGGTGCCGGGCGGCGAGTCGACCACGTTGTCGCTGCTGCTGGGCTCGGCGGGCCTGACTGCCCCGCTGAAGGAAGCACTCAGTGGCGGCTTGCCCGTCTTCGGTACGTGCGCGGGGATGATCTTGTTGGCCACCACGGTTCTCGATGGTCGGCCCGATCAGCTCAGCTTTGGCGCCATCGAACTTACGATCCGGCGAAACGGCTACGGACGCCAGATCGCTTCCTTCGAGGGCGAGGTCGTGGTGGGCGTACTCGGGAACGAACCGCTGCCGGCCGTCTTCATTAGGGCTCCGGTGGTGGAGTCGTGGGGTCCCGATGTCGAGGTGCTGGCTACGCTGCCGGGCGAGGACGGTGGACTGGATCGTGCGGTGCTCTGCCGCCAGGGACCGGTGCTGGTCGCTGCATTCCATCCAGAGCTCACCGCGGACCGTAGGCTGCAACGGCTGTTCGTGGAGATGACGAAAGAGGAGAGGCGATAGACGATGTCTGGACACTCCAAGTGGGCGACCACCAAACACCAGAAGGGCGCCAAGGACGCAGCCCGAGCCAAGGTGTTCGCCAAGCTCATCCGTCAGATCGAAGTGGCCGCTCGCGAGGGCGGCAGTGACATGACGGCCAATGCCAGTCTGCGGACCATGTACACCAAGGCGCGGGATTCGTCGGTGCCGATCGACACCATCGAACGGGCGATCAAGCGAGGCTCCGGCGAGCTCGAAGGCGTGCGCTACGAGTCGATCTCCTATGAGGGCTATGCCCCCGACGGGGTGGCCGTCATCGTGGAGTGCCTGTCGGACAACCGCAACCGCACCGGTGCGGAAATCAGGAACCTGTTCAGTAAGAACGGTGGGGCCATGGCCGAACCCGGGGCCGTCAGTTGGCAGTTCGAACGCAAGGGCGTCATCGCCGTGCCGCGTAGCCACGACGAGGAACGGATCCTCGAGGTTGCCATGGAGGCCGGTGGCGAGGATCTGACCGATGAGGGCGAACGGTGGTTGGTGACGAGCGCGCCGGCCGACCTGATGGCCGTGCGCACCGCGCTCGAAGAGGCCGGACTCGAGCCCAGTGATCCCGAAATGACGATGGTGGCCACCTCGACCATTGAGATCAACGGCGAAACAGAGGCCAAGCGGGTACTCCGGCTGATCGAAGCCCTCGACGACCACGACGACGCACAAAACGTCTACGCCAACTTCGACATCCCCGAGGAGATCATGGCGGCCTACGAAGGCTGAGCCCTCAGTGCACCGGGATCACACCGCAGGTGGGCGACGCAGGCTACCATCGAACGCATGTTCGTCCTCGGGATCGACCCTGGCCTGTCGCGCTGTGGATATGGCGTGGTGACGAGGAGGGGTGGTTCGCTGGTTGCCGTGGCCGGCGGAGTCATCTCTTCACCGCACACCATGCCGCTTCCGGACCGCCTGCGTACGCTGTCTGATGAACTGCGGGCGTTGGTGGCAGAGTTCCGGCCCGACGCCGTCGTGGTCGAGCGGGTCTTCTTCCAGGTGAACGCCCGCACCGCCATGGCCACGGGGCAGGCCGCTGGTGTGGCCCTGGTGGCCGCGGCTGAAGCGGGGTGCGAGGTGGCGCAGTACACGTCGAACGAGGTCAAGCAGGCACTGGTCGGATACGGCAGCGCCACCAAGGACCAGGTACAGCGCATGGTCGCTTCGGTCCTTGGGCTCTCGGAGCCACCCCGCCCGCCCGATGTGGCCGACGCCCTGGCTCTGGCCGCCTGCCATCTGACCACCGGCTCGTTGCGACGGGCTGTGGATGCAGCCGTGGCCGCCGCTCCCCCGATCATCGGAGCGCAGTCATGATCGGCTCGCTTCGCGGCGTGCTGATCGACCGTCCGACACCGGGTGAGGCCATCATCGACGTCCACGGCGTGGGCTACCGGGTATCGGCGCCGACCTCGACACTGGCTGGGCTGGGGGCGACCGGCACCGAGGTATTTGTGCACGTGCACACGCACGTCCGTGAGGACGCCATCGTGCTCTTCGGCTTCGCCCATGGCGACGAGCGGCGGTGCTTCGAGGCACTGTTGGGCGCCCACGGGGTGGGTCCATCGCTGGCCCTGGCCATCTTGTCGGCCCTGTCGCCCGCAGCGTTGTCAACCGCCGTACTCGAGGACGACGTGGACACCCTGTGCCTGGTGCCCGGGGTGGGGAAGAAGACGGCGGCCCGGCTACTGCTCGAACTGAAGGCCCGCTTGGACCTGCCCAACCTGAGCGGAGGGAGTGCGAGTGCGCCGGCCGCCGGTTCGGCCCGAGGTGAAGCCCGAGCCGCTCTGGTCGAACTCGGGTATGCCCCCGATGAGATTGCCGGTGCGCTGGAGGGCGCTGATGCTGGGGCCTCGGTGGAGGAGCTGGTGCGTGCCGCCCTGCGCGAGCTGGTGAGGAACCGATGACTCCTGCAGCCCGCAAAGAGGTGCTGTCCCTCGCCGACGTTGAACCCGACGTGCGTGGGGATGCCATGCGCACGGTGGACCCGGCGGCAGCCCCGGCCGAAGAGGTCGACGAAATCGGGCTGCGCCCGCGTACCCTCGACGAGTTCGTGGGCCAAGCCCAGCTGACCGAGCACCTCCAGATCGTGATCGAGGCGGCCCTGAAGCGCAATCAGCCGGTCGACCATCTGTTGTTCGCCGGGCCCCCGGGGCTGGGCAAGACCTCGTTGGCTGCCATCGTCGCCGCCGAAATGGGCGTCGGGCTCCGGATCACTTCGGGACCCGTCCTGGTCCGGTCGGGCGATCTGGCGGCACTGCTCACGGACCTCCAAGAGGGCGACGTCCTCTTCATCGATGAGATCCACCGGATGCACCGGTCGGTGGAGGAGATCCTCTATCCGGCCATGGAGGACTTCAAGCTCGACATCCTGATCGGCAAGGGTCCCACCGCGCGCAGCATCCGTCTTGACCTGCCCCGGTTCACCCTGGTGGGCGCCACTACCCGCACCGGGCTGGTAGCTGGACCACTCCGCGACAGGTTCGGGTTCGTCGGTCGCCTCGACCTCTACGACCCCGACGAACTCGAAGCCATCGTGTTGCGGTCCGCGGGGATCCTCGGGGTTCCTATCGATGCCGACGGCGCTCGACGGATCGCCGAACGGTCCCGGGGCACGCCGCGTATCGCTAACCGTCTGCTGCGCCGGGTCCGTGACTTCGTCGAGGTGCGTGCCGATGGCGTCATCACGTCGGAGGCTGCCGTCACCGGACTCGAGGTGTTCGGTGTGGACGCGCTGGGCTTGGACAAGGTTGACCGGGCCATCCTCGATGTGTTGTGTCGGCGGTTTTCGGGCCGGCCGGTGGGACTGACCACCTTGGCCCAGTGCATCGGTGAAGAAGCGGACACCATCGAAGACGCCTACGAGCCGTACCTGCTCCAGCAGGGCCTGCTGCAGCGCACGACCAGAGGCCGGATGGCCGGGCCGCGTGCCTGGGAGCATCTGGGACTGATGCCCGTGGATGCCACGCTCCTGTGAGCGCGGCACTTCGGCGAAAGGGCATTCCCCAGGGTGATGCACTACGCCCGGACGCCACCTGACCTGGCGTCTGACACCATGGGGGCGTGCCGGCTGCTCCCGACCAACAGGTGATTGGCGATCCCGACGTGGAGGCCACTGGCGTACCCATGGATCGCTACGACTATGGGCTTCCGGTAGCGGCCATCGCCCAGGAGCCGATAGAGCCTCGAACTGCGGCGAGGTTGTTGGTGGGACCTGGGGTGACGCATCCACCAGGGGTGACCAGATCAACTGGGGTGACTAGATCAACAAGGGTGACCAGATCAACTGGGGTGAGCGGACCACTGGGGGCGGTGCACGCCACCATGGCTGATCTTCCCGAGCTACTGCAGCCTGGTGATGTGTTGGTGGTGAACGACACCCGGGTGCTGGCTGCCCGGCTGTCGTTGGTGAAAGCATCGGGGGGACAGGCCGAGGTCTTGCTGCTAGAGCCAGCGGA
>JBAXCY010000099.1:0-10881 GCA_037141235.1 Acidimicrobiales bacterium | reverse complement strand
TGTGACCTGCAGTCCCGGCTATGTCGCCGGGAGCAACATCGGCGCCATCGGCTACCAAGGCACCGGGGCGCTCCCGGCTGGAGGGTGCACGAACTCCGTCCTCTACAACCTGAATCTCCCGATCGTGGGAGTATCCGGGGCCGAAACCACGGCCGAGTCATCCAAGACGAGGAGCCTGGATGGTGGCCATCGATGGCGGCATCTTCTCCATGTGCGGCGCCCGCTACTTCGGATCCATGGGTGGTTCCAAGCTCAACTCGCCGATGGTGGCCATCGCTGCCAACGTGGCGGGCGCCGGCTACTGGACCGTGGCGGCTGACGGAGGAGTCTTCTCCTATGGCGGGGCACCGTTCCTTGGCTCGACGGGTAGCCAGACATTGGACGCACCGGTAGTAGGGATTGCCGTCAGATACTGAGCGTAGGAAACATAAACTGCGTCCGTAGTTGCGCACGGCGTGGTGTAGCACCTGGAAGGTGCGTCGGCTACCGTGGACCATCGTTGCGGGTCGTACCAGTGGAGGGATAGAAAATGACCATCGAGGAAATAACCGAACCTACGCGCCAGCGCAGGCGGCGAGTCCCCAAGGCAGAGGCAAGCGCCAGACTCATCGAGGCCACCATCAAGTTGCTGCGTGAGCGGCCGCTCGACCGGGTGATGAACCAGGCCATCTGCGCCGAAGCCGATCTCAACCCGTCAACGATCTTGCAGCATTTCGGAACGTTGGACAACCTGCTGGCGGCCACAGCCAAGGAGCTCGTGGGGCGCCATGTCACTAGGTTGCTAGCTGGCACTGGCATCCCCGGCACATTGGATGATCCCGATGTGTACCTCCGGAATCGGATGGTGGCCTGGATGCTGTTGAAGGGATCAGATCCCAGCGAATACAACAGCCACGTGCTGGCTAGACCAGATGTGATGGCGCACCAGGAGCAGTCGCTCAAGGTGGGTCGGCGGACAGCGGCCGCGTGGACGATAGCCACCACCTTGATGGTCGAGGCCTATTCGATCTTCGCGGCTACCCACGCGCTCGACGACGAGGAGCAGAGCGACGTGCTCACCCTCTTGGGCTCCATTCGCGATCACCTTCCTGAAACAGAGAGCACCCTTGGGTGGAACTCATAGAGCTCGTAGGGCGTTGGCTCGGTGTTGCTGAGCCCGGTTGGGGACGCGACGCTGTAGGGCGCGCCGACAGACACGCTCCTAGTGAAGGGGCCCTATGAAACACCGGATGCCGATGATCCCCGCGTCATTCTTCGGGATCGTGCTCGGTCTCGTCGGCCTGGGCGACTGTTGGCGAGCCGCTCACCTGGCCTGGGGAACTTCAGAGGCGATCAGCACGACCATCATGACCGTGGCCGCAGTGGTCTGGGTCGTCCTCCTGGTCCTGTATGTGGCCAAATGGGTAGTGCGGAGCGATCTGGGCCTGGCCGAATTCCGCCATCCAGTCCAGTCCTGTTCGATCGCTCTGCTGGGCGTGTCGACTCTTCTGATGGCGTACCTGGTCGATGGACGTTCCCATGCCTTGGCCGTCATTCTGCTGGCCGTCGGGACTGTGGGCGAGTTGATCTACGGATGTATCTTCACCTCGCGCCAGTGGCGAGGGGGAAACGACACCGCCATGATCACCCCGGCCATCTATCTACCCACGGTGGCGTCCAACCTGGTGGCAGCGTTCAGCGCCGCCTACCTGGGCTACCGGGTGCTCGCGATCCTCTTGCTGGGGGCTGGGATTCTGTCCTGGCTGATGATCGAGTCCCAGATCGGGTTCCGGATGGCGTTCAGTCCGGGCATGGAGCCGCCACTACGACCAACGGTGGGAATCCTTCTGGCCCCACCGGCCGTGGCTTGTGAGGCCTACCTGTTCATCACCGGAGGTATAACAGGGCCTCCACCCAATGCCTTCGCCCTAGGACTTGCCGGCTATGCCTTGTTCATCTTTCTCGTCCTGGTCCGCCACGCCCGGTGGGTGTCGGCTCAGCCGTTCGCCGTGTCGTATTGGGCGTTCAGCTTCGGGATCACGTCGCTGGCCTTCGATCTCATCTTGTTCCACCTCCGGGGGATGGGAGGTTTCCTCGACTGGCTGTCAATTGCCGCCTTCGGGGTGGCCAACGTGGTGATTGCTGTCCTGGCCGTGGGCACCGTGATCCAACTGCTGAGGCGCACCTTGCTCCCGTCCTCGCCGATGGCCTCTTTGCCGGTAGCAGCCACAACTCCCCACTGACCCAGGCCGATTGGCCCACTAGGTTCCGCTGAGCGGTCAGGGTGCCCAGCATCCCCCGTCTTCAACCTGTCCACCAGGCGTGACCGACAGCGATGCCCGGACCTGGTCGATGGGCTGATCGAGCAGGGCCATCCAGTCCCAGTGGGCGTCGTACAGGTCGGTCGTGGTCATGGAGCCACGTTCGGCGGCCGTGGCCATCATGGCTGGATCGAGGTGGGAGTGGCCTTCGGGGAAGACCCCGAGTTTGATGCCTTGGTGCCACTGGAGCAGCACGACGGTCAGCCAGCCGATGCCAGCGGAGGAGTTTCCGGCATTGAACACCGCCGTGTAGGCCTCGCCTTGGGCTGAGGTGTCGTAGCCGGCCAGCACGTGGTGGACGTCGTGTGACCCCAGGAACTCCACCGGCAAGGGCGTGCCAGGGGTACCGGGGATGTCGAAGCGGGCGTCGTCGTAGAACTTACGCATCTGGGCACCGAGTGAGCCCTCGGGGGCCTCGGCCACGAGGCGGTGGTAATCCTCGATGGTGGCTGGCCGAGTGATGGTGGCCAGATCGTGACGCTCCATGTGACTGCGGATGGTCTCTTCTTCCACGTCGATCCGCTCCGCTAGGAACCGGCGGAAGAGGTCGGCCTTGGCGGCGACCGCGCCGACACTGGCGATCTCGATGATGTTGTCAATAAGTGAACTGTCGCATCCGAGAGCTGATGCGATGCGTCTGGCCTCGGCCAGACCCGCTTCATCGGGTGAGTCGGAGAACAGTGCCACCAGTAGGCCGGCGTGCACGGCTTCTATCCGATCGGCTTGCTCGGGCAGGAGTGCCTCGAGTGCAGCGATGGCCTCATCATCGTTCGACCAAGGGGGTTCGGTTCCCAAGAGGTCGCGGTAGTCCAGAGGTTGCTCGAACCCGTGACACCCGGGGCACCCGATCAGGCCCGCGAACTTCCGGACCAACTCTGCATCAGGACCTTCGAAGGGACGCGAACCACCCGCTGTCGCCACCATCCGCATGACAGTCACGTGGGCCCTTCGGGTCTCCAGAGTTCCGAATGCGAGCAACGCCATCGGTGATCCTTCCTGTAGTGGGCGGACATGGGGCGTCTACGACGTGGACGACCGCAACCCATTTCTCACAGGTTACCAACGAGCCCCGATCGCCAGACGCCAGGCAATCCTGGTGGAGCCACCCCGCTGGTTCTGACCGAGGTCAACACGAGCCGGACTATCGCCACGCTTTGGCCAGCGCCCGAGCCCGTCGAGCCCGTGGGCGTGTCTGTAGTGGCGAATCGGCGCATCCGCGTGTCCTCGCTAGGCTGATCGGGTGGCAGCCATGAACACCATGCCCGGGACTGACCACCTCGGACTGAACCTGCACAACCTGCTCACCAGGTGGGGAACTGGACCGTTCGCGCTTCTGGTGCTGGCCACAGTGGTGGCTGTGGCGATCTGGTACCTGCAGTCCGTTTGGGCGTTGTCTGCCAAGGGGCGCACATGGAGTCGTACTCGCACTACGGCGTTCCTCACTGGGCTCGTGCTGATCGATGTGGCCTTGCAGTCGCCGGTGGCCTCCTTCACCATGAGCTACTTCGAGGCACACATGATCCAGCATCTGCTGCTGATGGTGACGGCGCCACCGCTGTTGGCCATGGGGGCACCGATGACGTTGGCCCTGCAGACATGCGGACGACGCACCAAAGTCCGCCTTCTACGGGTGCTTAACTCGCGCCCCTTCAAGTGGTGGAGCCACCCGATCCCGACGGCAGGGATCTACTACTTCGCCATGTTCGCCTTCTTCTTGACCTCGGCCGTCGAGGTGGCGATGTCCCACATGTGGCTGATGGACGTGGTGAACATCGCCTTCTTGATTGCTTCCATGCACTTCTGGTGGCCGATCGTAGGAGTCGACCTCATTCCGCACTGGCCCATGACCCACGGAATGAAGATGATCAGCCTGCTGATCGGCGTACCCATCGAGTCCTTCCTCGCCCTCGCCCTGTTGTCCACCACCCGATCGGTGGCCTCGATGTACTCGGTGTCCGGCACCCATGCTGGTGCAGGCATCCTTTGGGTCGGGGCGGAGATGTTCACATTCCTGGCCCTCATCCCCGTCTTCATCCAGTGGATTCGGTTCGAAGGTCGCAAGACGGCCCGGATCGATGCGGAGCTCGACGCCTCCTACGAAGCGGCGGGTTCAGCCCTCACACCGATCCGAACGGATGAGCGGCGCGCTGGCATCGACACTTGAGGATCAGTGCGACGGTGTGAAGGTGTAGGTGAACGGAACGACCTTGGGTGCATCGGTGAAGGCGTTCTTGCCCTTGATGGTGACACCCACCAGGACGGCTGAGGAGCCCACCTCGACGGTCATGGTTCCGATGGCTGCGAAGGTGAGCACCTTGGCTGCAGGCTGGACCCCGCTGAGGAGCGGGCTCGGTGAGGAGGAGCTGGTGACCTGGACCCAGCACGGACCGGACATGGCCACGACCACAGTGAACTTCTCGGTGGCCACGGTGTAGGAGGCGCTGGACGGCGTAGACCCATCTGGTTGGACCGGAAAGGTCTGATGTGCCACTGGCGGAGCGGGGCGGGAGCCCGTTCCGATGGACCCGCCGCCGGTGGCGGACTCGGAACCAGCGGGTACGACCCGGAGGATGTGGGCGTTGGCCAAGGCACGTGGATTGGTGGCCATCAGGACGAACCCGACAGCCACTACCAGCACCAGGGAAGCCACGGTCCACGTGAGGACCTTGAGGAAGGTGGGAGCACGCAGGCGCCTCCTGGCTCGCGCTACGGAGCGCCGACCCTGGCGCAGGTCCTCCCGAGGGACAACGGGGAAGGTCCCGGTAGGAGGTCCGGTCGATACCGAGGAGGTGTAGCTGCTCGATGATCCCGACCCCGGGGTGAGCCGACCGCTGACCTTGGGCACCTCACCAGTTTCAGTGAAGGCACGCAGGTGATCGGGTCCGCCAGAGTTGGCCGTGACGGCACCGGCGACGGGCACCGTGGTGCCAGTCGGCCCCTCGCCGGCCCCGCCTGTGCCCCACGTTGCCACGTACTGTTCGGCAAGGGCATCGCCATCGAGTTCGAGCAATGTGGCGTAACGACGGAGGGTGGATACGGCCATGGCCTGGTCCAGAAAGGGGGTGGTGTTCCCGACCTCCAATGCCTCGAGCTGGGTGATCGGCCGCCCCAAGCGGTCGTGGACGGTCAACAGGTCGAGGCCTCGCTGCTCCCGTGCCGATCGCAACTGGGAACCGACTGGCTCGGCCTGCTCGTCGGATCCTGTGTCCGCTCCGGCGCCCGCTCGCCCGCCGCCACTGCGGGTCGTGCTGCCTCGTGGCCGCATCACGTGTGGTCTCCTGACATATCCCTATGGCAATCCTACCTTCCGCACCACCAGAACCGGATGACGCATCTCGGGGGATCTCATAGGGTGCATTGAAAAGTTGTGTCCGCAACTAGTATGGGATCAGAGGGAGGCTGCATCCGGTGCAGATCTAGATGGCCCCCTCAAGACCGTAGGAGTGGCCATGCCGGCAGTGACCGTAGGCGATGTATTGACGCTTCCCCGGGTGGGACGTCCCGATCCGACCAGCACTGCACCGCGGGCGGTGCTGGGTGTGGCGACGGCCCCAGGTGGGTTCGAAGGCGAGGGATTCCCGGTGCGGCGGGCCTTTGCCGGGGTGGACCGGGCCTATCTCGACCCGTTCATCCACATGGATCAGATGGGAGAGGTCGAGTACGGACCGGGCGAACCCAAGGGGACGTCGTGGCATCCCCACCGCGGGTTCGAGACGGTGACCTACATGATCGACGGTACCTTCCGGCACCAGGATTCGATCGGGGGCGGCGGCCTGATCACCGATGGCGATACGCAGTGGATGACCGCCGGGTCGGGCATCCTCCATATCGAGGCACCACCTCACGAGATGGTGGTGGCTGGCGGGCTCTTCCATGGAGTGCAGCTCTGGGTCAACCTCCCGAGTGCGGACAAGATGATCGAGCCCCACTATCAGGACATCGCCAGGCACAACGTGCTCCTGCTCACCACGCCCGACGGAGGAGCGCTGCTGCGATTGATCGCCGGGTCCCTCGATGGCCACGCCGGCCCAGGGTCGACCCATTCCCCGATGACCATGGTGCACGCCACGGTGGCCGCGGGCGCGTCGGTGACGATCCCGTGGGACCCGCGGTTCAATGCGCTGGTCTACGTGCTGTCCGGTGACGGCACCGTGGGGGAAGACGGCCGACCGGTGAGGTCGGGACAGATCGCCGTCTACGGTCCTGGCGATTCGCTCACCTTCGGCGCCTCAGTCACACCGTCCGATCGCACCCCCGAACTCGACATCCTGGTCCTCGGTGGCCGACCGATCGGTGAGCCGGTGGTGGCCCATGGGCCGTTCGTCATGAACACCAAACAGGAGATCATTCAGGCCTTCGACGACTTCCAGGCCGGGAAGATGGGTCGGGTGCCCGATCACTACTCGGGATTCTGACGGCTAGGTCATCGTCTGAGTTGATCGTCTGAGTTGATCGTCTGAGTTGATCGTCTGAGTTGATCGTCTGACCGATGCAGCCCTAGGGCCTCGGACTCGGGGCCGGCGGACGATTGGTGGATCAGGCCGGACAGGCCCGGGGATCCCAGGACTCGAGGGGGGAGACCGGTGGGGTCGGGGGCTGAAATGCCCCGTGGGCTGGCACGGTGGTGGTAGTGGTCGATGCGGCGGACGAGGTTGGAGGATTAGACGAGGCAGACGAGGCCGGAGCGTCTGTCTTGGCGGTAGCCAGCGGGGCTGGCGGATTGACGGTGAACTGAGTCCCGGTCACCACCGTGACTTGCGCACCGTTTGTGGTCGGGCCGAGGGCGGTGATCACCGCACCAGACATGGATCGAGCCACGGCCTGGGCGGCGGCATGAGCTTCGGGGGTCTTCTTGGCGAAGTACACGACCGTCTCGGCGTGGGTCGCCACCGGAGGCGTATCGCCAACGCCGACCATGTTGAACCCGAGCGCGCCGAGCGCCGTGCTCGTGGTGGTGGCCTGATTGGCCGTGCCACTCCCATTGAGGATCGATACGGTGACCGAGGAGGGGACCGGCAGGGGCTTCCCGGTCATCGTTCCGGTCTTGGCATCGAGACCAAGGAACTGCTCGATTACCTTGTCGTCTTCGACGTTGGAGGGGAACTCGATGTCGCCGTAGTAGGCGCCCTTGTACCGGTAGGAGCCGAATTGGTCCACCTGCACGGGCAAAGTGAGCTGCGGCGCTTTACTGGCGTTGATCGAGCGGAAGTCGAGGATCATATTGACCATGTCGGAAGGGGAGAACGATTTGTCGACCTGGAGTTGAGGTGCCACGGAACTGACGAGCCGACCGTCAGTAATGGGGTCGGACAGTCCGTTCTTGGCCACAGCCGTAGCCAGGACCCTTAGGAACTCGTGGCTCCGTCGGATCCGAGCCAGATCGCTCGAGTTCTCAAACGGCCAGTAGGAGGGATACGGGGTGGTCCAACTGGCTGGCTTGTACTGGAGGTGGCGGGCTCGGACCACCTGCAGGGCATGCAACCCGTCGAGTTTGACGCACCCCGGAGCCAATACCTTCAGTCCGGAGTAGGCGTCGTACACGGGCTGGGGGAAGTACATGCTCACACCGCCCAGCGCATCGACCACGTTGGCGAAGGTCTCGAAGTTCAGGACTACGTAGTGGTGAATAGGGATGCCGAGGTTGTGGTTGATGGCGGACACCAGCTGGCTGGGTCCCTCGAAGAGTGCGGCGTCGATCTTGTTGGCCCCCGTGGTGCGGGCATTGGGAACGAACAGGTCGCGAGGGATGGAGAGGATGGCCAGGGACCGCTTTGCCGGATTCAGGTGGAGCACCATCACTACGTCGCTGTTGACGCCGGTGACGCCCTGGGAGCACAGCCCGTAGGCGGCGTTCTGAACCTTGAGGGCGCAGCGGTCGGTGGAGCCGACCAGGAGGATGTTTTGGGTCCCGGCACTGGCCCCGCTGGAAGGAACACCCAACAGGCCCTTTACATCGAGCCTGCGGATCTCGTGGTTCAGATACCAGCCGTATCCGGCTGTCCCCCCCACCAGGAGGACCAGGACGACGCCGATGGAGCCCAGGACCCACCACAGCCCCCGATGGCGTCCCCGGTTCGGTCGGGAGGACTTGTGACTGTGGCGGCCTGAGCTATTGGCCTGATCCACCTGTTCACCGAGGGAGAGGAGGCCAGATTCGTCGAAGGTCGACGACGACTCGGCTCGGCCGATACGACCTGATGAGGGTGCGGCAGGGTCGTGCCCGGGACCCACTGGACCGCTAGAAGCCATGGCCCTACAGGTTAGTGAGGCAAGAGCCCGGATTGGTGTCAGCAGGCATGGAGAACCACGCGTGCGACAACTGCCGCCTCATGCCTGGGGTGGCGTCCCTTGGGAGACCTCGAAGTCGGACTTGCGGAGCCGGAGCGTCTCCAACCAGAAGCGGACAGTCCAACTAGGCCAATTGTTGGTGATCCGTCCGGACGCGTCCTTGTACCAGCTGGTGCAGTGGCCGGCCCACGCCGTGCGGGCCACCAGCCGCTGGGTGCGACGGTCGTCGCGGTGGTACGCAGCGTCTCTCACTGAGATGGCCGGGGTCACTGGCCCACCCATCGCCTCTACCTGGAGGGTCAGCGCCTGGAATACCAGGTTGAGCTGGCGCTCCACCATGAACAGGATCGAGTTGTGCCCGAGGTTGGTGTTCGGCCCGTAGAGGACGTAGCAGTTGGGGAAGCCAGCAACCGCGGATCCCATATACGCGTGTGACCCGTCGACCCATGCATCAGCCAGTTGTTGCCCACCGACTCCGGTCACGGGGATATGGGACAGGAAGTTGGTGGTGGCGAATCCGGTGGCGAAGATCAGTACCTCCGCACTGTGGCGGATGCCGTCGGCGGTGACCACCGCCTTGGGCTCGACCGCCACGACTGGGGACGTCACCACCTCGACGTCGGGCCGCAGGAGAGTTGGATACCAGTCGTTGGAGATGAGGATCCGCTTGCACCCGATCGGATAGTCGGGAACCACCGCTACCTCGGGCAGACGCTCGCCCACCACATCAGCGCGCAGCCCGGTGGCGAACATCGTCTGGAGTTTCTTCCCGGCCCAACTGTCCTCACGGAGCCACAGCCAACGGATCTCCAGCGTCCCGTAGATCCACCACCGATAGGCGGTACGGAGCGGGACGATCCGAGCCAGCAACCTGCGAGTACTGGCCCGATAGGGGTGGTCCTTCTTCGGGCCGACGTAGTTCGGGCTCCGCTGGAAGATGGTGGTGGAGCTGGCCACCGCAGCTACTGGTGGGACGAACTGGATGGCGCTTGCCCCGGTGCCGATCACGGCGACCTGGCGACCGGCGAGGTCGATGGAGTGGTCCCAACGGGCCGAGTGCCACGTGGCACCGGCAAACGTGTCGATCCCCTCGATCTCCGGCACGTAAGGACGGTTCAGCTGCCCGCAGGCGAATACTACGGAGTCAGCCTCGAGCACATCGTGGCCGTGGGGCGAGTGCAGGCCCAGCTGCCAGGTGCCGGTCGCCTCATCGAACCGGGCCTCGGTCACGGTGGTGGCGAATCGGAGGTGTGGGCCGAGGTGGTAGCGCTCCACGAGATCCTCGGCGTAGGAGAGGATCTCGGGCTGCTCGGCAAACCGCCGACTCCAGTCGGTCTTGGGCGCGAAGGAGAACGAGTACAGGTGGGAAGGGACGTCGCACGCCGCACCCGGGTAGACGTTGTCCCGCCAGGTGCCTCCCACACCGTCGGACTGTTCGATGATGGTGAAATTACGGACGCCGGAACGCACCAGTTGGATAGCGGTAGCCAGGCCGGAGAGCCCTCCCCCCACGATGACTACCCGGGGTTCGCCACGCCCCTCGACCCGGGCGCGACGCACCGCTCGCTCAAACGTCGTCCGGCCGATATCGAGTGCCATGCTTCCCCTCCGCCCCTTGGCTTCGCGTCAGTCCAAGGAGCACTCTGACGTTACCGGCGGTGGGCCGTGTCTAGCGACTACTACGCACTCACGCTGTCGGCTCGGTGCCGCCCGGCCACTACGAGGCCACCACGAGGCGAGCGGCTTGCCAGCGGGTGCCCAATTCACCAGACTCAACTGTGTGACCGGCCCGCCTAACGACCCGATCGAGGAGACCCCCGACAACCGCGCCTCGTGGACGAGGCAGCCGCGACTGGCCAAGGCCCGGGCGGCATTCACCCGGGGACTGCGCACCCTGCTGGCTCCCGACGGACTTCCCACTGGAGCGGCAGTGGAGCTCGAAGCGGCCTTCGGGGACATCGGGCGCGAGGTCCTGGCCGCTGGCCCGGGCCGCATGGGGAGGGTGCGGGCGCAAGTGGCGGCGGTGCCACCACGGATGCTCGATTGGATGTCCACCCAGGTCATCGAGCATCCGGCCGTCCTCTACGACATCACTGGGGTAGAAGAGCTGTGTGCCCGCCAGAACCGCTCCATCGGTGCAGCCGTGGGCGCGCTGCAACTGGCCCTGCTGGCTGCAGCATCGGCCTCCACCTTCGAGGGCGGTCCGATCCTGGCTGTGGCCATAGATGGTGTGGTGGGCCAGGTGGCCGCCGTGGTCCACGGGGTGTGCGACTGGTACAACACCGGCTCGTAC
>JBAXCY010000098.1:0-11196 GCA_037141235.1 Acidimicrobiales bacterium | reverse complement strand
GGGCTGACCGGACGTACCTCGTTGGTCAGAAGACGTGGTTGACGACCTTGGCGATACGGCCTGGCAGGCCAGAGTTGATCGCGTCGGCCTTCGACTGGGACAGTTTGCCGGCCGTGACCGCGTGGGCCACCTTTACTTGGGCCGCCGCGGTCAGCGCGTCGACAACCAGTTGAGGGTCGACCAGGTGCGCAGTGGCGACCTGGGCGATCGATTTGCCTGATTTCAGTTCGACTACGAGCGCCAGCGGCGAGATACCGATGGTGGTAGCGCTGATAGCGATGGCGGCCTTGCGGATACTCTTGCGGTGCCCTTTGAGCCAGGCGTGGGCCTGAGCCTTAGCCACCTGTGCCCCGGTGTGGGCGGGCGCTGACGTGGTGGTCGGAGCGGATACGCCGGCAAAGGCGGTCCCGGCACTTCCGGCCACTCCAGCCAATCCGATCAACAGTGCCCCACCGAGGATTACGGATGCGATACGTCGCTGCAACATGTCTGACCCCTTCTACTTGACCACCCGACACGCTATCTGAGCGACCGTCGTCCTGATAGCTCACCGGCAATTGAGGGCTCCGCGTCCGGAACTGGCGCCAGCGGTTCGACCCTGACCACCATCGGCCATGACGTGGCGCTCGATGTACCGCTGTCTCGAGCATCATCGTCCGTTAGTAGTGCCCGCCCCTGGCAGCGGACAGTACTGATCAGATCACTGAGGTCGGGGCTTCCTGCGGATCAGGAGCGGAAAGAGACCCGAGCGCAGGGTCGGACCCGGATGCGGGAACCTGAAGCCGGATCACCTCTGGGTACTGCTGGTCGTCGAATCCGGTGACGAAGGCTCGCACCGCTTTCGGCAGCTGCACGGCGAGTCTGCCCGCGGGACGGGCGTCATCGGGCGAGACCAGGGTGAGGATCAGAGAGCACGGCCCGACGGCCACCGAGCGGATCCTCGGGTCGGTCTTCAAGAGGGCAGCGGTATAGAGGGCGATGGCGCACGACGAGTTGCTGCGAGGGACGCCTTGGACGCCAGCGACGTGGAGAGACTCGGCCACCTCGCCAGGATTGCTGCCCAACCCCTCGAGGAGGGCGTGTGCACGGCGTCTGATCTGTCGCAGGTCACCCATTCGAACTCCTCAGCTCACTGTTGATCGTATCGGGACCGGCCGTCGGTCGCATTCCGTCGCTGCAGGTAACGCGGGTCCCCGTGTGTCACCATGAACACGCGGTCCGGGGAACGCCCGGGTGAGACTCCGGGGGGAGCGACATGGACGATCTGTCAGGCAAGGTAGCAGTGGTTACCGGCGGTGCGGCCGGTATCGGTCTGGGCATCGTGCGGGCGCTGCTCGATGAGGGCTGCACGGTGGTGATCGGCGACATCGAGGCCGATGTGCTTGAGCGCACCGTTGCCGAGTTGGCACCACAGGGCACGGTGCGCGGTGTCGTGACCGATGTGTCCGACCCAGCCTCGGTCGAAGCGCTGGCTGACGCCGTCTACGGCGAGTTTGGGGCCTGCCATGTGCTGTGGAACAACGCCGGAGTGACCTCTGGCGGGGGCGGCAACCCGTGGGAGCAAGAGGCCAACGACTGGCGGTGGTGCTTCGGGGTGAACGTGTTCGGGACGGCCAACGGCGTCCTCTCCTTCGTGCCCCGGATGATCGCCGGGGGCGAGGAGGGCGTGGTCGTGACCACCTCGTCGGGTGACGGTGGGATCGCACCGGTGCCGTACGCCTCGGTCTACGCCTCGTCCAAGGCGGCTATCAGCTGCTTCACCGAGGCGCTGGCCCACCAGTTCGTGGCCCAGAAGACCAAGTTGTCGGCCGCCGTCTTCTACCCCTCAGGCGGGCTGCTCGAGACCGGGCTGTGGGAGGCCCAGCGCAACCGGCCGGCCGAGCTGGCCCGTATACGTCCTCGCCCGCCCGCACCGGGCACCACGTTCGCGGAGTTCAAGGCGGCGTTGGCAGCGGCCGGGCGGCCCAACGACACCGTCGACCTCGACGAGCTCGGCCGGTTTGCCGTCCAGGGCGTCAAGGATGGGAAGTTCGTGATCAGCCACGGCCTGGACGCAGCCGGTGCGCTCCTCCATGCCAGGGCCGACGCCATCTCCCGGGGCGAGCTACCGCCCTCGGCACTGGCAGGCCTGACCTGAGCGCACGACCTGAACCCACGTCGACCACCGAGGGCCCAGCGCCCGCAACCAAAGGGACTCCATGACGATCGAGCTCACGCCCGACAGCCGCTACACCGTGATCAGTGCAGACGCTCATGCCGGTGGCGACATCGGCGACTACCGGCCGTACCTGGCGGCGAAGTGGCACGACGAGTTCGACGCCTGGGCCGCCGCCTACGTCAACCCATACGCCGATCTGCAGGCACCCACCGCCTACCGCAGCTGGGACTCGGACCGTCGCCTGGCCGAGAACGAGGCTGACGGGATCGCCGCCGAGGTGCTGTTCCCGAACACCGTGCCGCCCTTCTTTGAAGAAGGCAGCCTGCTGGCGCTCCCGCCCACCGAGGGCGACTACGAACGCCGGTGGGCCGGCCTGCAGGCCCACAACCGGTGGCTGGCCGACTTCTGCGCCAAGGTTCCCGGCCGGCGCGCCGGGGTAGCCCAGATCTTCGCCAACAACATCGACGATGCATTGGCCGAGGTGCGATGGGCGGCGGAGAACATCCGTCCGTTCGGAGGGATCCTCCTGCCGTCGCTGCCGCCGGGTGCCAACTTGCCCGGGCTGTGGGAGCCGGTGTGGGAGCCGCTATGGACGCTGTGCGAAGAGCTCGGCGTGACGGTGAACATCCACGGCGGTTCCGGCCTGCCCGACTTCGGCGAATCCGAGGTGGCCCGGGCCATGATGCTGATCGAGCTTCCGTGGTTCTCCCATCGCTCCATGTGGCACCTGATCTTCGGCGGGGTGCTGGAGCGGCACCCGACCCTCAAGGTGGTTCTCACCGAACAGGGACTGGCCTGGTTGCCTCGGGGGCTCGAGACCCTGGACTGGTTTTACGGACGGATGACCATGGGTGGGGCGGCCGAGGCGTCGTACTTCGGGGTGGCGGCTCAGGGCATGTCGATGTCCCCGAGCGAGTACTTCGCCCGCAACGTGTGGGTGGGGGCCAGTTTCCTACGGGCCACCGAGTCAGCCGTGCGTCACGAGGTGGGAGTCGGGCGGATCATGTGGGGCTCGGACTATCCCCACACCGAAGGGTCATACCCCCAGAGCCTGATGGCGCTACGGGCAGCGTTCGGAACCTGCGACCCGGCCGAGACGAAGGTCATGCTCGAGGACAACGTGGCCACCGTCTACGGGTTCGACCTCGAGGCATTGCGGCCCGTGGGCGACCGGATCGGCCCGACCGTGGCCGAGGTGGCTACTCCGTTGGCCGTCGAGGACTATCCGACCGACTCGACGTGCAACGCCTTCGATCGGCACCAGGTGCTGCGCTCCTGGTGAGGAGGGCGCGGCCCAGATGAACCGCTGCGGGCCCGGCCATGTCCGCCACTGCTAGGCAATATGTAGAAGATTTGCTACACTTGTGTCGTGGCCGAGATCCCTTCACGCGAGCTCCGAAATGACACCCGCCAGGTGCTGGCGCGAGTGTCGGCCGGGGAGTCGATCACCATCACCATCGATGGGCGGCGGGTGGCGGAGCTGACCCCTGCATCCGAGCGGCGGCGCTGGATGCCTCGTGACGAGTTCATCGGGTACCTGCGCACCGATCAGGCCGACCCGGCGCTACTGGACGAACTGCGCCTGCTCAACCCGGACACTACTGACGACCTGGCATGACCAGAGGCCTGGCCGACACGAGTGTCTTCGTGGCCCGCGAGTCCGGGCGGGCGCTACAGGTCGACCTGCTCCCTGATGAGTTGGCGCTCTCGGTCGTCACCGCTGGAGAGCTGCGCGCCGGTGTTCTGAGCGCTCGGGATCTGGATGCCCGGGACCAACGGCTACGAACACTTTCGTGGGTCATGGGTCTTGAGGTGGTGCCGGTCGATCTGGCCGTTGCCGATGCTTGGGCCCGTCTGCGTGTCGAACTGCGCGACCGGGGCCTGCGGATGCCGGTGAACGGCGCCTGGATCGCGGCGACGGCGATCGCGCTCGACGTGCCCCTGGTGACCCAGGACGACGATCACGTAGAAGTCAGCGGCCTCCGCATCATTCGCGTCTGACCGGCGGGGTCTTCGTGCCCGCCCGACTCCGATCCTGAGGCGTAGGCAAGGATGACCGTGGCCGACGCAGCGCCCTAGGAGTCGCTCCGTCGGGCCACGAATACCGGGATGGCTCGGGTCGTAGCGGCCTGGTACTCGGCATAGGGCGGATAGGCGGCGACCGACCGCTCCCACCAGATGGCCTTTTGGTCGCCGGTGACCTCGCGGGCCACGTAGTCGTAGGCCTCGGGACCGTCCTGGATGACCACGGCCGTCGGGTCAGCCACGAGGTTGAAGTACCAGGACGGGTGGGTCGGCATGCCGCCTTGGGAGCCGACGAGGGCGTACTCACCCTCGTGCTCGACCCGCATCAGGGCGGTCTTGCGCACCTTGCCGCTCTTGTTGCCCCGAGTGGTGACGATGACGATCGTCAGTCCGGTGTCCCGGAACGTGTTGGCCCGCTCGCCGCCGGACGCCTCGTACTCAGCGACCTGTTCCGCCACCCAGTCCCACGCGCTCGGCTCGTACTCTCCATCGATCGGCATGCTGTGAGATTAGGCGGGGTGAAGCGCGTGCGTCCGGGGATTTGCCACCGTCGCCTGTGAGTGATCGGGGCCAGCGATTCCCTCAGACAGACACGATTTCGATGAGATCTTCCAGCCCGGCGAGGTCGCCGGCATTGCGCGTATAGAGACGGGCCGAGTGCGCATGTGCTGTCGCCGCGATCAGTAGGTCCATGCTGCGTGCTCGGGGACTACGCCCCGCAGCCACGACAGTGGCCGCCAACTCGCCATAGCTCGAGGCCACGGCGTCGTCGACGGCCAGGGCGGTGAAGGTGCGCTGCAGCGTGGTCAAGCGCCGCAGGCGTTCGGCCCGGACCCCATCGTCCTTGGCTACCAGCACCCCGAAGTTCAACTCGGCGAGGGAGACCGCGCTGATGGCCAGTTCTCCGTCGAGGTGCTGCACACCAGTGGCGATCAGGACACTCGTGTCGAGGATGGCTCTCATTCGGACCGGTCCCAGGGATCGACCACCGTGTGGTCGACGAGGTCCATGTCATCGGCCCAGTTCGGATCGGAACGACCGGCGAACAGGGCTCCGACATCCTCCCAACGCCGCCACTGCTTCGGCTCGGCCGGGACGAGGCGTGCGGCCAGACGCCCCGAGACGGTGACGTCGATCGATTCGCCGTCCTCCACCCTGCGGACGATGGCCGATGCATCCTGCCTGAGCTCTCTCAGCCCGATAGTTACCATGTCCCCAATGTAGCACTACTGCTACAAAGATCCATGACGACCGGCGTCCTCAGACCGGCGGGGTCACCCCGTACTCGGCCTTCCACCAATGTGCCTCGGCCCGGGCGGCCGGGTCGCTGCGCAGCGTGGCGTCCTGGCCCAGCGACTCGGGACTCGGTCCGATGCGCTTCGCTATGGGGCGGAGTTCGTCGAGGTCGAAGCCGTAGACCTTGGCCGCCGTCAGTCCCAGCAGTTCGGCCGTGTCATCCACCGGCACTTCGGCGAAGTCGGCACGTAGTTTGGCCGCCGTGTTGGGCCAGGTTCCCTCGGGGTGGGGGTAGTCGGTTCCCCACATGGCCACGTCGGTGCCGATCACATAGCGGCGCCGGATCTCCTCTTTGGACATGGTGGAGGCCCCGATGAATATGTTGGTGCCGAAGTAGTCGGAGGGGAGCTTGGAGATCTTGCCCTTCAACAGCGCAGCCATCTTCTTGGTGGTGTGGCCGCCCCCCATGTACTGGTCCCACTTCCACATCATGTCCGGAGCCCAATAGGCGGCGGCCTCGGTGACCACGAACTTCAAGTCGGGGAAGCGCTCGAAGGCCCCACCGAACAAGAGGTGCCACGCCGGCCGAACCGTCCACCAGACCACCTCGGCCAGGTAGGCACCGATGTGCTCGCCATACTCCTCCATAGGGGCTTCGCCAGAGTGGGTGTGCACCGGCAGCCCTGCCTCGGAACACGCCGCCCACACCGGGTCATACGAGGCGTCGTTGTAGGGGGTGTGGTCGCGCCACATGGTCGGGATCATGATCCCGCGGATGCCGGGCTGGGCCGCCACCCACTCGATCTCGGCCACGGCCCGGGGGATATCGTGGGTGATCGGCACCAAGGCGATACCGCCGCGGCGGTGCGGCGATACCGAGCACATCTCGGCCAGGAACCGGTTGTGAGCGTGCGCCCCGGCAAAGGCCTGGTCGGGATCGACGATGGCACCGGCGAACAGTCCTGCTCCGAACGGCGGAGAGGCAGCCCCAGTCACGGCGTCAGCATCGGCGAAGAGGACATCGGCGGCCACCCCGTCGGAGTCGAGCTCCTTGTCGCGCACGGCCGGGTCGAAGGCGCCCTTCAGCCCCTCCTCGTTGTCGGTCTCCCACCCCATGATGTACTCGAAGTTCATCTTGAGGGACTGCTCGCGGTGGGCGTTGCGCTCGGCCACGTACTCCTCGAAGGCCGGGTAGAACTTGGACTCGAGGTAGGGGCGATAGTCGTCGCAGGCCAGACCGGCATGGCCGTCGGCCGAGACCACGATGTAGCGGTCACTGGCCGAGGCGGGTACGTCGCTGATGGGTGCGTCGCTCACGACTTCGCCCCCAGGACACTCAGGTCGTCGTAGCGCTGGTGCATGAAGGGGACCAGCCACTCGGCCGGGACCCGCTCCATGATCTCACCCTGCTGGGACGAGTTGATCTCGGCGTATTCGAAGGAGAGGATCTCGAGCATCGGAAAGTCGGCGATGGGATCTAACGGGGCCTCGAGCAGCTTGCACTCGCCGGTCACCGGTCGGACCACACGGGCCGTCTCATGGCGGCGGCAGTACACGAGGGCGGGGTCGGCCTCGAGACCGTCACCCGACGGGTCGGGCAAGAGTTTGAAGTAGAAGTCGAGCTTGTCGATCTCGTAGCCCGGGGCTTCGGGCCCGAGCGTGCCGGATACCTCGGCGACCTTGGAGCTCATCCGGCTCACCCCCGCCGACAGCGAGTCGCCCTCGACCTCGAGGTGGAGCTGGGCGATCTTCTTGGGCTCGCCGAACGTCTCGCGCCCTCCAGTGGTGGCCTGCTCGGTGCTCATGGGCATGAAAAGGGCGTACTCGCCCTCGACGTCCCCGTGGCGGGCCCGGACGCCGAACCAGCCGGCGCCGAAGGTGGCCATTCCGTTGCCCATATCGACCACGGCGATCCGTAGCCGGGCCGTCGGTGCGGCAGCCTCGAGGGGACGGGGCAGCACAGCGGCGATGGCATCGAGGTCGGTGCGGAAGATGATGGTCACCGCCTTCGACCAGATCGGACTGCGTGTGGCCTCGACTTCGCGGTTGGACACCTGGTCCACCGCTCGGGCCCCATAGCGGACAACTCCCATGGCAACTCCCTCCCCCGGAGGCCCTTCGGCCACCGGTCCCAGTGTGGCACGGAGGCACACGCGATGCCCGGCTGTCGGTCTCCCGACGAGCAGGCTCTGACGTACGGGAGAGCAAATGCAGTGACCCGTCTCCTCTGGTGGAGTATCCATAGGGGTCGAACGAAGAGGAGTGTTCCGCCATGCCGAACATCGCCAGCCAGGACCTGAACGACATGCGGGACTCGGTCTTCTTCGAAGGCCCAGAGTCTGGCCGCCGGCTGAGCCGCTTTTGGATGCTGATGATCCTGTCGGCCGTCATCGCCGGGGCCGGTGTGGTGGCCGACTCGACCGCCACCGTCATCGGCGCCATGATCGTCGCCCCGCTGATGACACCGATCCAGGGGACGATGCTGGCCGCCGTTCTGGGTGACCGGAAGAACCTCATGCGCTCCGTCGGACTGGTGATCGCCGGAGCGCTGGCCGCCATCGCCATCGGCTGGCTGCTGGGGGCGATTACCGCAGCCCCGGTCGTCGCCCAGACCAACAGCCAGGTGGCGTCGCGGGTAGATCCGACCCTGATCGATCTACTGGCCGCATTGGCCACCGGAGCCGTCGGGTCGATCGCCTTGGTGCGACGGGACATCTCGGACACCCTGCCCGGGGTGGCCATCGCCATCTCCTTGGTGCCGCCGCTGGCTGTGGTCGGCCTCACCCTCCAGGCCCACGAGTGGAGCCAGGCGGGAGGAGCCCTACTGCTGTTCGGCACCAACGTGGCCGCCATTTTGGGGGTCGGCACCATCATCATGGCCATCTATGGCGTCCATCGGATGTCGCCGCAGTACGGATCACCCGAACTCCGGTCACACAACCGGCGCAATGCCGTGTTCGCCATCGCCACCCTGGCCATCATCGTGGTAGTTCCGCTTACCGATGCATCGCTGACCATCGCCCACCGGACCAAGCAAGAGTCCTCGGTAACTTCGGCTTCCGAAACGTGGGCGAAGGGCACTGGATGGGTGCTGGTGTCGGTGGCCACCGAGTCGACAGGCATGACCGTGGCCCGGTTCGAGGGACCGCCTCCGACGCCCCCGACCGCGGGGCTGCGAGCCGAGCTGGTCCGCCGTGGCGTGGCTCTGGCCGACGTCCAAGCCGAGTTCGTCCCCAAGGTCACCGTTGACCTCGGCGCGCCGCCGGGACCGTAGGTGGAACGGGGACCCGTCAGAACCTGCGAAGATTGGGTTATCAGTCAGGTATCGGAACCACCGCCGCGGTGGAACCAGGAAGCGCAGGAATGACGACACCAGGGACCTATCGCGAGAGCGATGAGACAGAAGTTTCGGCCGCGGACGCATCGGCGGCGTGGGTCGTGGAAGCCAGGCCAGCACTTGAGCGGGTTGCCGCCAAGTACCAGGCCACCATCACCTACAAAGAGCTTGCCGAAGCGGTGCAGACGGCTTCAGGTATCCGTACCCGCAAACTCGTGCAGAACTGGGTCGGGGCTGTGCTGAGTGCAGTAGCTCGCGACTGCCACGCCGCCGGCGAGCCGCTGCTGTCGGCGCTGTGCGTCCGAGCGGACGGAACCGTGGGACCGGGATACGTGGCCTCGTTCGTGGAGCTCACCGGAGATGAGGCGCCCGAAGATCCCGATCTACACGCGGCCGAAGTGCGCCTGCAGTGCTACCGCCACTTCGGGGCCACCATGCCCGCCGACGGCGGCAAGGCAACCCTGACCCCAAAGGTGGCTGCTGCCCGGGCCCGAGCACGCAAGTTGGCTACCGTCGCCCTCAAAGAAGAGTCGCGGCCCATCTGTCCGACCTGCTTCTTGATGCTTCCGGTCACCGGGCAGTGCGACAACTGCGCCTGATCTAGGCAGGGCTGGTCAGCCTGAACGCACCCGGATACGCCGGTGCGTAAGGCCTACGCTGCAGTCATGTCGACCGCCAGGCGTGCCCGCAGTTTCGAGCCGGACTCCTCGTCCACCGTGACCATGGCCGCCGGTCAGGTCGCCCACCAGGACCACGTCGCCCACTCCGATCGGCTGGCACCCGCCTTCTCTGAGGTGCGCCCCGGGGTGTGGACCTTCGTGGGCAACGGGCTGTCGAACCAGACGTTCGTCGAGGGTCCCGATGGAGTGATTGCCATCGATACCGGAGAGAACATCGAGGAGATGGCCAATGCCATCGCCCATCTGCGCCAGCACTGCTCGGCACCCATCGTGGCCGTCCTCCTCACCCACTTCCACTATGTAGCCGGTACCAAGGCCGTGTTCGAGGCCGAAGGTCACCCGGTCCCGGTCATCGGCCACGAGCGGATCGCCGCCAACCGCCAAGGTGCCATGGGCGAGGTCGCCCCGGCCTACCTGCGCGGAGTCATCAGCCAGTTCGGGATCTTCATGCCGGTCGACGGCCCGGACGGTGTCGTCAACGTCGGACTCGGCCGGTTCTGGACCGATCCGAAGCACGCACCGTTCACCCCCGGGTTTGTCGCCCCTACCGAGACATTCGGCGACCTACCCAGCACCTTGGACCTGGCCGGCCTGCGCATCGAGGTCTACCCAGCACCCTCGGATGCCGACGACTCGGTCACCTACTGGTTTCCGGAGCTCGGTCTGGCGGTAAACAATCTGGTGTGGCCGGTGCTGTTCAACGTGTTCGCCATCCGAGGCGAGGTGTACCGCGACCCCCGGGTCCTGATCGCAGGCATCGACCAGTTGCTGGGCTTGGCGCCGGAGCACCTGGTGGCCACCCACGGGCCGCCCATGAGCGGAAGACCCGAGATCAACCAGCGGGTAGTGCGCTATCGGGACTCGATCCAGTTCCTGTGGGACCAGTCGGTGCGGGCTACCAACCAGGGCCTCCTCGACGCCGACGTGGGCCTGGCCGTGCAACTCCCCGACTGGTGTGACGACGACTTCATCACCTCTGAGTTCTACGGAGTGGCTGAGCACCACCTGCGCCAGATCCGCACCGGGCTCTTTGGGTTTTTCGATGGGGACGAGGCCCGACTGTTCCCACTCCCCTCCGCTGAGCGGGCATCCCGGCTGGTCGCAGGGTTCGGTGGGGCGGCCGTAGTGCGCCAGCAGATGCGGGATGCACTGGACTCCGACGACCTGCGGTGGGCATTGGAGCTGGGGAGCTGGTTGATCCGGGACCCCGATGCTGCAGATGGGGACCGCCAGCTCCTGGCCCTGGCCCTGCGCACGGTGGCCGCCCGCACCCCGGCTGCCAACATCCGGAACTGGTGCATCACCCGGGCTCGCGTGCTCGACGGCTCGCTCGACTTCAGTTCGTTCTACGCCCACCGGGTCAACCGGGCCGCCGTCCTGAGCGCTGCGCCATCCATGTACATCGACCTGCTGCGGGTGACGCTCGATCCGACCCTGGTCGACGGGGTCGACCACCACCTAGCCTTCGAGATCGACGGCACGGTGGTGACCGGCCTGTGGATCCGCAACAGTGTGGCGGTGGTGACAAACGGGAGCGGGGCCGACTCATGTGTGGCCACATCACTCGACACCTGGGCAACTGTGGTGTCGGGTGGTTCGGGCCTGGACGCGCTCGTGGCGTCCGGGGAGATCACCATCACCGGGGATCCCGACATGACGGTGCGGTGCCTGCGGGCCTTTGATCTGCTGGGGCTGACCGTCTGAGCGGTCAGCCGGTCAGCCGGTCAGCCGGTCAGCCGGTCAGCCGAAGGCGAGTGCCG
>JBAXCY010000097.1:0-11212 GCA_037141235.1 Acidimicrobiales bacterium | reverse complement strand
CGATGCCATCGTCTGGGCCAACAAACTCATCGACGCAGCGGTGGCGGCAGGCCAGCGGTGATGTCCACTCATCCGACGTCCTGACACGTTGCCCATCAGGCAGATCAGGACGGATGGAGCTACCGCGCCTCACTCCCAAACGCGCCGATGGGCGCCTCCGGAGAGACGCCCATCGCACGCTTTAGATGCTGTGTGAAACACCGGTCGGCCAAGAAACGCCGGATGGGACCACGGTCCGGCTAGGACGCCCGATGGGTGTCTGGCTGAGATTCGCCAGGTAGTACAGCGAGCCGCCTTAGCGACCAGCCACCTCCAGGGTCCCTACACGTTGATCGTACAGTTGAACCACCTCCTCTCTCTGGTCTGATCATGGTACCAACGCAGCGCGCGAATTCGGGTCACCTTGGCATTGTGCAACCGAGCCACAACTCGTGCAGTCCAGCCCCCAGAACACCCCCCGGATCGCCCTCTACGCTGTCCCACAATGGAACCGCCCCCGCCGCCGCCGTCTGTGTCGTCGTCCGGGTCGTCGTCTTCATCAGGGTCTCGACCCTCTGATCCGCCAGTCGGCGACGTCGTCGAGATTGCTGACGGCGATACCACCTGGCGCTTCGACACCGAGTTCCTCACCTCCAACTGGACCTGCATCTGGGGACGGGGATGCCTCGGCATCGAAGACGAGCCGGCCGCCGAACTCGGCATGGGCTGCTGCTCGGTGGGCGCCGAGATCGATGGGCTCGACGAGGCCCGTCGGATCGCCGCCCTGGCCTCGACGATGGGGCCCGAGCACTTCGAGCACCACGCCACTGCCATCGCCGATGGCGTGTTCAGCGATTCCGCCATGACCAACACCCGGGTGGTGGACGGGGCCTGCATCTTCCTCAACCGCCCTGGCTTCGCCGGTGGAGCCGGCTGCGCCCTCCACCTGGCCGCAGTCGAGGCCGACGAGCCGGCCATCGACTGGAAGCCGTCGGTGTGCTGGCAGCTGCCCATCAAGGTGGACTGGGCGGCCCGTGACGACGGCGGCGAGGTAGCCACGGTGCGACCGTGGGCCCGGCGCGACTGGGGCGACGAAGGCGACACCATGGCCTGGTGCTGCACCGAGGGTGAGTTGGCCTACCAAGGGGACCGCCCAGTGGTCGAGTCGCTGGCCGACGAACTCGAGGCCATCGCTGGCACTGCTGTGTACGTAGAGTTGCGACGACGCCTCACACCGTGACCCGGGCCGGGCCTGGTCGACAATCGGTCGAGGTTCGAGGTTCGAGGTTCGAGGTCCGAGGTCCGGGGTCCGGGGTCCGGGGTCCGGGGTCCGGGGTCATCAGCCCGCTCAGGGTCGGAGCAGCACCTTCATGCACTCTGCACTGCGCTCAGCTACCGCGGCGTAGGCGGCCGCCGCATCGGCCAAGGCGAACTCGTGGGTGAAGATCCCGTCGGTGCGCAGGCGGCCGTGCTGAATCAGCGGGACCAACTCCTTCCACGTCCGGTGCACCGGTGCGGTGGTCATGCGCAGGGTGATGCTGCGGAACAGCGTCATCAGCGCCGGCAACGGATAGGGCTCCAGATCGTGGACCCCGATGACCGACACGGTGCCACCGGCGCGCACGCACGACAGCGCCGCATCCAACGTGGTGTCTCGAGCCACGGCATCGATGACTGCATCAGCACCCCGTCCACCCGTGGCCTCCAGCACTGCCTCGACTGTCTCGCCGTCGATGGCCTCAGCCCCCGAGTCCACAGCCCTCGCTCTGCGGCCGGCCACCGGGTCGACGGCCAGCACCCGGCCTGCCCCGAGCGCCAGGGCCGACCGCACCGCACAGAGACCAACTGCCCCGAGGCCGAGCACCACCACGGTGCCCCCGGGTGGAATGTCGGCCCGCTGAGCCCCCGCCCATCCGGTGGACAGGTTGTCGGTCAACAGCAGGGCAGCCTCGTCGTCCATCCCCTCGGGGATGCGGAGCAGTTGGAAGTCGGCCGCTGGCACGGCCACGGCCGTGGCCTGGCCCCCGGGGAGCATGCCGGAGCCGAAGACCTTGGGTCCCTCGAGGCATAGGACCGGATCGCCGGTGGCACACCCGTCACACGCCCCGCAGCCAGCCACCGATGCCGTCAGCACCCGGTCCCCCACTCGGAAGCGCTTCACGTCGGGACCGACCTCGAGGACGGTGCCGAGGAACTCGTGTCCGACCGGAATCCCCATACCGAGGTCGATGTCCCCATCGTAAAAGTGCATGTCCGAGCCACAGATGGCGGTGGCATCCACCGATACCACCGCTCCGCCTGGGCCCGGAACAGTTGGCTCCGGTGCCTTCACTACTCGGACCTGTCCCGGTCCTTCGATCATCACGTGCAGCACGGTTCCCCCTGGTGTGGTTGGTCAGCGACCGGAGTCGGCGACGCTACGTCGTTGAGTACTGTGGCACACCGATCCACGACTGAGCGGATGTGACCGCTGCCGGATCACCCTCTGGCCACGAAAGGTGCCGACCATGCGCAACCCCCATGCAGGTGACCCGTTCGACACCACCGACGAGGAGATCGCGGCCGCCCTGTTGGACGTGAGCATCCCCACGCTGCTCCTCTCGCTGGTCCACATGTCCGGCGACCCCGAGATCATCCGGGGCCGCCTGCGCCCGGCCGGCCTGTTCCTCAACGAGGTGCAGGGCTACATGACCGAGGAGGACAAGGACGAGGCCCGGGCCTTGGCCCTCGAGGTCATCCGGGACTACCGCGACCGCGGCTGTCCGGAGCCGGAACCCGTGTCCGCCGAACTGCTGCACGAAATGATGACCTGGCTGGTGTGCGAGGACGTCCCCGCCGAGTACGTCCCGCTCCTGATGGAAGAGATGGAGCTCGACGGTCGCGATGCCCGCCGGGTCGAGCCGGCCGGTGACCCAGGCGACCGGGCCGCCTTCCCGGTGGTGGTCATCGGGTGTGGACAGTCCGGTCTGCTGGCCGGCATCCGGCTGTCGGAGGCCGGCATCCCCTTCACCATCGTGGAGAAGAACGCTGGAGTCGGGGGCACCTGGTGGGAGAACACCTACCCCGGGGCCCGGGTCGACGTCGGCAACCACTTTTACTGCTACAGCTTCGAGCCCAGCGACCACTGGACCGAGTACTACGCCCGCCAACCCGAGCTGCAGCGCTACTTCCAAGGAGTCATGGACAAGCACGGGATCGAGCCCCACGTGCGGTGGGAGACCGAGGTCCTTGGTGCTGCCTGGGACGACGCGTCCTCGACATGGTCGGTGCGCACCCGGGCCGCGGATGGCACCGAGGACGTCCTGGTGGCTCGGGCCGTGCTATCGGCCGTGGGCCAGCTCAACCGCCCGAATATGCCGGTGATCGAGGGTGCCGACACCTTTGCCGGGCCGTCCTTCCACTCGGCCCGGTGGGACCACGACGTCGACCTCGCCGGCAAGCAGGTAGCCATGATCGGGGCCGGGGCCAGCGGGTTCCAGATCGCCCCCACCATCGCCCCCGAGGTCGGCCACCTGACCGTGTTCCAACGGACGGCCCAGTGGATGTTCCCCAACCCGAACTACCACGCCACCGTCGGCCCCGGCGTGCTGTGGGCGCTGCGCCACCTCCCCTTCTACGGCCGGTGGTACCGGTTCCTCATCTTCTGGCCCGGGTGCGACAAGGGCTTGGAGGCAGCCCGGGTGGACCCGGACTACCCCGATCAGCAGCGAGCGGTCAGCGAAACCAACGAGTTCACCCGCCAGATGTTCACCGACTGGATCCTCAGCCAGGTAGCCGACGACCCGGATCTGGCGGCCAAGGTGGTGCCCGACTACCCGGCCACCGGCAAGCGCACCTTGCAAGACAACGGGGCGTGGCTATCGGCCCTGATGCGCAACAACGTGGAGTTGGTGCGCACCGGGATCGACCACATCGAGGCCGACGCCGTGGTCACCGTCGACGGCGAGCGGTACCCAGCCGACGTGCTGGTGTACGCCACCGGGTTCCGGGCCACCGAAGTGCTGGCCCCCATGGCCATCACCGGCCGGGACGGAGTGGACCTGCGGACCCTGTGGGGCGAGCGACCGGCTGCCTACCTGGGGATCACCGTGCCCGGCTTTCCCAACTTCTTCATGATGTACGGGCCCGGCACCAACCTGGCTCACGGCGGCAGCCTGATCTTCCACTCCGAGTGCCAGATGCGCTACATCACTGAGTGCATCGAGTCGCTGATCGTCGGCGGCCACCGCACAATGGAGCCGCTCCAGGAGCGCTGCGACGACTGGCATCAGCGGTCCCAGGCCGAGATGGCCGGTCTGGTGTGGTCCCAGCCCTCGGTTACCAGCTCCTTCTTCAAGAACTCGGCCGGAGAGATCCACGGGCTCAGCCCGTGGCGCCTCGTCGACTACTGGACGTGGACCAAGGAGCCGGACCCCGCCGACTTCGTCTTCGGATAGCGGTCATGACATCGGGCGCAGAACTCGACGGTGATCCTTGAGGGCGGGTTCCGGGCCTAGGGTCGTCTCGATGACCGGACCGGACGACGACCACGACGCCTATCCGCTGGCCGACATCGGATTCGACGATGCTCGGGCGGCCGAAGTGATCGCTGGCGGCTGGCAGGTGGGCTCCGAGTGCCGGGTGGTGCGGATGGACCGGGGCTGGGCCACTCTCCAGGGGACGGACGGCAGCCGACGGGTCCGGCTGCGGGAGTGCCCGCCCATCGTGGTGGGTGACTGGTTGGCGGAAGACGACAGCGCGATGCTGGTTCGACTGGAGCGCAGCAGCCTGTTGGTCCGTCGGGCCGTGTCGGCCAAGGCCGAACCGCAGCTGATGGCGGCCAACGTCGACGTCGTGCTCGTCACCTGGGGCATGGACACCCAGGTCAGCAGCGGCCGGTGCCGCGACATGCTGGTCCTGGCCCGCGACTCGGGCGCCCGACCGGTGCTGGTGCTGTCGAAGGTCGATGTGGGAGGTGGGGTCGACGAGCTGCTGGCTGAGCTCGACGGATTCTTGGACGGCGTCGAAGTGATGACCTCGAGCGCGGTGACCGGCGAGGGCTTCGACCGTCTCAGGGAGCTCACCACGGATTGCACGATTGTGCTGCTCGGATCGTCAGGCGCAGGCAAGTCCACCCTGACTAATCTGTTGTTGGGTGTGGAGGCTCAGGAGACCGGGGATGTCGGTCGCAGCGGCGAGGGGCGGCACACCACCACCAGCCGCGAACTGCTCCCCCTGCCCGGCGGCGGCGCCATCATCGACTCGCCGGGGATCCGGGCCGCCACGGTGTGGGAGGACGAGGAGGACGACACCAAAGAAGTGGTGTCGCGCTTCCCCGACCTCGACGAGCTGGCCGAGGAGTGTCGGTTCAGCGACTGCACCCACCGCGGTGCGCCGGGCTGTGCGCTCGACCGAGCCATGTCCGATGGGGAGCTCACCGCGGCACGCAAGGCCGAGTACCTGGTCTTCGTCGAAGATCGCGCCACTCTGGTCGCGGCCCGATCGACCGCCGGCCGCCTGCGGGACCGCGAGCAGAACCGCCGCCACCGCCCCTGAGCCGCCCATCTGAATCGCCCTCCTGGACCGCCCATGAGGAGGGACGGCTCAGATCGAGGGACTAGCTCAGATTTCAGCCGTCGGACGGGCTTGGTGTGCCCAGGACATCGTCGACCCAGGTCTGCTCGTCCAGGGTGGCGGGACCACCCGTCTCCTCGAGTGCAGTGGCAAGCAGTGCGGCCCAGCCGTCTACATCATCGAGTGCCACGCCCACCGCATGCTGGACGAAGCCCGAGATACTGGAGGCCTGCCCTCGCTCCACCAGTTGGCGGACCCGCTCGAGTGCCGACTCGTCCAGCGTGATGGTCACCTTCTTCGTTGCCATGCCACCTCCCATACTCCTCGCTCCTTCGTGTCTGCGTCTGCGTCTGCATCTGCATCTGCCGATCGACCCAGGCCGCCCCTCGGCGGTCGCCGATGATCGCGTTGGCCCGAATGTCCCTGGGTCGATACTATCGAACATATGTTCGTATCTCCACCCCGTCAACGCCTCGTTCGTGAGCGCACCTCCCGGGACAGGGACCCAGCGGCCCTGGCCGCCTTGGCTGCCGTGGCCGAGCGCACCCGTCCGATCGCCGCCAGCCAGACCCGCCTCCTTCCGGTAGCTCCCCCTCTGGCCGGGCTGCTGCCCGATGGAGCCCTTCGTCGAGGAACCACCGTGACCGTTGGCGCCCCCGGCGACGACGGCGCCCTCAGTGTGGCCCTGGCCCTGGTGGCTGCCGCCTCGGCCACGGGCTCGTGGTGCGCACTGATCGGCCACCCCGGCCTCGGCGCGGTGGCGGCCGCTGACCTTGGCATCGACCTCACGCGCCTGGCCATCCTCCCCCGGCCCGGTGTCGCATGGGCCGAGGCCACTGCCGCCGTGCTCGAAGGGGTCGACCTGGTGGTGCTGTGCCCGCCGTTCGCTCCCCGCCATGCCATGGCCCGTCGACTGGTGGCTCGGGCCCGCGAGCGGCGGGCCGTGCTGGTGGTGGTTCCGGGCCGAGCCGGCTGGCCCGAGCCCCCGGATTTGCAGCTGCGCATGACCGACGTCACCTGGGAGGGGGTCGATGCAGGCAAGGGTCATCTCCGGCACCGTCGGATGACGGTGACCTCCACCGGACGACGCTCGGCGGCCCGTCCCATCCAACGGCACCTGTGGCTGCCGGCTCCCGATGGCACGCTGGCCGAGGCTCCCGACGGGGCCGGCGGCCCGCTCGACCATCCCAGCCCATACAACCCAGCGGCCTGACGTGGACCGCCTGCTCGTCGTGCGCTGCCCCGACCTGTTCGACGAGGACGAGGGCGGCGGCGTGCTCCGCACCTTTGCCGAACTGATCGATGCCGTCGAGGTCTACTGCCCATGGGTGACCCCAGTGCGGTCCGGGATCTGCTCGCTGCCAGCCCGGGGCCCTGCCCGCTACTTCGGTGGCGAGGATGCCCTGGTCGAACTGGTGCAGCGGGCTGCCGAGTGCATCACGCCGGCCGAGGTCGGTGTGGCCGACGGGCTGTTCGCCGCCGTACTGGCCGCCCGTCGGGGCCGCATCGTTCCAGCCGGCGCCACCGGGGAGTTCCTCGCCCCGCTTCCGGTGTCCATCCTCGGGGACAGCGACCTGGCCGGGCTGCTCGACCGGCTCGGCATCCGCACCTTGGGTGAGTTCGCCGCCCTCCCCGATGCCCACATCCTCGGCCGGTTCGGAGCCGACGGTGCCCACGCCCACCGGGTGGCAGGTGGACGAAGTGGCGAACTGGCCGACCTGCGCCAGCCCCGGATCGCCCGTCTGCTCGATGGCGGCAGCGACGACGATCTCCCAGTGGTGGCCGAGCCCGGGTTCTGGGGCGGGGTGAGCGATGCCGATGCCCGGGCCGCTCGTTGCCTATCTGCCGCTCAGGATCTGCTCGGCCCCGGTGGCGTGGTGATCGCTCGCCTACAGGGGGGCCGGGGTCCGACGCAACGGGCCCGATTCGTGACGTGGACCACGGCGGCACGGCCAAAAGGACTCGGCCCGGATACCGCCCGCCGTGCAGGGTCGGGCCCAAGCGCCCCATGGCCAGGGCAGATTCCCCCACCGGCCCCCGCCGTCGTCCACCCCGACCCGGTGCGGGCCGACCTGGCCGATGCCCAAGGTGAGCCGGTGCGCGTCTCGGGCCGGGGGCTGCTCGTCACCTCGCCGGACCGCCTGTCGATCGAAGGCGGCCCGTGGGAGCCGCTGTCGGGATGGGCCGGGCCGTGGCCCGCCGATGAGCGCTGGTGGTCACGGGCCCACCGGCGCGGTGCCCGCCTCCAGGCCGTCACCGCACGGGCCGCCCACCTGCTGGTGGTCGAACGCGGCTCCTGGTGGGTCGAAGCGACCTACGGCTGAGCACACGAAGCGAAGAGAGGACCCACGACCATGGCGTATGCAGAGCTCCACACCCACTCCAACTTCTCCTTCCTCGACGGAGCCAGCCACCCCGAAGAGTTGGCCGCGGAAGCAGTCCGACTCGGGCTGTCTGCGGTAGCCCTCACTGACCACAACGGTCTGTACGGGGCGGTCCGGTTCGCAGTGGCGGCCCGGGCCTTCGGTCTGCCCACCGTGTTCGGGGCCGAACTAACGCTGTCCGATGCCGACGGCCCCCATCTGCGCACCGGCATGCCCGACCCGGACGGAACCCACCTGGTAGTGCTGGCCCGCGACCCCGACGGCTACGCCCGCCTCAGCCGGGCCATCGCCGAGGCGCACCTGGACGGCGGGCAGAAGGGCCGGCCCATCCTCACCCTGGACGCCCTGGCCGACCGCCACGGGGGCCACTGGCAGATCCTGACCGGGTGCCGGAAGGGTCCGCTGGCCTCGGCGCTGACCCGCGAGGGGCCGGCGGCAGCGGGCCGGGCCCTCGACCACCTCATCGACCACTTCGGTCGAGAGCACCTCGCCGTGGAGTTGTGGGACCACGGCACCCCGGTGGATGGGCCCCGCAACGATGCCCTGGCCGTGCTGGCCGTCGAGCGGGGGGTGACCCCGGTGGCCACCAACAACGTCCACTACGCCACCCCGGCCCGGTTCCCCCTGGCCACCACCCTGTCCGCCGTGCGGGCCAGACGGACGCTCGAGGAGCTCGATGGATGGCTCCCCTCGTCGGCAAGCGCCTGCCTGCGAAGCGAGGCCGAGCAGCACCGCCGCTTCGCCCGGTGGCCCGGTGCCGTCGAACGGGCCGGGGAGATCGCCGCCGAGTGCGCATTCGACCTCCGGCTGGTGGCACCCCGGCTCCCGGACTTTCCGGTGCCCGAGGGCCACACCGAACAGACCTGGCTGGCCGAGCTCACTCGTCGGGGGGCAGCCGAACGGTATGGAGTACCGGGAGCCGAGCGGGTGCCGGGGGCGTACGCCCAGATCGACCACGAGCTCGAGGTGATCGGAGCCCTCGGGTTCCCGGGCTACTTCCTCACCGTGTGGGACATCGTCCAGTTCTGCAAACGCCAGGACATCTTCTGTCAGGGCCGAGGGTCAGCGGCCACCTCGGCCGTCTGCTTCGCTCTCGGCATCACCAACGTGGACGCCGTGGCCCTCGGCCTGCTCTTCGAGCGCTTCCTGTCCCCAGCCCGCGACGGGCCGCCCGACATCGACGTCGACATCGAGTCGGGCCGGCGGGAAGAGGTCATCCAGTACGTCTACGGGCGCTACGGGCGGCTCCACGCCGCCCAGGTGGCCAACGTCATCACCTACCGGTCCCGCTCGGCGCTGCGCGACGTGGGCAAAGCCCTTGGCCACACCGCCGAGGAGGCCGAGGCCTGGGCCGGGTCGAGCGAACGCGGCCAGCCGCTCGACGAGCGCGAGGACCTGCCCCCCTTGGTCGCACAGCTGGCCACCGAGCTCCTTGGGTTCCCCCGTCACCTCGGCATCCACTCGGGCGGCATGGTCATCTGCGACCGCCCGGTGGTGGAGGTCTGCCCGGTGGAGTGGGGACGGATGCCGGGCCGCAGCGTGCTGCAGTGGGACAAGGACGATTGTGCGGCGGCCGGCTTGGTCAAGTTCGATCTGCTCGGTCTCGGCATGCTCACCGCCCTCCACTACATGGTCGACCTGGTAGCCGAGTCACACGGGATCACCATCGACCTGGCCCTGTTGGATCAGGACCCGGCCGTCTACGACCTGCTGTGCCGGGCCGACACGGTGGGCGTGTTCCAGGTGGAGTCGCGGGCGCAGATGAATACCCTGCCCCGGGTGCAGCCCCGCTGCTTCTACGATCTGGCCATCGAGGTGGCCCTCATCCGGCCCGGGCCCATCCAGGGCAACGCCGTGCACCCCTACATCCGGCGCCGCAATGGGACCGAGCCGGTCACCTATCTCCATCCGCTGATGCAGCCAGCCCTGGAGCGCACCCTCGGAGTGCCGCTCTTTCAGGAGCAGCTGATGCAGATCGCCATCGATGTGGCCGGCTTCAGCCCCACCGAGGCCGACGAACTGCGCCAGGCCATGAGCGCCAAACGGTCCGGTGAGCGCATGGCCCGGCTGCGCGACCGTCTGTTCGCTGGCATGGCTGCCCGGGGCGTGTCCGAGGTGGTGTCCGAGCAGGTGTACACAGCCCTGGCCGCCTTTGCCAACTTCGGCTTCCCCGAGAGCCACTCGGTGGCCTTCGCCCACCTGGTGTACTCGACGGCCTGGTGCAAGGTGCACTATCCGGCTGCCTTCACCGCCGGGCTCCTCAACGCCCAGCCCATGGGGTTCTGGTCCCCCCAGAGCCTGGTGGCCGACGCCAAACGACACGGTGTGGTGGTCCGTCGACCTGACGTCAACGACGGCCGGGCGGTGGCATCTCTCGAACCAGAGGGCGAAGCGGATCAACGTGCTGGCAGTCGGTCGGGAACTACACCAGAGCGGATCGCTCCTGGGGAGGCTGCTGTCCGCCTCGGCCTGTCGTCGGTGCGGGCCATCGGGTCTGACACCGCGGCCCGGATCGAGGCCGGGGCGCCGTGGGCGGACATGGAAGACCTGGTGCGCCGGGCCGGGGTGACCCGGAGCCAGCTCGAGGCGCTGGCCACTGCCGGGGCTCTGGACGGGCTGGACGGGCAGGACCGGAGCCGTGCGTCGGGTGGACGTCGGGCGCTGGTGTGGGGGGCGGGGGCGGCAGCCCAAGCCACCGCTGACCGACTGCCGGGTGTGGTCACCGGGGCGACACCCCCGCCGCTCCCGGCCCCCACTGCGTGGGAGGAGGTATCCGACGACCTGTGGTCGCTGGGCATGGCCCCCGACACCACGGCCATGGATCTGGCCCGTGCCGGCTTGGATCGGCGCGGCGTGGTCCGAGCCTCTGCCTTGGCTGGCCGACCCACCGGCGACCGGGTGACCGTCGGGGGCGTAGTCACTCATCGACAGGCTCCCGAGAGCGCCCATGGGGCGGTCTTCCTCAACTTGGAGGACGAGACCGGGATGGTCAACATCGTGTGCTCGCGTGGTGCCTGGATCCGATGGAAGCCGGTGGCCCGGGCGTGTCCAGCACTCCTGGTGCGGGGTCGGGTCGAACGGTCGGAGGGATCGATGACCCTGGTGGCGGAGCGGATCGAGCCTCTTCCCCTCGGCCCGGTGCCGGCCTCCCGCGACTTCCGGTGACCACTGCCTTTCCTCGACGAATACGAGCAGTGACGGGTGCCCCTTGACGACTGTACGTGCTGTCGTCAACACTTAGAGTGGTGGACTAAACGCGAAGAACGTTGGTGGAACAGATGGGGCAGGGCAGGATG
>JBAXCY010000096.1:0-11252 GCA_037141235.1 Acidimicrobiales bacterium | reverse complement strand
AGCGCTCGTCTCCTGCGAGCCCAATACGACGACCACAGGTTGCCCGTCGTGACCGGCGCCATCACCTTGGCCTGCACGGTGGTCGCAGCTGTTGCTGTGCTCTCGATGGCGCTCGGTGCCATCGACGTGGTCCGTCAACCCGGGTGGGCATGGAGCGCCGCTGGTGAACCCCGATTGCTCTGCCTGCTGATCGTCCTGGCCGTACCCGGCGTCGGACTCGCTGTCTATGTGTTCGGGCCGCGCCCCAAGGTGCTGGCCTTCGTGGCCGCCGGGCCGGTGACTGTCATCCCCTTCGACTACTTCAGCAACCTGGAGGCGGAAACGGCCGACACCGCTCGCCCCCTCGACATGCTCACTCTTCCCGCCACCCTCGGACAGATCGGTGTCCCCCCCACCGACCGTCCGAGGGTGGCAGGCGATCCTGGCTCCGAGACCGAGCTCGCCCTCGAGCCCCAGAACAGATTCTTCGAGGACCCCGACGTGGTGACCGTCACCGGTCAATCTGACGGCGAATCTGACGGCGAATCCGGAGCCACCACCATCCGTATTCCAGGCTCGATCGGGCATCCCTATCGCCCGTTGCAGCGCACCTCGCTGGCTCAGACCGAGGATGAGACAGAAACCAGGGTTGGGTCCCGAGATACCGCCGGAGTCTGAGTCGGCTCGTCTGCTCGCAACCCCCACCAAGTCAGCCCCTGACTCTCACCCGATCCGCCCTACCGCCCCTGGCGGACCAGTCGGCTGAGTCGGGCCACCAGCACCTCGGCCACCAGCTCGGCAGACAAAAGTGTCGAGCCACGTAGGTCAAGATCGGCATCGGACAGGAGCTGCACGGCCCGGGCGATGCGGGCCGAACCGAGCTTGTTCCCCTGAGCCAGCGCCTTCTTGGCCGGGAACGAGCTCTTCATGCCGAGGACCTCAGCAGCCTGGTCCGGTGAGTTGACCCCTGAACCGTCGAGTCGCAGCATCTGGCGGTAGTGCTTGTGCAGCAGCGCCAGGATGACCAGCGGGTGCGACTCCCCCGCCGTCAACATCCGATGGAGCACGCTGAGTGCCGGCGCTGTCTTGCCGGCGTCGATGGCGTCAGTCAGGTCCCACGGGGCCAGCGCCCCGGCCTCACCCAAAAAGGGCTCCAGGTCGGCGGCTGACACCGTTGCCCCCTGGCCGTAGGCGGCAGCCAAGGTGTCTAGCAGCCCCACCAGTCGGCCCATGTCCGAACCCAGGTGCTCTCCCAGCCGGGCCTGAGCTGGACCGTCGAGCCGGACCGGCCCGCCCTTGAGGTGCTCGGACAGCCACTGCGACCGGGCCTTGCCCATGCCGACCGACGTGTCGGTCACTTCACCCGAGGCCGCTACCGCCTTGGACAGGGTCGGATTGACCGCACCGCCACCGCCTACCAAGACCAGAGCGGTAGTGGGCAACGGGTCGGCCACGTAGGCGACCAGGCGCTTGGCATCGGCGGCCGCCATCTGACCGGCCTCGCGGACCACGATCACCCGGCGAGCCACCAAGAAGGGCGGCGTCGTGCAGGCATCGATGATGGCACCCACGTCGAACTGGTCGGCGCCCGGTCCACCGAACTCCTCCACCATCATCGACGGGTCGCCGCCGGCCACCAGTCGCTCCACCAAGGCGTGGGCGGCTTGAGCCACCAGCGATGGGTCGGAGCCCTTGACCAGATACACGGGCCAAACGGCGGCAGCCACCGTGGCTGCGCTCACCTCCGGGCCCCGCTGATGGCGGCGATCACATCGCAGGCCTGGCGATGCGCCCCGACCTCGTGGACCCGCATCACCCGGCAACCCAGCACCGCACCCAGCGACGTCGCCGACATCGATGCCTCGCGGCGCTGGCCGATCTCCAGGTCGAGCACCACCCCCAGGAACGTCTTGTTGGATGCCGACAGCAGCAAGGGGTAGCCGAGGTTGGCCAGCTGGTCAGAGGCGCGCAACAAGGTCAGCGACTGGGCCGCCGTCTTACCCAAGTCGAGGCCGGCATCGATGATGATCTGGTCCGGGGTCAGCCCGGCGGCCAATGCCCGCTCCGCCCGCTCCAAGAGAAAGGAGCGCACGGTGTCGACCACATCGTCGTAGACCGGGTCGGGGTCGGGGATGCGGGGACCGAGCCGGATATGGGTCGCCACCACTGTGGCTCCGGCCTCGGCGGCAGCCGTCAAGTAGTCCGGGTCGGCGAACCCGCTGATGTCGTTGCCGACCACCGCACCAGCCCGGTAGGCCTCACGAGCCACTGATGCCCGCCACGTGTCGACCGACAGCGCGATATCGAACCGCTGAGACAGGGCCTCGATGGCCGGGATCACCCGGTCGAGCTCCTCGGCTTCGCCGACTTCGGGACCGGGGCCGGCCTTGACCCCGCCCACGTCCAGCAGATCAGCGCCCTGGTCGACCAAGAGGCCGGCCCGCCGCACCAGGTCGTCGAGGGCGAATGTCGCCCCTTTGTCGTAGAATGAGTCCGGGGTGCGGTTGAGGATGCCCATGACCAGAGCCCGGTGCTCGATGTCGAAGCTCCGGGGTCCGAGTCGCAGGGTGGTAGCACGCACACACCTGACGCTACCGGAGGGGCAAGACATCCGGCACAGGGCGGTCAGAACAGGGCGGTCAGAACACAGCGGTCAGAACTGGGCAGTCAGAACAGGCGCGAGGCCAGTGCCTTGCGCCACGCCAGCGTGCGCGGATCGCCGGGCTCCAACGTCTCCAGCAGGTCCAGGAACTCTTGGCGGGCATCGGGATCGGCCTTGACCCGATCCAACAGGGCATCGAGGAGCGCATCCATTTCGCCGATGGCCACGTCGTCGCGTTGCGCCAGTCTGGCCTCGGCGGCCAGCCGCCGGGTCTCGGGCGTCTCCGGAATTCGAGCCAGCAGTGCCGTGGCCTCGTCACTGTCGCCCCGGCCGATCAGCATCCCGGCCAGCGCCACAATGGCTCCCTCGTGGTCGTGTTGCAGGTCGAGGGCCCTCCGCAGCATCGCTTCGTCGCCGACGGCAGCCCCGTCGATGGCCAGCATGTCGGCCTCGGAGCGGGCCGGGGCCAGCCGGTCCACGAAGGCCTGGATTTCAGCTTCGGGCTTGGCCCCGATGAAGTGGTCGATCACGGCCCCGTCCTTGATGGCGAACACGGCGGGGATCGACTGGACCCGAAAGCTCGACGACACCGTCGGGTTCTCGTCCACGTTCACCTTGGCCAGTTCCACGGCACCGTCGGTGGCCGCCACGATCCGCTCGATCATGGGGCCGAGCGTCGTGCACGGTCCGCACCACGGCGCCCACAGGTCCACGACGACCGGAACCTCGGTCGATCGGCGGAGCACTACCTCTTCGAAGGTGTCATCAGTGGCATCGACCATGGCCTCGACGTTACCGGGGCTTGAGTGGGTCTGGCTCCGGCTGAGACGCAGCCACAGGCGGCACGAGTGGACCGAAACGAGGGGGCGGGTGACGCGGGTAGCGTTCTCCTCATGAGTGATGCCACCTCCGCTGACCAGACCGCCGATCAGTCCGCTGCCGCTGATGACGCCGTCGTGGAAGGCATCGACCGGGGACCGGTCACCAAGTGGATAGCAGCCAACGTGGCTGGCTCGTTGCCGCCCTACAACTTCGACCTGATCGCTGGTGGGCGATCCAACCTCACCTACCGGGTGACCGATGCCGCAGGGCAGGCCTATGCACTGCGCCGCCCACCGGTCAGCCACGTATTGGCCACCGCCCATGACATGACTCGTGAGCACACCGTCATCAGCGCCCTCCAGTTGACCGACGTTCCCGTTCCCCGCACCCTCGGCCTGTGCGCCGATCCTGCCGTGAACGGCGCCCCCTTCTACGTGATGTCCTTCGTCGAGGGGCACATCCTCCGCGACGAGGCGGCCTCGTCCGCCGTGTCCGAGTCTGTCCGGGCCCAGGCATCCGACTCACTGATCGACACCCTGGCCCGGCTCCATTCGGTCGATGTCGATGCCGTCGGCCTCGGTGAGTTCGCCCGCAAGGAGGGCTACATCGCCCGTCAACTCAAGCGGTGGCATGGCCAGTTCGAGAAGTCGTCCCTGGACGGCCAGCCCGGGCCCGCCGTGATCGACCGAGCCTGGGAGGTGCTGTCAGCCAAGATTCCGGAGCAGCAGGGTGCCACCATCGTGCACGGGGACTACCGGCTCGACAACACTGTGCTCGACGATGCCGGTAACGTCATCGCCATCCTCGACTGGGAGATCTGCACACTCGGTGACCCGCTGGCCGACCTCGGCCTGCTGCTCGTCTACTGGGCCGAGATGGACGACTCCAACAATGCCGTTCTGGGAGTTGCCCCCACGGCGCTGCCCGGCTTCGCCACCCGGGCGCAGCTGGTGGAGCGCTACGCCGCGGCCAGCGGACGCGATGTCTCCTCGATCCGGTACTACCAGGCCTTCGGGATCTGGAAGCTGGCCTGCATCCTCCAGGGCGTGTACGTCCGCTACGCCGGGGGCGCCGCCGCCGGCGACCGCAGCGGCGTGGACCAGTTTGCCGACGGGGTCCGTCATCTGGGCGAGCGGGCCCTGGCCGAAGTCGAGTCCCTGTGAGCAAAGTCGAGTCCGCATGAGTAGGTACCAACCGGCTGATCTGTACTCCTTCGACCCTGGATGGGGCGAGCCGGCGGGTATCCGTCTGGATCGGCCCGTCCTGGTCATCGCCCTCGACGGCTGGGTCGACGCCGGCATGGGCGCGTCTGCCGCCATCGCCCATCTCCTGACCGGGTCGCCCACCGCCGTGGTCGCCACCTTTGACACGGAGCCCCTGATCGACCAGCGGGCTCGTCGGCCCATCATCCGCCTGGTGGAAGGGGTCACTACCGAGATCACCTGGCCCACCATCCGCCTGCTGGCCAGCAAGGACCGGGTCGGTGCGGACATCCTCTACCTGACGGGACCGGAGCCCGATTTCGGCTGGGCGTCCTTCATGCAGGCCGTGGTCGAGCTCACCAACCAACTAGGCGTGCGCACCGTGGTCGGTCTCGGTGCCTTTCCGTCCCCGTCACCCCACACCCGTCCCGTCCGTCTGGCCTCCACCGTTCCGCCTCAGTCGGCAGAGCTCGCCGGGCGCATCGGCACCGTGCATGGGACCCTCGAGGTGCCCGCTGGAGTACAGGCCGCCCTCGAGGTTGCGCTCGGCTCTGCCGGGGTCCCGGTGATCGGACTATGGGCCCGAGTGCCGCACTACGTATCGGCCATGCCCTATCCCGAGGCCAGCGCCGCCCTCATCGAGGGCCTGTGCGCGGTGACCGGCACCGTCCTCGATACCGCAACACTGCGCACCGCCGGTGAAGCCTCTCGGATCCAGGTGGACGAGCTCATCGGTTCCAACTCCGACCATCTCGAAATGGTCCGCCGGCTCGAGGCCGTAGCCGACGCCGAGGAGGGCACCCCGCTCGGCTTCGCCTCGGACCTACCCAGCGGGGACGAGATCGCTGCCGAGCTCGAGCAGTTCCTCAGGGGCGAATCGGACTGACCGTCTGGGTCACCACTGCTGGCGGGCCGATGCCGCGGTTGTGGGAGACCCGAGAGACGACCAAGCCCAGCATGACCAGGGCCACGAGCAGGACGGCTACGACGACGGCCAGGATCGCCCATGGGTTGGCCCCCTTGCGCCGACCGGCCGTCGGGGTCTGAACGGCCCACAGATCGCCTTCGCCCAGGCGGGCGGGTACGGGCAGATCCGTCGTCATCCCCTGAGATGACGTCTGCTTCTTCGCACCCTTGCCTCGCTTGACCACCGTTGGGGCCTCAAACGCTGGTAGCTCGGTGACGATGCGCCGGAGCTCGTCCATCGAGGTCGCCTCAGCCAGTTCGCTCAGGCGGAACTCGTACTCGAGCGGGGTCAGTAGTCCTCGCTCGGACGCATGGTCCAAGAGAATGCCGAATCGGTTGCGGTCCTCATCGGTCACCGGCGGCTCGTCGCTGGGATCTGGCCCAGAAGCCAGGGCAGGGCCCGACCCAGAGGCCAGTCCGAGGTCTGGCCCAGTGGATTCTGGGTCGTCGTCATCGATGGGCACGACCCAATTGTGGTGACCCCGGGCATCCGAGTGCAACTACTGGGTCATTCGGCCGCTTCAAGTCATGGTTCCGAGTTGCTACCGTGACGCATGCGCGTTGACGGAACACTTGGATTCGACCCGTCCGAAGTGGTGGCCCAGGCCACTGCGGCCGAGGCATCGGGCTACGACGGGATCTGGTCGGCCGAGACCGGCCACGACCCGTTCCTGCCATTAGTACTGGCTGCCGAGCACACCGAACGGCTCCAGGTAGGTACCGGGATCGCCGTGGCCTTCGCCCGCAACCCGATGACGCTGGCCATGACGGCCAACGATCTCCAGACCATGGCCCGGGGTCGTTTTATGCTCGGGCTCGGGTCACAGATCAAGCCCCACATCGAAAAGCGATTCTCCATGCCGTGGTCGCACCCGGCACCTCGGATGCGCGAGCTCATCTTGGCCGTCCGGGCCATCTGGGCCAGTTGGGCCGACGGCAGCCGCCTGGCCTTCCGTGGCGAGTACTACCGCCACACCTTGATGACTCCGATGTTCGACCCAGGACCCAACCCGTTCGGCAATCCCCCCGTGTTCCTGGCCGCGGTGGGTCCGATGATGACTGAGGTGGCCGGTGAGGTGGCTAACGGACTGCTGGCCCATGCCTTCACCACCGAGCGCTACTTACGCGAGGTGACCCTGCCCGCGCTGGAGCGGGGCCTGGCCACCAGTGGCCGCACGCGCTCACTCGTCGAGGTGTCGTATCCGGGCATGGTGGTCACCGGGGTAGACGAGCGTGCCTTTGCGGCATCTAGGGCTGCCACCCGCAAGCAACTGGCCTTCTACGGCTCGACCCCGGCCTACCGACCGGTCCTCGACCTGCACGGCTGGGGCGACCTACAGACCGAACTCAACACCTTGTCGAAACGAGGGGCGTGGGACGACATGACCGCCCTCATCGACGACGAAATGCTGGAGACCTTTGCCGTGGTCGGCGAGATCGACACCATCGCCACCCAGATCCGTGCCCGCTTTGACGGTCTCATCGACCGGTTCAACATCTACGCCCCGTCGGGCATCAGCACCGAGCGATGGGCGGGCATCCTGGCGGATTTCCGGGACTGATCGGGCAACAAGGGCGGAGTTGCACAAGCGGCCAGCCGCTCAGACGACGACGTTGACCAGCTTTGGGGGCCGAGCGATGACTCGCTTGGGGGCCGCGCCCCCTAGTGCCTCGACGACTGCGTCCGATGCCAGGGCCATCCGCTCGGCATCGGCCTCGGATATGTCGATGGCTACCTCGATGCGGTCGCGGACCTTGCCGTTCACCTGGACGACCATGGTCACCGTGTCCTCCACCAGCAGGGCTGGATCGGCCACCGGCCAGGAACGCAGGTGGATGTGATCGCCGTGGCGCTGCTCCCACGCCTCGGCCGCCAAATGGGGCGCCATGGGGGCCAGCAGCAGTAGCAGGGTATCGACTGCTTCCTCCACTACCTCGCTTCGTCCGCCGTCACGCACATAGGGCAGGACCAGGTTGACGAACTCCATGCAGGCGGCCACGGCCGTGTTGTAGGACCACCGCTCGTAGTCGCTCGACACCCGGTCGATCAGCTTGTGGGTGGCCCGCCGGATCTCCAGGTCAGCATCGGTCAGTTCACCCGTGGCGCCATCAGTGGGTCGGGGCACCTCGGGCACGGCCAGGCGCCACACCCGGTCGAGGTAGCGAGCACAGCCCTCGATCACCGAGTCGGTCTGGGCCGACCAGTCCACGTCGTCGGCCGGCGGGCCCACGAAGAGGTGGAACAGGCGCAGGGCGTCGGCTCCCACTGTGGTCAGGTAGCTCGACGGGGCCACCAGGTTGCCCTTGGACTTGGACATCTTCTTGCCGTCCATCCGGATCATGCCCTGGGTGAACAGATTGGCGAACGGCTCACGCAGGCCCTCGGGGGCGATCCCGACGTCCACTAGCGCTTTGGTGAAGAAGCGGGCGTACAGCAGGTGGAGGATGGCGTGCTCGATGCCGCCGATGTACTGATCGACCGGCATCCAGTGCCGGGCGATCTCCTTGTCGAACGGGGCATCGGGCGTCCACGGGTCGGTGAACCGCAGGAAGTACCACGACGAGTCCACGAAGGTATCCATGGTGTCGGTCTCGCGGGTGGCCGGGCCACCGCACGTCGGACAGGTGGTGTGCAGGAACCCGGGATGAGTGGCCAGCGGGGACTCCCCCGTCGGCTGGAACTCGACGTCATCGGGGGCGAGCACGGGGAGCTGGTCGGCGGGTACGGGCACCATGCCATCGATGGCGCAGTAGACGATGGGGATCGGGCAGCCCCAGAATCGTTGACGGGACACCAACCAGTCACGGAGTCGATAGTTGACCTTGCCAACTCCGATGCCTTGGGTCTCGAGCCACTCGATGGAGCGGGCTTTGGCAGTGGCAATGTCGAGTCCATCCAGCCACTCGCTGTTGATCTTGGCACCGGTGCCCGTGTAGGCGCCGCCCGGGCCGCCGTCGGGTCCGCCCGTCTCGTCCCATCCCTCGGGGGGCTGGACGGTCCGGACGAACGGGAGCCCGTAAGCCTGAGCGAAGTCCCAGTCACGGGTGTCCTCGGCCGGCACAGCCATGATGGCGCCGGTGCCGTATCCCATGAGCACGTAGTCGGCCACGTAGACCGGGACCGGCGAGCCGGTAAAGGGGTTGATGACCGAGGATCCGGTGAACGCACCGCGCTTGGACAGGCTGGCCGAGCCGGACTCGGACATGCGCTCGATGTCGGTGCTGGCCGCGGCCCGCACCCGCAGTGCTTCGACCTCGGCCGCACATTCGGGCGTGGTGAGTTCGCCCACCATTGGGTGCTCGGGGGCGACCACCGCATAGGTCATCCCGAACGAGGTATCGGGGCGTGTGGTGAACACCCGCAGGACCAGCGGGTCACGGCCATCGGTGCCGTCACGACCGTCGACCACCAGGTCCATCTCGGCCCCTTCAGACCGCCCGATCCAGTTGCGCTGCATGATCTTGACCCGCTCGGGCCAGGCCAGGTCATCGAGGCCGGCAAGCAACTCATCGGCATACTCGGTGATGCGGAAGAACCACTGCTCCAGGTCGCGCTTGATGACCAGGTCGCCGGAGCGTTCACAGGTGCCATCTGCCAGGACCTGCTCGTTGGCCAGAACCGTGTGGCATCCCGGGCACCAGTTGACCGGAGCGTTGGCCCGATAGGCCAGGCCGGCCTCGAACAGCTTGGTGAAGATGACCTGGTTCCACTTCATGTACTCGGGGTCGTGGCTGCGGATCTCGCGACGCCAGTCGTAGACCGCACCCAGCGAGGTGATGGACTCCTTCAACTCTTCGATACGGGCATCAGTGAAGATCCGGGGATGGGTGCCGGTCTTGATGGCGGCGTTTTCGGCGGGCAGGCCGAACGAGTCGAACCCGAACGGCGACAGCACGGCGTGGCCGAGCATGGTGCGGTGGCGGACCAGCAGATCGCCGAAGGTGTAGTTGCGCACATGGCCCATGTGGGCCGCCCCCGAGGGGTAGGGGTACATGGTGAGCACGTACCAGGGCGGCCGAGGATCGTCGGCGTCTACCTCGTAGGTGCCTTCGTCGCGCCAGCGACGCTGCCACTTCTTTTCGATGTCGATGACGTCATAGGCGCGGGCCATGGGGGCTGATCGTACCGGGCGCAGCCGGGTCCCTCTTCGGGCCGACTATCCGGGCTTGGTCAGTCGACGATGGCAGCCGGTCCTACGGGACAGTCAGCCCCCGTGGAACGTCAGAACTTGGAGGCGAAGTCGGACATAGCGTGGCCGATGGCTGAGGCGGCGCTCTTGATCGACGAGGCGAGGGCGCCAGCGTCGGTCACCTCACTTGCTGGCGGAATGGTCACCTTTACCGGGTCCCCGTAGTGGGAGAAGGCCACGGTGACCGTGGTCGACGTCGTGGCCTGACCTGATGAGTCGCCGAGCGAGCCGGTGATCAGATCAGAGGCCAGGCTGCCCAAGGTGGCCTTGGAGAGGTCGAGGGAAGCAGTGAGCTGTCGGACATAGCCGTCGCCACCCACCCAAACCGTGATCGGCACCGACGTGTTTCCCAGTTGCTCCAGGACCTTGGAGATCCTGGCTCCTTGTGCGGATCCGGTGGGCAGTCCGGCCCGGGCTGCCAGCTCAGCGACAGTGACCGTCGTGGTGTACTCGGTGACTTGGGTGCCGCGGAGGTCGACGGTGCCTACGTTGGTGACCTGGCCGCCGAGCGAGGACAGCAGACCGAGCAGTTGCGACGGATTGGCCAGAACGCCGAGCGTCGACGACTCGGCACTGCCCGAGTCGGTGCCCTGGGGTAGATCGACCTTCAACCAGCGTTGACCTCCGGTCAGCTCCGACAGGGCTGGCGAGCCCAAGTAGACGGCCGACCCGTCAGAGATCACGTTGATGACATCGTTGCCGCTCCCCACCAGACCCGATAGGGCCGGGACGGTAGCGGACAGGTGCCCGACATCGGTCTTCAGGTCGACGGCGCCAGACCCGGTGACCAGGGTGGTGGCCGTCTTGGAGGTCGATCGGGTGGCCGACAGGTCGAAGGCGACCGAGGAGGCACCGGCCGAGGTTGCGGCTGCGGCCCCTAGCGCGCCTCGGGCTGACCAGGGTGCAGTGGAACCGGAGTTAAAGGCGCCTCCGAAGGCGGCGGCACCGAAGACGACAGCGGCGATCAAGGCGGCAGCGATGGTGGCCACGGCAATCCGTCGAGCGCCGCCAGCCGAACGGGCTGGCGGTGGTGTGGGGCCCACCGGACCTGCGGGTGGAAGCTCGGCGCTCACCAGTGGCCCGGGGCCGTCGACGGGGGCCAGGTAGTTGGATGGTCGGGCCATCAATGCAGTGCCGGTCGCGGTAGCCGCTCTGAGGTCGGGGCGATCAACTGCCTCGGTGTGTTCCGTGGCCACGAAGACCCCGTCCCGGTACTCCACCGATTCACTCATCTGTACCCCTTACGTCGTCCGTTTGAGCGGCCGAGGGATCCGAGCGAGGTGGTTACCCCGGCAACGGACTCGACGTCTTCCCCCCAATCGTAACTAGCGGAGGGGCAGAATTGTCGTCGGGGGCAACGTCGTCCGCTTGGGACTCGAAATCGGGTCCCGGGACTGGTTTCGGTGGCCCTGCCGCGTGCTGATAACCTGAGCCGACTTCGGGGGTATAGCTCAGTTGGTAGAGCGCTTGACTGGCAGTCAAGAGGTCAGG
>JBAXCY010000095.1:0-11573 GCA_037141235.1 Acidimicrobiales bacterium | reverse complement strand
CCCGGTCGAACGCCTCGCCCAAGAGTTCGATGGCCCCTGGCCGCTGCAGCGACGCCGACACGGGAGAGAACCCCCCGGGGTCCAGCACCCCGGCCTCGTGGATCAACAAGTTCCCCAGGAACTGAATCAGGTTCTCCTCGGAGTCGTGCATCGCCATCTGGAACGCACCCAGGGCGATCTCGCCCTGCCCCGTGGGCTCGTATCCGGCGATCACGTGGTTCATGTCGTGACTCACTGACACGGCACTCATGACTGAGCCCTCTTTCGAGCCAGGTACATCGATTCCGTTGCGACGGTAGAACTCCAGGTATGCGTGGCCGAGTGAGCCGTCGGGCAGACCGTGGAACTCGCCCAGCCGAGCCTGCAGCACCGGGTCCACTTCCTGGTGTGCCCACACATCACCCTCGGTCCCGTCGCCGCTATCTGAAGCAGCCAGCAGCGATGGCTCGCTGTTGGTGGCCACCAACGAGCCGAAGCACCGCATCCAGTCCCCCATGGCCCGCTCCACTCCGCCATCGACCCAGTCCCGGAAGATCTCGAGGTCCGCCTCTTCAACACTGAGTGCGGCGGCGAACTCCTCGGCCCGAGCCACCTGTGCCTCCGAAAAGGGATGGCGACACGTCTCCAGGGTCACCATGATCAGATGGAATCGTCGGCGCTCCCCCTCGTCAATCAGTTCGCGGGCAGTGTCGGCTGAGTTGAGCGGGCGCAGACCGGCATCGCTCAGGTCTGGGCGCTTCCACAAGTGATCGGTGATCGACCACAAGACGGACAACTGCTCGTCGGTCGCACCTCCGTCCACATCAATCGCTCCGAGGAGCCCGCGAACGACCGATTCAACGTGATCTGGGTCGATGACGTACGGCATCTGCGAATCATACGCAGCGACCGCCGCCGGTCGGTGTCCCGGCGCTCAGTTCCCCAGCCCGGCGAGGGCCGCCGAGCCCGGGTTGGTGGTCGTGGTGGTTGGCGATGTGGCCACCGGGCCACCGGTCAGGGCCTGGACGGCTTGGAGACTCGTCTCCATGGCGCTGATACTGGTCTGATAGGCGCCCAGGTTCCCGGCCTTCAGGTCGGTCTGGGCTTGCTGATAGGAGGCCTGAGCCTGGGCCAGCAGCGCCTGGGCCTGGGGTGACAGCGCACCCGTCGACGTGCCGCCACCGCCACCGCCGGACGAAGAGGTCGAGACCGGCGCGGCGAACAGTGCCGTCAGCGCCGCGGACAGCGAGTTGCCGATAGCCGCCGGCTGATTGCCGTAGACGGCGATCACCCGCTGCAGCTCCGGGAAGGCGTTCCGAGACGACTCCACATAGAGCGGCTGAATGTAGAGCAGCGAGTTGGCCACCGGGATCATCAGCACATTGCCCAGCAGTACCGATGAACCGTTCTGGTTCAGCAAAGAGATCTGTCCAGACACCGACGGGGTGGCGTCGATCTTGGCGGCCACGATGGCCGGGCCGTTGACCGGGCTGTCCCGAGGGGTGACGAACATCTTCAGTTGGCCGTAGTGGCCAGGGTCGGATCCGGCGATCATGAACCCGGACAATGTCTGGATCTGACTGCCCGACGACACCGGCACGAACGCGTTGAGCAGGTTGAACGACTGCTCCGCCTCACCGGGAATGCGCATCATCTGATAAATCGGAGACATGCGGACCAACTGGCCGGTAGAGACCACCTGACCTTGGGCGTTGACCGTCTGGGTGGTGGCCAGGGCCTGGGCCGGCTGACCTGAGCCTGGGTCGGGGGAAAGGGTCCAGGCATCGGCTGCGCTGTAGAAACTCTGAGCCTTGACGATGTGGTACTTGCCGTATGCAGTGGCCTGCACGTTAAAGATGTCCTCGGGATAGCGGAGGTGACTGCGCAGCTCGCCGCTCATCTTGGTGGCCGAGGTGAACATCCCAGGGAACGCCTTTTCGTAGGTCTGGATGATCGGATCGTTGGGATCCATCACGTAGAAGGTCATCTTCCCGGTGTAAGCGTCGATGACCACCTTGACCGAGTTGCGCACGTAGTTGAACGAGCCGGACAATCCGCTACCCGGGTTCACTGCTCCGGTATCGGCGTTCTGCGCATAGGGATAGTTGGCGGAAGCCGTGTAAGCATCTTGGACCCAGTCAATGTGTCCGTTGAGAAGCACCGGGTACGGGTCAGCGTCCAGTTTGAGGAACGGAGCAGCCTTGGCCACCCGAGCTTGCACGCCCCGGTCATACATGAGCCTCGAGTTGTTGTCGATCTGACTGGAGATCAAGAGGTTGATGTCGTTGAACCGCACCGCGAACAGGAACTGGTTGAAGAACGAGGAGAGCTGCACTCCGCCGTCGCCCTTGTAGTGGGTCTCGATGTTGGTGCCGTTGGTGAGCTGATAGTCGATCTCGGGCTGCTTGGTGTTGGCCACTACGTAGCCAGCGTTGCTGAGCCCGAAGTAGACCGATGGCTGAGTCACGCTCGGCAGGCCATTGGTGGAGACCGGAGGCACACCGCCCACCGCGAACTGGGGGTCGCCGTTGCTGGTAGCCGCGTTGGACGGGGACACCACCATCCCGTAGCCGTGGGTGTACTGCAGCGTGGTGTTGACCCACGATGACGATGGCAGGTCCTGGTCGTTGACCTCACGGACGCCAACTACGGCGGGAGTCTCCACACCGTCGACCGGATAGCGATCGACGGCCAGGTTGTTGAACTGGTAGTACGACCGGATGTCCTGCAGCTTGTTGTAGGCGGGCTGCGTCAGCAGCGGGTCCCACAGCCGCACGTTGGCCAGAGTGTCGTTGTTGGCCGAAAGCTGGGCCGCCGACAGGGTGGCGGAGGCTTCATAGGGGGTGCTGGTCACTTGGGTGATCCCCATGGCAGCCCGGGTGGCCTCGATGTTGCGCTGGATATATGGGCGCTCCAACGTGTTCTGCGCCGGGTTCACTTTGAGGGCCTGGACGGCGGCCGGGTAGATCGTGCCCGCAGTCAGCGCCACCAAGAACCACAGCCCGACCCCCAGAATGGGCAGTGCCCAGCCCTGGCGACGGATGTTGTAGATCAGCAGGGCGGCGGCGGCCAGCGACACCAGGATCAGGAGTTGGAGGGCAGGGAGCCGGGCGTGCACGTCGGTGTAGCCGGCACCCTGCACGTAGCCGTTAGACGACAGATCGAGGTTGAAGCGGGCCAGGTAGTAGCCCACGGCCTTGGTCAGCGCGACCAGTCCAAGGATGACCGATAGGTGTGCCTTGACCGCTGGGCGCACCCTCGGGCGCGAGCCCTGCATGCGAATGCCGCCGTTCAGGTAGTGGCTCAGCGTGGTGACCAGCAGCACCATCACCAAGGCGACCAGCGTCCAGTGGATGAGGAACTGCTGGAACGGAAGGGTGAATACGAAGTAGGCGACGTTGCGATGGAACTCGGGGTCGGTGGCCTGGAAAGGCGTGCTGTTGCGGTAGAGCAGCCAGTTCTGCCATTGCCCCATGGCTTGCGATCCGACGATGAGTGAAAGCACCACGACTACACCGGCCCGCAGCCATCTGGCGTAGGGGCCGGTCACCTCGCGGTAGCGCTTGACGAACTCGTCTTCCGCGTCCATGGACGGACCCTTGGGAGCCAGACGCTCGGCCACCAGCAGACTGACCAGGAGCATGACGGCGAAGATGGCGCTGAACACCAGCATCAGACCGGCCTTCAACTCGAAGAGCTTCGTCCAGACCGAGTGGAGGGATACCGAGGAGAACCACAGCGCGTCGGTATAGAAGGTGGCGAACGTGTGCAACGAGGCAAAGACGACGACCAAGAGGACCGCTGCCGCGATCACCCACCGGTGGCGGCGATGACTCGCTGGCTTGGTTGCCGCGGGCAGATCACTGGGAGAGCGCACGGATGCAGCCTAGGGCGTGGCGGGTGCAAGTAAGCATCGACACCCGGGGTGGGCAGGAGGATGCAGATGTCCGGTCGGAAACTCCTCACCCGCTGGCTGCGCACCGTTGAGCCCGTTGTCCTCACAGTCGGGGCAAGGGGTCTCGTCGGGGAGGGCGACGGCCACCCACTCGAGACTCGTTCCCCCGGCGCCAGCCACGGCCAGGGACCCAAGCGAAAAGGCGGCCAAGACGTGATCCCCAGCCAGCCGCTCAATCCGCTCGCCCTTCCACTCGCGGAAGGCCGAGCCGACGTGTTCAGTGACGCTCGACTCCTCGGCCGACTCGAGACCGTCCCCAGCCAAGAGACGCTTGCGCAGCGGACCCACCACCGACTCAGCCAGGTCGTGGGCGATGGCTATCAGGGCGTCGCCGGAGGGGCGGCTCTTCGACTTGGCCGTGGGCTTACCCGTGGGCTTACCTGTGGGCTTGCCCGCGAACGAGGCTCCGGCTTCGGCGGCCTCCTCGAGCAGAGGGAGGGCCGCGGTCGTCACCGAGTCGAGGTGCTCTTTCTCGTCCGGCAGCAGCGCCGGTGACCACGAGGTCCCCTTAGCTCGGAGTTGGTCCAACAAGTCGTTCTGGTTGTCCTGGAGGATGCGCTTCATCCGACGAGCCAGCCCAGTAACCAGGGGGGCCATGAGCTCGTCGCGCTGCACGACCAGCGGGTTGCGGGTCTCCGGCGGCCCGTCGTCAGCGTCGTCGTCAGCGTCGTCGTCAGCGTCGCTGGCTTCGCCTGTTCCCTGCGTAGCCGGGTCGTCCTGCGAGTCCTGCGCCACGGGCTCGGATTCCGAACCTGCCTCGGTCGCGTCGCTCGGACCAGACTCGTCGTCCCCTTGAGCCGCCCGCAGCTTGGCGAAGAGTGCATCGACCTGCTCGACCGGTGGTGCGGCCGCACCAGCCTCTTCGTCAACACCAGCTTCGGGAACGGCCTGGGCCTCCGCCCTATCGTCCTCGAAATCCTCTTCAGGGGTTCCTCCGTCGGCCACTACGGCCACTACGGCCACTTCTTCGATCGCCGTAATCTCGGCGGCCTCTACTTCGGCCTCTTCGGCGAGCAGTAGGGCGGCCATCTCTTCGAGGGTGCCCTCTTCACCGCGGTTGGACACCTCACGTCCGGCGACCTCAGCGGCCAGCCGCGCCTCGTCCTCGGCCCGGAACAGGTCCCCAGCGATGGCCTCCACCGACTGGCGCACCTCGTTGACCGTCTCGGCCAGGCGCTCACGGCCAGCCCGCAGCTGCTCGATCTGCGCGTGCAGGACCTTGCGCCGTCGAGAGAGGTCGGCCAGCACCCGGGCCCGCAGCAGCTGCGCCTCCTCCACCATGACCCGACCCTCGGTCCGTGCTCGCTCGGTCATCTCCTCGGCATCGGCCCGCACCTTGTCGAGGGCAGCAGAGACCTGCTGCTCCGTGCGTTCCTGCAACGTCGTCGACGCGGCCTCGGCCTCGGCGGTCCGTTCGGCCAACAGCGCATCCGCCCGGGTCTGGGCTGTCTCGGACACTTCGGTGGCCTCGGCCAGCATCTGCCCTGACGTCTGGGTGGCCTCGGACACCAAGCGCTGCGCCTCGGCCTCGGCATTGGCCAGCATCTCGGACCCGGCGTCATGCGCGCTTTGTAGGACCCGAGCCGTTTCCTTGCCAACGGCGGTGGTCAGCATGTTGTCGTCGATGACCGGGTTGGCCGCCCGCTCTTCGGCATCAGCCAGTGCGGCCAGCAGCTCGCGCTCACGCTCGGCCCGGGCCCGGAGCCCTTCGGCGATCGATTCCAGGTAGGCCCGCACCTCGGTCGGGTCGAAGCCTCGGCGGACCGAAGCGAACGTGTGCCGAGCCACATCGTCGGGGGCGAGGTTGGAAGAAGAAGTGATGGTCAAGCGGTGTTCCTCGGGCATGGGCCAGAGCCTACGACTGCACGTCGCTCAATCGGCTCATCCTGCAAAAGCACTGGGGGCAGCAGTCAGCGTCGTGGTCGGCACGCGCCCACCAGCGGCACCGAGCACACGCAACGCCTGGTCGAGCGTGGAGACCGCATAGACCTTCAGGCCTGGCCGATCCTTCAACGTGGCTGCCTTGTACTCTTCGGGCGGCACCAGGAAGATAGAGGCGCCGGACTTCTCCACAGCCACTGTCTTCTGAGCCACGCCGCCCACGTCCCCGACAGCGCCGGAGGCATCCATGGTGCCGGTGGCAGCCACCGTGTGCCCGCCGGTCAGCGAGCCGCTGGTGAGGGTATCGATGAGTCCGAGCGTCATGGCCAGACCGGCCGAAGGACCGCCGATGTCCTTTACGTCGATCGAGACCGGGAACGGATAGACGTAGTCGACCTGGTCTTCGGGCTCGATACCGACAGTGAGGTAGACGCTCTGCCCGCCCACCTCGACCTTGGTCCGCTTCAAGGTGAGCGCCACCGGTCCCGCCGGACCGGTCCCCTTCTTACGCACGGTGAACGTCACGGTCTGACCGGTGTGGTGAGAGGCCAGCGCCTCCGTCAGAGAACGCGCCGTAGGGGTCGCCACGCCGTCCAGGGCGGTCACCACATCGCCCACGTGCAACACGCCGTAGGCCGGAGTCCCCACGAAGGTCCCGCTGATGACAGCACCGACCGGAGTACCTGGCACCGGATAGCCCAGGTGTCGCAGGGCCGCCGTCTTGGCCGCTGTCTCGGCCTGGGACATCTGGAGGGCACCCTGTTCGTCGAGTTCCGAGGGGGCGGTGCCCCCGGTGACGGCACGCACCGGATAGAGCACAGTGTCCGACTGCATTTTGAAGAAGAGATACGACAGAGCGGTGACCCGGGCCTCACGGACGTCGGTCAAGAGGAGTGGATGGGCCACCCGGTGGGCTTTGGCCGGAGGGACGGTGATGAACTGCTGCACCGAGGTAGCCGATCCCGGCTGGATGGCGTAGTAGTCGAGGTTGATCCTCGATGCGACCAGCAGCCCGAGCAGCAAGACGCCCACCACCGACCAGATCCAGATCCGATAGCGGCGGGCATGGGCTGGTGCCGGACGCTTCGGGTGGTCTGCGTCCGGGCCAGCGGGCCCGGAGCGCAGCGGGCCCGGGGTGATCCCGTCCTCGGACGGCGGCCAAGCCGCCTCATGCACGGTTAGCGGTGGCGGTGCTATCGGTGGTGCCGTGGTGGGAACCGGCTCGAATGCCTGGGTATCCCCGTCTCCGGGGGAGGTCGGGATGGTTGGCTGCTCGTCGTCGGTCATAGTGGTGCTGTGCAGCCTGCCACGGAACCCGAGAAGGAAACCGTCACCGACCGCCGCCGAGCGGTAGCCACGGCTGGACATGTCGGCGACACGGCTCGGGCCCGAGCGGGTCTGGTCGACCCCGAGCCCGCTGTCCGGTCCACCGCCCTCGGGGCTCTCGATCGGCTCGGGTCGCTCGAGGACCGCGACCTACGAACTGCGCTGGACGACCCCGCTGCGCCCGTCCGCCGGCGGGCCGCCGAACTGGCGGCCACGCGAAGAGCGGTCGATCTGCTGGACCACCTCGACGACCCCGATCCCTCGGTGGTGGAGATGACCGCCTGGGCCATGGGTGAGCGCGAGGAGCGTGGTGCGGTGCTCGCGCTGGCCCGCATGTCCGCCGCGGATTCCGGACATGATGACCCGCTGTGCCGCGAAGCTGCCGTCGCCGCGCTCGGGGCCATCGGTGATGATTCCGGACTGCCTGCAGTCCTGGCCGCCCTCGACGACAAACCGGCCATTCGGAGACGGGCGGCGGTCGCACTCGCCGCCTTCGACGGCCCCGATGTCGACGCGGCACTGCACCGGTGTCTCGAGGACCGCGACTGGCAGGTCCGCCAGGTAGCCGAGGACCTGCTGGCTATCGATTGAGCGAACGGCATCTGGGCAGATCGCCACCGACGCGGGTCTGGCTAGCGCCCTGATACCAGCCGAACCTAGGAATCTGCGGCGGCGAAGATCGGCCGGAGGCTGTCGAACGATTCCAGGCACTGGCCTGCTCCCTCGACGACGCATCGCAATGGGTCCGCCACCAGGTGCACCGGAACATCGGTGGCTTCGGCCAGCCGTTGAGCCAGGCCGCGCAGCTGCGCTCCCCCACCGAGTAGGTGGATTCCTTCGTAGATGATGTCCTGAGCTAGTTCGGGAGGGGCATCGGACAGGCAGCCCAGCACGGTATCCACCACCAGTTCGACCTGATCGCTCAAGGCGTAGCGGATCTCGTCGGAAGTGAGGACGACGGTCCGGGGTTCACCGGTGGTCACCCCACGACCACGAGCCTCAGCATGCAACTCCTCGTCGTCGGGAAGTGCCGACCCGATGGCCAGCTTCAACTCCTCGGCGGTTCGCTCGCTGATGGCCATCCCGTGCTTCTGGCGCACATAGCCCTGGATGGCGGAGTCCATATCGAAGCCCCCGCACCGAACGGCTCGATAGGCCACGATCCCCCCGAGCGAAATGACCGCAGTCTCGGTGGTGCCGCCACCGACATCGACCACCATGCTGCCGACCGGCTCGTGGACCTCGAGGCCGGCACCGATGGCGGCTGCCATGGGCTGCTCAATGAGATGGGCGGCTGAGGCACCGGCACGCCGGGCCGCTTCCTTGACGGCACGGCGCTCGACCGAGGTGATGGCGGAGGGCACGCACAACAAGACACGCGGGCGGTTCATCTTGGTGAGTCCGGCCCGCCGCAGAAGCAGCCGAATGGTTCGCTCGGTGATGTCGAAGTCAGTGATGGCCCCCTCCCGCAATGGGCGGACGGCCACGATGTATCCGGGTGTCCGGCCGATCTGCTCGAGAGCCTCGTCGCCCACGGCTAGGACCTCGTGGGTGCGAGTGTTGAGCGCGATCACCGTTGGCTCTTCCAAGATGACCCCCCTCCCCTTGGCGAATACCTGGGTGTTGGAGGTCCCGAGGTCGATAGCGAGGTCCCGGGCCACACCCCCATCGTAGGGCGGACCAAGGAACATCTGGGCGTCAGCCGTTCGGCGCGGTGGAGCCCGCCTCGGGCCGCTCTTGCGAGGCGCCCTCCATTGCGGACTCTGGGTCGGTATCGTTCGACAGGTGACGGGTGAGGACGAGGACAGTTTCGCCGCGCATCCCGACAACCCTCGGGGTGATGAGGGCCCCATGCGGGGCTGGGTGCCACCCGATGACCGGCTGTGGCTCCACCCCTCTGAGCGGGCGGCCGGCGGATCGGGCTCGACCAGAGCCGGGGAACCTCCCCCGGTAGCACCCCCCAGCACCGACAATTTCCGGTGGGTGATCGGCGGACTCGCCGCCTTCGTCCTACTGGCGTTGGTCGCCACCGGCATCGTCGTGGCCTCGACGAACGAAGGTGGTGCGGCACCAGGGGTGCGGATGGCCTTCATCAAGGTGCCCACCACCGAAGTGGGACTGGACGCGTCGATCAGCACCGCCCACATGGACCAGATGGTGGAGACTGCGCGCCACTCTGTGGTGGCGCTGCTCGTAACGAAGCCGTCGGGCAGATCGGTTGGGACCGGCGTCGTGGTGGAAGCGGGCGGGTTCATCGTGGCGCTTCGATCCGCCATCGCCGGAGCGCAGCGGATCATGGTGTTGGAGCCAGATGGCTCACGCCTCCAAGCCACGGTGATGGGCCACGACGCACCGACCGGGATCACTGTCTTGCATATTGACGATGACCTCCCCGCCGCCGACTTCTCCTCGGACGTCCCAGCGGTCGGATCACTGGCCGTGGCCATGTCCTCCGAGGCCGGAGGCTCCCGGCGAGCGGTGCCCCTCACCCGCATCTACGCCGGCGTCGTCCGCTCCATCGGTGCGGTAGCTGCCACGTGGAAGGGGATTGGGTTCGTCCAAACGGTGGTGGCCGTGCCGCTGGCCGCATCTGGGCTCGGCAGCCCGCTCATCAACCGCTCTGGCGCCATCGCTGGCATCCTGGACGCCGTGGATGACTCCGGGGCATCCCGCACGGCCGACTTTCTTCCGGCGGACCTGGTCCGTGGCGTCGTCAGCCAGATCATCTCCCGGGGCTCGGTTGACCACGGGTCGCTCGAGGCAGTCGTAGTGGACGGTGCAGATTCCACAGCTTCGACACCCAACGCACCGGGGTCTGGAGCCGTGGTCCAATCGGTGGCGAGCGAAGGTGCGGCCGCCCGAGCTGGGCTCGTCCAGGGCGACCGGATTGTCGCCGTAGCCGGACACGTAGTGCGCTCGGTGGCCGAGCTGGCCACCCATCTCTATGCAGACCCTCCTGGTGCCGAACTGGTGGTAACTGCCGTCCGTGACGGCACCAAGATGCGCACCACGGTCGTGCTCGGCCAGGGCTAACTTCGGCGACGTACAGGGAGGGTTGCCAGGGCCGTACCATGGGTGCATGGCACCGCCAGAGCCCGGCGATCCGGGCAATCCGTTCCAATCCTTGCTCGGGGACCTGATGAACATGCTGGGGTCCAACGGCCCCGACTCGTGGGAGATGACCCGGGCCTTCGCCCTGAACGTGGCAACCGGGGGTGTGGCCGAGTCCAATGTGGAGCCACTCCAGCGGATCCAGGTCGAGCAACTGTCGCGGGTGGCCGAGCTCAATGTGATCGAAGCCACCGGAATGCCGGTGACCCCCGACGGGCGGCGGCTCACCTGCGTGCCGGTAGGCCGCGGCGACTGGACAATCCGAGCGCTCGAGTCGTGGCGCCCGGTCTTGGCCGAGATGGCCAAGCCGCCGGCCCCCGACACCACCAATGGTGCACCCGGTAGTGCGACCGGTGGCCATGATCTCTTCCCGCTCGACGATGCCGGCGGAGGTGATGCCGGCGGAGCTATGGCCGCCATGCTGGGCCAGTGGGCCAGCGCCATCGGCCCAATGTTCTTTGGACTCCAGGTCGGGTCCGTGGTCGGCCACCTGGCCCAACGGACACTCGGGCAGTATCCGTTGGCGCTCCCGTGGGCACCAGCCGATGAGCTGCTCCTGGTGACTGGCAACATCACCGAGTTCGCCACCGACTGGAGCCTTCCTGAAGAAGAGGCCCTTCTGTGGGTATGCGCCCGTGAGCTCGCATCGAACTCGGTGCTGACCAGGCCTGCGGTGCGGGCCCACTTCGAAGGGCTCTTGATGGCCCTGGCTGAGTCACAGGCCGCCGCCCAACAAGACCTGGCAGCCAAGATGCGTGGTCTGACCGGGGGCGACCCAGAAGCCATGCCGGGGATGGGCATGGATATCGAGTCGTTGCAGGGCATGTTCGGGGATCCCGAGGCCCTCTTGGGGGATCTGTTGACCCCCGAGTCCCGCCGTACCTCGGATCAGCTCACCTCGCTGGCCGTGGTGGTCGACGCCTATGCCGACCACATCGCCACACTTGTCGGAGCCAAGCTGGTGGGCTCACACACCCAACTCGCCGAGGCCTGGTACCGGCGGCGGACCGAACGAGGCAAGGGTGAAGAAGCAGCCGGGGCCCTGTTCGGCCTCGACTTGGACCAGGCGCAGGTCGATCGGGGCCGAGCCTTTGTGGCCGGCGTGGTGGAGCGGGCTGGCGAGGAGAGTCTGGGGCGCCTGTGGAGCCCAGCACAGAACCTTCCTACTCCCACCGAGGTCGATGCGCCCGGCCTATGGCTCGAGCGGATCGACCTCCCCACACTGGATGGCCCAGCCACCTAGCGCCCAGCCACCTAGCGCCCAGCCACCTAGCGACAGGGCAACTAGCGACAGGGCGTCCGACTCAGGCCGTGGCGTCCG
>JBAXCY010000094.1:0-11583 GCA_037141235.1 Acidimicrobiales bacterium | reverse complement strand
CTGTGGGGGTACAACTCCCCTCCACACCGACTTGAACCCTCACGTGTCGGAGGGGGGACTTGAACCCCCACGTCCTTTCGGACACTAGCCCCTCAAGCTAGCGCGTCTGCCTATTCCGCCACTCCGACTGGGTGACTCCGATGAGGCCATCGGGGCGAAGCGAATCGTAGCGCGCCCGAAGGGGTACCTCGTGCGGTTCGGACTCGTCAGCGTCGACTATCCGACGGGGCTGGTTGCATCCTGGTCCACAGCGCCACATTCCACATGACGCCATCGACTGACGGGTTGTAGACAGCGTTGGCGATCCGCACTCCGTTGGCCAGTAGCCCAGGCTCGCCGAAGAGTGGCAATGCCACCATCTGGCTCCACAACTGGTCATCGATCTGACCGTAGGTCTCTCCACCGGACACCGGATTCAATGCCTGTGCGGCCCGTACGAACAACTCATCGATCTGAGCATCATCGACCTTGCTCCAGTTCTGACTGTCCGCCGTCCCCCTGCGGCCCGTTCCATCCGAGTACCACCCCTGAGTGCCTGACGGAAAGGGGCCCGACACCCGGGTCACTAGCGCCATGTCGTAGGTATCACCGGCCGCCGCTGCCCGTAAGCCCGCCGTCCCTTGCACGGGAATGCTCACCACAGTGATGCCCGCGGCATGCAACTGGGCCACGATTTCTGCCGCCGACCCTCCGATCCACGGGTCGCCCTGTTCCACGGCCATCCGCACCGTCAACGGCTTGCCCGAACCGTCCACGAAGTCGCCCCCGGGGGACTTCGTGTAGCCGATCGACACCAGCAGCGTCTCAGTCGAGGTGAGGTCGACTGCGGCGTACTCCCCCGCCGCCGGTGACGCCGCATATGACTGCTGCGTCACCACGGCCAGGTGGTCCTGGCTCACCTGCAGCGCCGGATCGATGGAACCGAACTGCTTGTTCAAGATCTCTTGGCGGTCCAACGCATGGGCGATTGCCTGACGTGCCGCCAACCGTCCGGCCACCGACGACTTCACGTTGAACTCCAACGACTGAAACGTGAGAGCGGGATGGATACTGCTCTGGGTATCTGGTAACGACGACACCGCATTGAGCGACGACAGGGTGAATGACCCCGGCTGCACCACGGCATCACGGGTGGTTGTCAGCGTACGGATCCAGTTGGCATTACCTTCGCGTCCAGATACGAGCACACTGGCCAGTGCCGATGGTGTACCCCACCACGACGGGTTGAACGTCATCACTGCCGTACCGGCCGAATCCACCGATCGCACGATCATCGGTCCCGCCGACAGATCGATCGATGGATCAAACGTGGCGAACCCGGTGTTCCACCCCACCTTCCGGGCGATGTGGGCGGGCACCATGTGATCGAACATCACTCGCCAGTCCGCATAGGGAGAAGCGAACGTGACGGTCACCGTTCGGCCCTCGTTGGTAGCCACCACCGAAGCCACGTCGCGATACCCGAGGGTCGAGGCGACCTGATTCGGACGCCCGTCGATGTCCACCCCGTCACCCCGTTGCGCCTGCCATGCATAGATGAAGTCGTCCGCCGTCAATGGCACCCCGTCGGACCACACCGCCTTGGGGTTGACGACGTACTGAATGGTGAGCGGCGCCGTCGAGGTGGCCTCCACGCTCACCAACAGGTCGGTGTTGACCTGAGGGATCAGTTTCGAATTAATCACATAGGCGCTGGGCAGCACCGACGACAGCAACGCCGGTGTCGACGACGATGCTCCGGCCGGAGTGTTCGGGTTGAACCCGGACCACTCGCCACCGAGGTGCACGAAGGACCTGCCCCCCGTGGCTTGGACCAGGGTGGGTGGCGCTGGCTGATCGACCCGGGCGATCTGGCTGTGGCTCAGATGATCCACCACCGCCACCACGACGATGACGGCCACAATGAACAGCGGAAGCGTCCAACGGGCCCGGTGCTCACGCCAGAGGGTTGACGGGTGGAACCGGCGCTCGACGGGCTCGGCGCCGGGGTCCGTCACTGCAGGCGCAGGAGGAGGATGATGTTGGAGAAGGCGAAGACCACAGCTACGACGACCGTGATTCGGTCGAGGTTCTTCTCCACCACGGTCGAACCGGCAGCAGCTGATCCGACCGAGCCACCGAACATGTCCGACAGCCCACCACCCTTGCCGGAGTGCATGAGAATCAGGAAGATCAGCGCCAGACAGCAGACAACCTGGAGCACGAGGATCACTGCGGTCAACACGGGACGAAACTCCTCTGGGTCGGGACGAAGGTAAACGCTACCAAACTCAGCGACCCGCCCGGGACGCAGCCCGAATGATCTCGGTGAATCCGGCCGCATCCAGGCTGGCGCCCCCAACTAACAGGCCGTCCACGTCCGGGCACCGCATCAGTTCTTCGGCGTTGTCCGCCTTGACCGATCCCCCGTACTGGATGCGCACCGCCAGGGCCGCGTCCTCTCCAACGGCCGTGGCCACGACCCCGCGGATCCAGGCGCACGCATCCTGGGCATCCGCCGGTGTGGCTGCCTGGCCGGTGCCGATGGCCCAGATGGGCTCATAGGCAAGAACCATCCCTCCAGCCACGTCGGCAGGCACGGCTGCCAACGCCGCCCCCACCTGAGACGACAGGCGTTCCTGGGTGAGCCCGATGTCGCGCTCGTCAATGGACTCCCCCACGCAGCAGATGGGCACCATGCCGTTGCGCAGCACAGCCCGCAGCTTGGCCGCCACCACGGCATCGGACTCGGCGAAGTGCGCACGGCGCTCCGAATGCCCGATAATGACGTACTCGACGTGCAGCTTGGCCAGCATGACCGGGCTCACCTCGCCCGTGAACGCTCCCGAGTCCTCGATGGCGCAGTTCTGAGCACCAAGTGCCACAGGGATGCCCTCCCCCTCCAAGACCGACTGAACAGACCGGATGTCGGTAAAGGGCGGATGCACCGACACGTCGATGCCGGAGACATCGGCCGGCTGAATCCGCAGTCCCAGGTCGCGAGCGGCGTGGATGGCCTCTAGGTGATCGAGGTTCATCTTCCAATTGCCGCTGATCAGCGGCCTCCTCGAGGGAGCCGACGGACTCACAGGGAAGACCGACGAGTGACGCTCGGTGCATTGGACGCACCACGCAGCGCAGCTAGGCCCGGCAGGTCCCCGAACTCGAGCAACTCCAGTGAGGCGCCACCTCCAGTAGAGATGAAGCTGATCTCATGGTCGAGGCCGAGCTCGTCCACGGCAGCGGCGCTGTCTCCCCCGCCCACCACCGTGTATCCCGAACATGAAGCCACGGCAGCGGCCACGCCGGCCGTGCCGGCACTGAACCGGCTGTCTTCAAAGACGCCCATCGGGCCGTTCCACAGCACGGTGCCCGCACCGGCGATGTACTCGGCATAGGCGGCCACCGTTTCGGGCCCGATATCGAGCCCTTGCCATCCATCCGGAATGTCGGTTCCGACCGTCCGGACTTCACCATCGTTACAGTCACACCCAAAGGTGGCTCCGGGCTCGAGGGCCACGATGTCGGTAGGTAGATAGATCGGGGTGCCGGACTCGAGCAGTGCTGCGCACTCGGCAATCCGGTCACGGTCCACCAGCGACCCCCCGATGTCATGCCCCTGGGCGGCCAGGAACGTGAACGCCATGCCCCCGCCAACGATCAGTGCGTCCACGTGGTCAAGCAGTGCCTTCAGGACACCGATCTTGTCGGCCACCTTGGCTCCACCGACCACGGCCACGAAGGGCTGGTCCGGCGTGCCGAGCAGGCGACCGAGCGATTCGATCTCCTTCTCCAGGAGTCGGCCGGCCGCACTGGGTAGATAGGCCGGCGGCCCGACGACCGAGGCGTGCCGACGATGAGAGACCCCAAAGGCATCATTCACATAGGCGTCGTGGGAGTTCACCAACTTAGAGACGAACCCCGCATCGTTGGCCGTCTCCCCTGGGTCGAAACGAAGGTTTTCGATCAGCTCGACCTGGGGGGCCAGCCGGGCCAACTCTTCGCGAACAGGACCCAGGTCCCACCGGGGGTCCGGGGCGCCCTCGGGTCGGCCCAGATGCGTGCAGGCCGTGACGCTGGCCCCTGCTGCGATCAGATACTCGAGGGTCGGAAGTGCGGCCCGGATACGGAAGTCGTCGGTCACGACGGACATGGCGTCCGCACACGGTCGCAGCGGCACGTTGAAGTCCACCCGCACCAGGACACTGGCCCCGTCCAGATCAGGCAGGTCGCCCAACAGCGGTAGCCCCTGGAGCAGTGGATTCCCCTCGGACTCGCTCATCATCTTGTCTCCCCCGAATGCATGTCCACTCCCCCGACCCCGGCCTCAGGACCCAGCGCCTACGACCAGCGAAAGGTCGACCAGCCGGTTGGCATAGCCCCACTCGTTGTCGTACCAACCGTTGACCTTTACCAGGGTGATCCCCGAGGCTGACGGCATCACCATGGTGAGCCCGGCGTCGAAGGTGCACGAGGCCGGGCTGCCGACGATGTCGGTGGAGACGATGGGATCTTCGGTGTACACCAGCACTTTGGACAGCGGCCCGGATGCGGCAGCAGCGGCAAACGCCTCATTGACCTGCTCAACAGTGACCACGCCAGGGACCACCGCGGTGAAGTCGGTGATGGAGCCGTCGGCCACCGGTACCCGCAGTGCAGTGCCGTCGAGGCGACCCTTCATGGACTCGAGCACCAGGCTGGTAGCTCGGGCTGCCCCGGTCGATGACGGGACGATGTTGATGGCTGCAGCCCTTCCCCGGCGAAGGTCATTGTGCGGCAGGTCCAGCAGGTTCTGGTCGTTGGTAAAGGCGTGGACCGTGGTCATGAGGCCCGACTCGACGCCGAACGTGTCGTCGAGCACTTTGACCAGGGGCACGAAGCAGTTAGTGGTACATGAGGCATTCGACACCACGAAGTCCTTGGCTGGGTCGAAGGCATCGTCGTTCACTCCCACCACGAAGGTGGCGTCCACGTCGGTCCCCGGGGCCGAGATGATGACCCGGGTGGCTCCGGCATCAAGGTGGGCCGACGCCGAATCGCGTGTGGTGAACAGACCGGTCGACTCGATGACCACGTCGACACCCAGGTCGGCCCACGGCAGAGCCTTGGGGTCACGCTCGGCCAGCACGGCGATGAGGCCGGAGTCGAGGACCAGGGAGTTCCCCTCCACCTCGACCACGCCGTCGAAACGTCCATGGGTCGAGTCGTACTTAAGCAGGTGGGCCAGCGTGGCCGCCGAGGTCAGATCGTTGATGGCCACAATCTCGATGTCTGCACCCAGTTGACGAGCGGCCCGCAGGTAGTTCCGTCCGATACGTCCGAAGCCGTTAATACCGATTCGTACGGTCATATCTCTCGTGCCTCATCCTTCATCGACGTGCCTCATCGTTCATCTGATGGTCTCCATGTGCTGCACAACTCGGGCATTCCCGCGCGCCGTGCTGCGCCTCCCCTACGTCTAGGGCCAGCGACACGATACGGCATCTAGGGCACCTGGAGCCTCATCCGATCAGATGGGAGAGGGTCGCCGCCAGTCTGGACGGATCGTGCGCTAGTCCGTTGGGCCTGGCCATAGGCACATCGACCACCGGAACTGGCACAGAACCGACGTCGATGGCCGAGGAATCGCACACCACCTGGTCGACCGATACCCCGTGGGCCAGCAGTGCCTCGACGTGCATGGCCACGTCGTAGTGGGCCGTCTCGGCATCCTGGGGACGGAGGTTGCAGACATAGACCTTGGTTGCTGGAGATCGTCTAATGCCCTCCCGGATACCGGGCACGACAGCCGCGGCCAGCACACTGGTGTAGAGCGAACCGGGGCCGAGAACGATCTGATCAGCCTCGGCCAGTGCCTGCACGGCAGCGTCGGGGGCCGAGGGGTCCGCCGGTACCAATGAAACTTGCTGGATCCGATCGGTGGCATTGACGGCGACCTGCCCGGTTACCGATCTGCCCTCAGCCTCTGCCTTCAGCACCACTGGCTCCGTGGTGGACGGAAGGACCCGTCCGGTCACACCGAGCAGTCGGCACGCTTCGTCCAGAGCCACTACCGGGTCAGGGGAGGCGGCCATCAGCCCAGCCAGGATGAGGTTCCCGAGGGAGTGTCCGGCAAGCTCTTCTTCGGTGAACCGATAGCCGAAGACCTCCGCTAGGGGTGCTCCCGGCTCGGCCAGAGCGACCAGGCAGGTCCGCAGGTCACCGGGAGGGATGATGTGCAGCATCTCGCGCAGGCGACCCGACGAGCCCCCATCATCGGCCACCGAGACAATGGCCGTGATCTGGTCGGTGTAGAGCCGTACCGCCCGCAGGGTGGCGGCCAGGCCATGACCTCCACCGATGGCGACGACCCGAGGGCGCAGTGTGTCCGCCAGCCCAACCACTTCGCTCATCAGCGATCCACGTCGCGATGGAAGACCGCCGTCGGAAGATCGTGGGCCTCGAGCCGACGGTGCAATTCCTCGGCCAGCACGACTGAGCGGTGCCGACCACCGGTGCAGCCCATGGCGACCGTCAGATACGACTTGCCTTCTTTTTGATACGCGGGGATCAGCATGGTGAGCAGATCATCGAGTTTGTCGAGGAACTGGAGGGTCTCGGGTCGATCGAGCACATAGGCCCGCACCTCGGGCTCCAGACCGCTGTGGCTGCGTAGCGCCTCGTCCCAGTACGGATTAGGGAGGAAGCGGCAGTCGAACATCAGATCGACGTCGAGGGGTACGCCGTGCTTGAAGCCGAACGACAGCACCGAGGTCTGCATGGTGCTGCCCGACTCTTCCCCGCCGAATACCTCGAGCAGGCGGGATCGCAGCTGATTGGTATTCAGCTCGCCGGTATCCATCACCAGATCAGCCCGGTCCCGCAGGCCGGCCAAGAGTGCCCGCTCATCGGCAATGGAGTCGACGACGCCACGGGCCACCTGAGGATGGCGACGACGAGTGCCCTCGAACCGGCGGATCAAGACGTCGTCGGAAGCATCGAGAAAGAGGATGCGCACCCGGTTGCGGGCTGCAATCAGCGCATCCACTGCGGGCAGGACGTCGTCGAGGTCCCCTCCCCCTCGCCCGACCACGAAGGCCACCCGCTCCATCTCTGATCCGGTGCCGTCCACGAGCTCCGAGACCTTGGAGATGAGCGCCGAGGGCATGTTGTCGATGACAAACCAGCCGAGGTCCTCCAGAGTGGCGCCCGCCGTCGAGCGCCCTGCCCCGGACATGCCCGTCACCACCAGGTACTCGCTCACCGGTCTCCCTCGACATGTCGTGCAGTCATCGCTCAATCCTCACGTGCGGGCCCCGGTGTTCTGCGGTTCACCGGTTCGGGCTCAGTGGCGTGTGCAGGCGCTCGAACACCGCAGCACCCACCTCGGCCGGTAACCACGATAGGCCCATCAACTCGTCCCGGTCGGCCTTTCGTAGCTCGCCGAGACCTCCGAACTGCTCCACGAGCCGAGTCCTCCGTTTTGGGCCGAGTCCTGGAACGCCGTCCAAGGCCCCGACGGTCATCCGCTTGCCCCGTAGTGTCCGGTGATAGGAGATGGCGAAGCGGTGCGCTTCGTCTCGCAGTCGCTGCAGCAGATACAAGCCCTCGGACTGCCTGGGCAGCCGAACCGGCTCTGACGATCCAGGTAGATAGACCTCTTCGAAGCTCTTGGCCAGCGAGGCGATCGGTACCCGATCGCTCAGGCCGAGCTGCTCGAGCACCCGCATGCCGACGTGGAGCTGCCCCAGGCCGCCATCAACCAGCAGCAGCTGGGGCGGGTAGGCGAAGCGCCGACGGGTTGCGGTTGGCGCGGTGCCTGCATCTTCGGCTCCCGCTTCACTATCGGGAGCCAGCTCCTCCCCGTCAGCGCCCAGTTGTGTCGCCCTGATGGCGCCAACTGGTCGCTGCTCCTCCTCGAGGAGTGCCGTCAGGCGACGGGTGAGCACCTCTTCCATGGCCGCATAGTCATCGTTGCCGGGCACCGTGGCCACCTTGAAGTGGCGATAGTCGGACTTTTTCGGGAGCCCATCTTCGAATACCACCATCGAACCCACGTAGTCGGTGCCCTGCAGATGGCTCATGTCGTAGCACTCGATACGCAGGGGAGCATCCGGCAGATGCAGCTCTCGCTGGAGTGCCTCGAGGGCTCGGGCCCGACTGTTGTGGTCCGAGGTGCGATGCATCCGATGGCGATGGAATGCGTCTCGGGCATTGCGCTCCACTGTCTCGAGCAAGGCTGCCTTGGGCCCGCGGACGGGCACCCGCACCGCCACCGATCCCCCGCGTCGCGCTGACAAGTACTCGGTCACCACGTCGAGATCGGTGGGCATGGTCGGGACCAGGATCTGCTTCGGTACTCCGGAAGCCGCCTCGGCGTAGATGTCCACCAGGAGCCGCTCCATCAGCGCTCCAGCGTCTAGGTCCTCCACCTTGTCGACGAACAGGGCCGAGCGTCCGATCACCCGTCCGGCCCGTACGTGGAAGACCTGCACCGCCGCCTCGAGTTCGTCTTCGGCCAGAGCCACCACGTCGAGGTCCTCGGGCTGGTCGAGCTCCATCTGACGGACAGCATCCGCCGTGCGCACTGCCTCGAGCTTGTCGCGCAATGCCCCGGCCCGTTCGTAGTCGAGGGCGGCTGACGCCTCCCTCATGGCTTCTTCGATGTGGCGTTCCAGCGGACCGGTATCCCCACCCAGGAACATGGTGAGGTCGGCCACCATGGCGTCGTACTCCTCGTGGGTCACCGCGCCCACACACGGACCCGAGCACCGGTCGATGTGGAAAAGGAGGCACGGGCGGCCCAGGCGCTCGTGGGTCCGGAACTTGGAATCCGAGCAGGTCCTGACCGGAAACGAGCGTAACAACAGGTCGAGCGTTCCCCGGATGGCCCCCACGTTGGGGTAGGGGCCGAAGTAGCGCACGCCGCTGCGTTTGCGCCCCCGGACCACTGACGGCTTGGGCCAGTCGTCGTTGACGGTGAGCGCCAGCCACGGGTAGCTCTTGTCGTCCTTGAGTCGGATGTTGAACCGGGGCTGGAACTGCTGGATCAGGTTGTGCTCGAGCAGGAGCGCCTCGGCCTCGGTCCCGACGACCATCCACTCGACATGGTCGGCGGCCTCCACCATCTGGGCGGTGCGCCGAGCCAGGTTGGCTGGATCCTGGAAGTACGAGTTCACCCGGGACCGGAGCGACTTGGCCTTCCCTACGTAGATGACGCGGCCGTCCCGGTCGATGAACTGGTACGAGCCCGGAACATCGGGGATCGAACCGGAGAGAGGACGGGTAGCCACGTCACCAGTGTGCCGCGGTGCGACCCGGTCCCGTGTCACCTCGGTGTGGGAGCCACTGCAAAAGCCCCAAGAACCGCGGGGGCCTTCCAGGCAATACACTGGCGGAACGCCGGCCTGGTTTCCGGCGACATCTACCGCTCCGGGGCCGACATCCCCGCGGATGGGCGACCAGGCTGTCCCCGCCGGCCACTGACCGGAGCGCCTCCCCGAGGAGGTCATACCCCACATGCTGCGCTTACAGAAAGCCCTCCCCGACGAGTACACGCTCGCGGGGCCCGAAGAATTGACCGAACGCATCCGAGCGGCCAAAGCGACGCTCGGCTCTCGCCTGTTCATTCTGGGCCACCACTACCAACGCGACGAGGTCATGGTGTGGGCCGATGCCCGGGGCGACTCGTTCGGGCTGTCCCGCATCGCTGCCGACCAGACCGAGGCCGAGTACGTGGTGTTCTGCGGGGTCCACTTCATGGCCGAGTCAGCCGACATCCTTACCGGCGACCACCAGCAGGTCTTGCTGCCCGACCTCAATGCCGGGTGCTCCATGGCCGACATGGCCGACATCGACTCGGTCGAGGAGGCGTGGGAGACGCTGTCCGAGGTGACCGACATCACCCGAGTGATCCCGGTCACGTATATGAACTCCTCGGCTGCCCTGAAGGCGTTCGTCGGCCGCAACGGCGGCGTGGTCTGCACGTCGTCCAATGCCCGGGCCGTGCTGACCTGGGCCCTGGGTGATGATGGAACCGGTGGGAGTCGAGGCGACCAGGTCCTCTTCTTCCCGGACCAGCACCTCGGTCGCAATACCGGCTTCGAACTCGGGTACACCGAGGAAGACATGGCGGTGTGGAACCCACGCCAGACCTCTGGTGGGCTCGACGATGCCACCATGGCGGCCACCACACTGCTGCTGTGGAAGGGGCACTGCTCCGTCCATCAGCGGTTCCGCCCGGCTCATATCGACGCCTTCCGGGCTGAGCACCCGGGCGGGATCGTCATCGTCCATCCCGAGTGCGCCCATGATGTGGTGGAGGCAGCCGACCAGGTGGGGTCGACTGACTACATCATTCGGGCAGTGGCTGAGGCCCCAGCTGGGTCGGTCATCGCCGTGGGCACCGAGATCCACCTGGTCAACCGGCTCGACGCCGAGACCCCCGACAAGACGGTCGTCTCCCTCGATCCGTTGGTGTGCCCGTGCTCGACCATGTTCCGGATCGACGCCCCCCACCTGGCCTGGGTGCTCGAGGGTCTGGTCGCTGGCGAAGTGCGTAACCGCATCACCGTCGACCCCGAGACGGCAAGCTGGGCCAAGGTGGCGTTGGAACGAATGCTGGCCACTGTCTGAACTGTCCGAGCCATCGATGGCCGACGCCAAACGACGGCCCTCCCGTAGTGATCTCTTGCTGCCACAGGGGAAGAGCGACTCCTCCGATGGTGTTATTGTCGAGTGGAGGCCTGAGCGGGTAGGTCCGGCGGGGGTTCTGCCCTCTGTCTAGGGGACGGTGTTTCAGTCGATCCAACTCCCGGCCATCAGTTCCGGTACACCGGATGCTGCTGCGTTCCATTCGCGCAGCGCGCGAGCAGAAGCGAACCCAACCTCCGACGTTGGATGATTCTCAAGAACGAGTCGCATCGGTCGCCTCGGAGTCAACGGGCTCAGAGGGAGAAGTCGACCAGCGGCTCGGTGGCATACCCGAGCAACTCTTGGCGCAGGTCCACATCGGCCCACGTATCCGCGGTCGCCATCCAGTCAGCGATGAGATCGTGCACAGGACTGATCGGTCCACCGCTCAACGCGACCTGCACGGGCCCGTAGAGCTCCTCGACGAAGCGCTGTTGACTCTCCAGCGGAAGAACCGAGACCCAGGAGAGGCTGCCCGACGCAATGACGTCATCGTTGTCGCCACGGGAGACTGCCCGCTCCAGCCGCAGCAGGTCCCGGACGAACTCGGCCATCTGGCTGTCTCGCCATAAGTCGCCGACCGGCATCATCACCAGTGTTTTGCCGTCCTTGTCCCGGACCATCGCCCTGCTCCGACGGGCCTGGTCCAACACATTGCGATAGTTCTTGGCCAGATCCGAGACTTGGAAGGTGACTGCGCCCGCGACAACCCTCATATCCACCTCATGGATACGATCGGACTTACGATCTGACAAATGTCGAGGTTGCAGCTTGCCCGGGATTCATTTCGTCTGCCTCGCTCAGGCGATGCGCAGACCCTCCAGATCCGCTCGCCCTCCTCCCTCAGTTGGAAGCAGTCGCCTTCGCAGCCTTTGCAACCTTCGCAGCCTTCGTTGCCTTGGTTGCCTTGGTTGCCTTGGCCGTCTTCACTAC
>JBAXCY010000093.1:0-11662 GCA_037141235.1 Acidimicrobiales bacterium | reverse complement strand
CGCTCCTCGCTCAGCGCGCCCAAGCGCTCCTCGCTCAGCGCGCCCAAGCGCGCCATAGAGCCCTCTACTGACGTGCTGCCCACTCCGTCCACAACCAGCGGCGCAGATCCAGGGTCGGCCCATGCTCGCTTGGCCAACCAGTGGGCGTGGACGGTGGCCAGGATCTCACTGACCAGGACCCCCAGGGCATAGCCCACCACCCCCAAACCGCCCGCCACCAGCACCACCACCAGCACGGTGCGCACACCGCCCTCGACCACCAGATTGACGGCCAGGTTGCGGTAGCTGCGGTGGGCCTGGAGGAGGCCGCGGTCGACACTCAACAGGATCCATACCCCGGCGGCCATCAGGATCAGGACCACACCTTGACCGTTGGGCAGATGGAGCTGACCAGCGATCCAACCTTGGATCAGCAGCACCACCCCGAGCTCGACGGCGATGGCGGCCAGACAGATCCGGTGCACCTTGGAGATCCACGGGCGCACCAACTGGGCTTCACCGTCAGCCTGGAAAGCCGTCACCCGACGCACCACGCCCACCAGGACCGCTGATCCGGGCATCGACAGGATGAAGAACAGCCCGAGCAGCTGGGCGATCTCGCCGTAGGACCGGGAGGTCACCAGACGGGCGACGGCCACCACCACCAGGGCGGCGGCCACGTTGACCGCCATGCCGGCGATGGCCACCGGGCCGGCTTGAAGCATGCCGCCCTTCAGCGAGTTGTCCGAGCCAACGAATCCCGGGGCCGCCTCACCCGGCGGAAGCGGCAGCAGCGGACCTCCGGCCACGGCGATGCCCATGGCCGGACCGAACGCCGCCGACTCGCCGATCGGGTCGACGAGAGTCTCGACCTCGCCCAGTATCAGGTCAATGCCGGGCACTACCTCCGGTGCAGAGGAAGGGCCTGTGGTCGGCTCCTCGCCAGGCGGACCGTCTGGCGACTTCGACTGGTCGTCGTCCACTCGTCGACCGGCTGCAGTTCAGCCGACGCGGCGGGGCAGGATCGGGGCATCTCGTCCGGTGCCGGCCGCCCGGCCAGCAGAAGTCGAGCCGTCTGCGGTCTCGTGGTACTCCTCTTCCACGTTGACCGACCAGATGTCGTGGTGGGCTCCGTGAATGTTCTCCACCGTCAACATGGCGGTGTACATCGAGTGATCCTGGTTGTTGTATTTATGCATCCCGTTGCGGCCCACGGGGTGCACGTTTGGCGCGTGCGCGTCGAACCAGCTCCGGATGATCTCCACATTGGCCCGGTAGGAGTCGTCGTAGACCGGATAGGCCTTGGGCATCCGCACCACGTAGCCAGTCTCCACGTCAGCCGGTTCCACCAGCCCGATAGCGGCCAACTCCTTGGTGGCCAGAGTCACCAGATCATCGTCAGCCATGGACCACAACTCGTCACCCTCGAAGACGAAGTACTCCATCCCCAGGCACGTCCGCCCGTCCTTCACCAGGTATGGGGACCACGAACCGAAGTTCTGGATGCGCCCGACCTCCACGTCGGGGGAATGGATGTAGATCCAGTTATCAGGGAATCCCCGGTCTTCGGGTACCACCAGGGCCACGGTGAGGAAGTCCCGGTAGTGCAGGTCATCGGCGGCCTGAAGCACTGCCGCCGGGACCGGCGGATCGACAGCGCGGGCCAGGGCGGTAAAGGGCATCGAAGAGATCACGTGACTGACCTCTTGGCGCTCCAGAACTCCGCCGTGCTCCACGGTCACGGCCACTGCACGACCATCTTCGACGTGGACGACAGTGGCTGACGTCTTCATGCGGATCTGGCCACCGAGACCGACTACCAGTTCGCCACATCGCTCCCACATCATCCCCGGTCCGTACTTCGGGTACTGGAACTCTTCGATGAGGCTGGTCACCTGTGTCGAACGGTCGCGCCGGCGACCCAGCGAGGAGCGGATCGGCTCCCACACGGCGTTCCACAGTGACATGCCCTTGATCCGCTGGGCCCCCCAGTCTGCCGAGAGTTCGGACGCCGATACCCCCCACACCTTCTCGTTGTAGGTCTTGAAGAAGTGGTCGTACAGGCGCCAACCGTAGTTAGTGACGATGTAGCCCTCGAGGGTCGACTTGTCCTTGGGGGGATGGATCCGCACCCACAGGAACGAGAGTCCACAGCGGATCGCCTCGATGATTCCCAGGTTCCCTAGCGCATTACCCAGTTTGATCGGATAGTCGTAGAACTTGCCGCCGTAGAAGATGCGACTCATGCGCGGTCTCAGCAGAAAGTCCTCGTCAGGCAGGATCTCGTGCCAGAACTCCTCGACCGGGGTCACCTTGGTGAAGAAGCGGTGGCCCCCGATGTCGAACCGCCATCCGTCACGCTCGACGGTGCGGCTGATCCCCCCGAGGACCCTGTCCCGCTCCACCACGACGACGGGGTCTCCGGCCTGGGCCAGCCGATAGGCGGCTGTCAGTCCGGCCGGGCCACCACCAATGACCACTACGGGGCGGTCGGGCGACGGGTCCGAGCCGACCGTGGCGGCGGTGGGGTGCTCGATCTCGAGGTGGTTGGGCGGTGCCATGCAGTGGAATCCGTTTCTTGTGGTTCTCGGACTGAACCCAGATGAGTTGGCCCGTTCGTCGATGACATGCTCGGTGAACTGAGGCCCACAGGGGGGAGGCGGACGGCGTGTCGAAGAACTGGCGATGCCTGTGCGCCTCCACAACGGAGGGCACAGCGACGCCTGTCATCGGGTGTTGCGGCATCAGGTTAGTGGCTCCGGTCGCCTGGAAGGCAAACGACCCCGATCCGGTGACCGACAGCGGTCAGGGAACCACGACGCCGACAAAGCTCAGCAACGCGTACCCGGCCATGGCCAGCCCCGACAGCACGAGCACGGCTATCTCTACTCTTCGGCTGGTGGTGCACGTGGATGCGGCGATCACCAGAGGGAAGGCCCCGAGGGCGTAACGCTCGAACGAGTCGAAATTGGTGCTGCTGGCCGACACCACCAGGACGGCTGCCGCGTACAGCGCATACGAGCGAGGAAGCCGCCGCCAGGCCACCACCACCAATGCCGCACACCCGAGTACCCAAGGGACGTGGAGCGCACTGCCCAAGTGCTGTCCGTGCACGGCCGAGCCGAGGTCGCTCCACATGGCACCCAGCGGCACGGTCAGCGCACCCCGGTGGCCGCTGCGCTGCTGGACGGTGATCGGAAGCCAGAGATCGCCGAAGCGGTGGCCGACCCAGACCAGATAGGCGCCAGCACCCACCAACGGTGCGAACAGCGCCGCCCCAGGCGGGATCCAGCCCTTCCCACTCCCGATATCTCGACGACAGGCCCATAACTCGGCCGCCACCGGGACGACCAGCAACAGTCCCACGGGGCGACCGAAGCCGGCGGCCAGACCGGCTGCTGCCGCCAGCCACCAACGCTGTGACCGTATTGCGAGGAAGGTGACGACGGAGCACAGCAGCAAGGTGGCGTCCGAGTAGGCCAGTACCAACGAGTAGGCCGACGGCGCCAGGGCCAACAGCCACACCGACCGGCGGGCGAGTCCACCATCGCCGATGTCCCTGCGGACCAGAACGAGCAGGACGGCCATGGCCACTAACGCGCTCAGGTTGCCCACGGTGATCAGCGCCGCGCCCACCCCGACTCCGGGCACGACTCCTAGTGCACGTCCGAGTAGTGGAAACAACGGGAAGAAGCGCAGTGATTCCTGACCAGCGGCCACATAGCCATGAGCCGAGATGGCCTGATACCACCCTGCGTCCCAACCGAGCAGCCCATCGTGGACGCGACGGATAGCTTCCGGGTTGTCCGGACGCAGCGACGTGACCCCACCGTGGGCCAGGGCCAGCGCCGACAAGACGACCAGCCGAGCCGCTACCCACGCGGGCAGTACCTGAAGGACAGCACGGGCCAGTTCGACGGATCCGCCCTTGAGTCCGATCCGCTCCCTCACGGGGTAGGAACCGTTGGCCGCACCGGGACCGGTGTCCACGCCGATCAGGATCCGACCGGCGAGAACCGCACCAAGTACATGGGCTGGAAGAACCGCTTGGCGTCGCCAGCAATCACCCCAGTGGCGCGATACCGAGGGCTGCTCTGCAACGTCTGCACCAGCTGCTCGCATTTGGCGCCGAAGGCCTCGTAGGCCGGTGCCCACACCACGAAGATCTGCTTGCCCGAAGACGCCATCTGGTCGACTCGGCGAGCGAAGTCCAGCGACGAAGCGTGGCGGACCGCTGACGCATAGTCGACCCAGTCAATGAACTCGGGACCGCCGCCACGTGGAAATGCCAGCTGCTGAAAGCGGCCCATCGGCAGGATCCGGTTCACCGCAGGGCCGAGCTGATCAGGGCAGTACGCCACGACATCGCCCGGCGCACCCGCGGCGTCGATGGCCGCGGCTACCTCGCCTGCCTGGGTTCTATTGGTCGTCACATTTGCAGCCGAAGCCACCAGGCCGAGCAGTACGGCGATAGTGACGATGCCCACGCGCACGTGGCGATCACGGAACACCGTCACACCTAGCGACACCATCAGTAGCAGTGGAATGAAGACAACCGAGGCATATCGGGAGTCGAACGCGCTCGCAGTGGCCAGACCTCCGACGACCGCAGCGGTCAACGTGGCGACCAACACCACGGCCAGCGGTCGACCCAGTGGTCGGGTCCGGATATCGAGATCGACATGAATGCGATCCGCGGCTCGCCCGAAGAGACCCAGTCCGACGAGGGCGAAGAACACCAGGGCGAGCGCACGCCCTTCGCTGGTGCTTCCGCCGGCGAACGACGCTACGGCACTCACCATGGCCGCGAACGTTGCCGGTGTGGCCCAAGGGGTGCCGGTATGGGCCGACTGAAACAGGAAGATCGGCACCCAGGGGAGAAAGGCTGCGCAACCAACTACCCCGGCCAGCAGTGCCGCGCTCGCACCCCGGCGCCACTGGGGCCGACCCCGCCACGCCTGGTAGGCCAACCAGATCATGGTGACACCCAGCAGGTAGAAGGCCCAGTAATGCGTGTAGAGCAAGAGCGCCGTCACTGCAGCAACGGCGGCCAGGTTCCCCAGCCGGGGATGGCGTAGGGCCCGATCGAGGGCCAGGTAGCCGAGCGCGGTCAGCAGGGCCACCAACGAGTACATGCGCGCCTCGGTGGCGTAGCGAATGGCGAACGGCGAGGTCGCCACCAGCAGCATCGCCGCCCAAGCCGCCCACTCCCCGGCGAGGCGCTTCCCGGCCAGCCAAGCCAGTGGAAGTGTGGCCACACCGATCGCTCCAGGCAGGGCTCGGACGGCCAGATTCGACGTCCCGAAGATTCCCGTCCAACCGTGCAGCAGCGCATAGAACAGCGGTGGCGCACCATCGCGTTTCAGGTAAGCAGGCAACGCATGGAGTGGCTTGCGGGCGATGCTCACGGTCAGCGCCTCGTCGAGCCACAGGTCGGACTTCGTCCAGAACCGGAGGAGCAAGCCTGCCACCACGGCACAGGCCGCCCCGACCAGCAGGAGTACACGAGTGATGCTGGAGAACGCCGGACCCTCAGGATCCGCAGTAGGAGTGCCAGCCACTCCTGCCGCTATCGGGTTGGCCCTGCCGTCGAGCATGGTGTCACCGGCCTCGTCTGCGGACGTGTCGGACCCAGGGAGTTCCGCTTCCATGGCTGGCATGGTATCCACCTAGACCGGACCATCGCGACTGATCCGCATGATTTGCTTGGTGCCGGACCGACAGGCCGGTCAAGGAATTCGTGGACTGAACGGCATGTCGGCGGTAACCTGCGCCCACAGCCATAGCGACCTGTGGCAGAGTCAGTGCCAGCAGTGCACGATCCGCCTCGCCGTATTCGTTTACTTTGATTGTCCAAGAGCGTTCACCTGCCAGTGATCGCCACAACGCACATGGGGGAATAGTCATGACCAAGTCAAATGACATGAGCCGTCGTACATTCCTGTCCCGAGGGGCAGTAGCCGGTGGGGCTGTTGTGCTCGCCGGCGCCGCCGGCAGTGCGCTCGCTGGCTGTTCTAGCGACTCGACGTCTTCGTCGACCACGGCCGCCTCAGGGTCGAAGCCCGGCGTCGGTACCGGAACCCCGGTGCAAGGCGGATCCCTCACCGTCGGCAACATGGCCGACATCGACGGGTTCTACCCGCCCAACAACCACTTCGACACCAACGGGTACAACATCGCCCTCACCATCTACGACACGCTGTGCGGCGTGGCTGCCGATGGCAGCACCCAGCCCAACCTGTGCGAGTCCATCACCCCCAACTCCACATTCGATGGCTGGACGATGAAGCTCCGCTCCGGCATCAAGTTCAATGACGGGTCCGATCTGACCGCAGCAGTCATCGTGGCCAACTACCAGGCCCTCAACGCATCGCTCCTGACCGGCCAGGCCCTGACCCAGATCGCATCCGTGACTGCCACCGACTCGATGACGGTCCAGTACAAACTGACGGCCCCGAACCCCGGATTCCCCAATGGACTGACCACACAGGTGGGCATGGTGTTCGGGCAGGCGATGATCGATGCGGTCAAGGGCGGCAACGCCAGGCCCACACCGGTAGGTACCGGGCCGTTCATCTTCGAGAGCTGGCAGCCCAACGATCACTTCACCGCCACCCGGAACCCGAGCTACTGGCGCAAGGGGCTTCCCTATCTCGACAAGATCACCTTCAAGCCCATCCCCGACACCGTTCAGCGCGAGGCCACTCTCAAGACCGGGGGGGTCGACATGCTCGTATCCACCGACCCGCTGACCATCAAGCGGTTCAGCGACAAGCCCGACTACCAGGTGGTCGACACGCTCACCGGCGTGATCGGTGAGCCGTCGGTGGCCTTCATCATGTTGAACACCGTGGTCCCTCCGACCGACGACATCCGGATCCGACAGGCCCTGGCCAAGGGGCTGGATCAGGCCACCGTGCAGAAGATCTTCGGCGCGGGCTACGGCGAGCCGCTCGACGGCATCTTCCTGCCCGACTCCCCGTACTATAAGAAGACCAGCTATCCGACCTTCGACCCGGCCGGCGCCAAGAAGTTGGTGGCGCAGTACAAGGCAGAGCACGGCACGCCCAAGCTCGAGCTCATCACCATCACTGACCCCCGGCTCGCCCAGGTGGTGCAGATCATCCAGCAGATGTGGAATCAGGTCGGATTCGAAGTGACCATCAGCCAGATCCAGCAGGCCAACTTGGTCAGCAACTTCGTGAGCGGAAAGTTCCAAGCAGCCACGTCCTACCAGTTCGGAAACGTCACCCCCGACCTCAACTACGTGTGGTGGAGCACGACCACCGCCAAGCCGGTCGGCCAGATCGCCTTGAACTTCGCTCGAAACGTCGACCCGATCATCGAAGAGAACATGTTGACGGCTCGACACACCGCCGACACCGCCACCCGGACCAAGGCCTACCAGACGGTCAACGAGCAGTTGGCCAAGGACCTTCCCTACTTGTGGCTGCAGCAGTACCTGTTCTCGGCTGTCGCCGTTTCGAGGGTGCAGAACTTCGCCAACCCCACGCTACCCAGCGGCGCACCGGCGTACGCGTTCAACGAGGGAATCTTCAGTTCCACCGCCATCTGGCTGTCCAAGTAGCAGCCCTGGTGATCGGTCGTTGGGAGTTCCGTGAGTAAGTATCTGGTCAGGCGCGTCCTGCAGCTGATCGTGGTGTCGTTTGTCATCTCCGTGCTGGCGTTCCTTCTGGTTCATCTGCTGCCTGGTGACCCGAGCACCATCATCCTGGGGCCGAACAACACTGCCGCCAACCGTGCCACCCTGCTCGAGCAGTTGGGCCTCAATGATCCGCTGTGGCAGCAGTACCTGACCTGGCTGGGGGCGGTGTTCCACGGAAACCTGGGCACCTCCTACCTCAACCACGAGTCGGTGACGCACATCCTCGCCACCGGTGCGCCGGTCGACCTGGAACTGATCATCATCTCGCAGACGATCGCTTTTTCGGTGGCTGTCCCCTTGGCCCTCTTGGTATCGCGTAGGCCGAACCGACCCCTCGACAATGTGGCCACCACCAGCACGTTCGGCATGCTGGCCCTGCCGCCGTTCGTGGTCGCACCCATCCTGGTCGCCATCTTCGCCGTGGGCCTGGGATGGTTTCCGGCCACTGGATACGTTCCGTTCACCCAGAACCCTGCTACCAACATCCACGACATGATCCTGCCCTCGGTGGCCATTACCGCAGGCTCCATCGCCGTCTACTTCCGGTTGCTCCGCTCCGACCTGATCAGCACCCTCCAGCAGGACTTCATCACCATGGCCCGATCCAAGGGGCTCTCTGGACGACGGATCATGTGGCGCCATGCGTTCCGTCCGTCGAGTTTTTCGCTCTTGGCCGCTGCCGGTATCAATATCGGCGCGCTCATTGCCGGCACCTTTGTCGTCGAGCTCCTCTTCGCCATCCCTGGCATCGGCTACTCGCTGGTGCTGGCCGTCAATCAACGGGACTACCTGGTCGTCCAGGGAATCGCTTTGGTGGTAGCCATCGCCTATGTGACCATCCAGTTCATCATCGACTTCATCTTCACCATCGTCGACCCGAGAGTGGTGCGGGAGTGATCCATGCCTGACGACAGAGAACTACTCGATACCGGCGCCTCAGCTCAGCTGTTAGGCGACCGGTTCCCAGGCATGGCCGCTATGGATGAACACGTGGTGGCCATGCAGTCCGAAAAACTGGACAGCGACGACGTCCTGCTGAAGCGGCCCTTCGGCTTCTTGTTCTGGTTCGCCCTGGTGTGGATAGCCATCGTGTTCCTGGCGGCAATATTCGCCAACCTCCTGCCCTTGCAGAACCCGAACTTCCAGAACTACTCGGCCCTGAGCCAGGGTCCCAGTTCGGCCCACCTGCTCGGGACCGACGACCTCGGGCGTGACCTGTTGGCCCGCCTCATCTTCGGAGCACGAGTTTCGCTCATCGTGGGATTCTTCGGCGTGGGCATCGGGCTGATCGTCGGAGGTACGGCCGGGCTGATCTCGGGCTACAAAGGCGGGAGACTCGACGTTGCCCTCAACGCGGGGTCGTTCATCATCCTGGCCTTTCCGGCCATCGTGGCGGTGATCGCCATCGTCACCTTCTGGGGCCAGTCCCTGGTGCACATCACCATCATCCTGGGCGTCGCCACCATCCCGTTGATGTTCCGGGTCATCAGAGCCTCCAGTCTGTCGTTCGCGCAACGGGACTTCGTCGTGGCAGCCAAGACAATGGGCGCTACCGACACCCGGATCGTGCTCCGCGAGATCTTCCCGAACGTCATCCCCGTCACCGTCACCTTCAGCCTCATCACCGTGGCCGGGATCATCGTGATCGAGGGAACGCTGGCCTTCCTCGGTCTGTCGGTCAACCTGCCCACACCGTCATGGGGCAACCTGATCAACGAAGGGACGGCCAACAACGCCTTGAGCACCGACCCCTACATCATGTTGTGGCCGGCCATGTCGATGTTCCTGCTCCTGTGGTCGATCAACCTCATCGGCGACCGGCTCCGGCAACGCTTCGATATCCGTGAGGGACTGCTGTGATGGCCAAGAAGACCGGTGGAGACGCGTTCGACTTCAAGGACGCTGCATCACACGCGGGTCCCCTGCTGGTAGTGGACGACCTCCACACCGCCTTCCGGACCAGCAGAGGCACGGTGCGCGCTGTCGACGGCGTCTCCTTCGAGGTCCACGAAGGGAAGACCCTGGGCATCGTCGGTGAGTCCGGATCGGGCAAGACCGTACTTTCGCGCTCCATCATGGGGCTGCTACCGCCTCGCGACGTGATCCGCAGCGGCACGGTGCACTTCGCTGGCCATGACCTGACCGCCATGGGGGACACCGAGCTGCGCCGCATCTGGGGTGCTGAGCTCAGCATGATCTTCCAGGATCCCATGACCGCTCTCAACCCGGTCAAGCGCATCGGCGTGCAGATCGCCGAGTCGTTGAGACTCCACCTCGACATGGACAAGAAGGAAGCGCGGTCGACGGCCGTAGAGCTCCTGCGCTCAGTAGGTATTCCCTCGCCTGAGCAGCGGGTCCGCTGGTATCCCTTTCAGCTGTCCGGTGGCATGCGTCAGCGGGTCATGATCGCCATCGCCTTGGCCTGCGCCCCTCGGCTCGTCATGGCCGACGAACCCACCACCGGCCTCGATGTCACCGTCCAAGCCCAGATCCTCGACCTGCTCGCTGACCTGCAGCGCGAACGGCACATGGCCGTCATCCTGGTCACTCACGACCTTGGGGTGGTGGCCGGGCGGGCCGACGACATCATCGTCATGTACGCCGGGCGCATCGTAGAGCGGGCTCCGACTCGCACCCTGTTCGCCGATACCAAGATGCCGTACACCAAGGCGCTCATGGACTCGATCCCCCGCCTGGCCGACCCCAGCGGTGCTCGCCTCAACGCCATCGGTGGACGTCCACCTGACCTCATCCACCCCCCTACCGGGTGCCGGTTTTCCCCTCGGTGCCAGTATGCCCAGGACAAGTGCCGCGAGATCGAGCCCCCATTGCGGACCGTCGGCTCCCCAGACCACCTGTTCGCCTGCTGGTATCCGCTGGTCGATGGTGTCTCGACGGCCCCTGCCGTTCCTGTGAGCATCACGACCAACCCCGCAACCACGGCCAACGACGTTGCGGCCAACGACGCCGCTCCCACCGGAGGGACGACCTCATGACGGACACCAAGGCCGCCAACGAAGCCACAGCCAATGAACCTGGGGACATCGTCCTCGATGTCCAGAACCTGGTGGTCGAGTTCAAGAGTGGCCGCCAGCGCGTCCAGGCCGTGTCCGGGGTGTCGTTCCAGGTCCGCAGGGGCGAGACCCTAGGGCTCGTCGGTGAGTCCGGATGCGGTAAGTCCACCACCGGGCGCACGCTGGTCCAGGTACAGCCGGCTACCTCTGGGTCGATCAACTACCTCGGGCAGGACCTCAACGGACTGAAGGGCCGCAAGCTCCGCCGGATCCGCACCAAGATCCAGATGATCTTCCAGGATCCGATCTCCTCGTTGAACCCCCGTCGTCGCATCAAGGACATCGTGGCCGAGCCCTTGGTCATCTGGAGGCGTGGCACCAAGGACGAGCGTGCCGTCAAAGTCCGAGCCATGCTCGAAGCGGTGGGCATCGATCCGGACTCGGCCAGCGATCGGACCCCGGGCGAGTTCTCGGGTGGACAGTGCCAGCGGATCAGCATCGCCCGGGCCCTGATGGCCGAGCCCGATCTACTGATCTGCGACGAGCCCGTCTCCGCCCTCGACGTCTCGGTCCAGGCCCAGATCCTGAACCTCCTCGCCGACCTCAAGGCCCGGTTCGGCCTGACCATGGTCTTCATCGCCCACGACCTCGCCGTGGTCAAAAACGTGAGCGACCGGGTGGCAGTGATGTACCTCGGAAAACTGGTCGAGGTGGCTGGATCCGACGATCTCTACCGGGCCGCTGGCCACCCGTATACCGAGGCGCTGCTGGCCTCTATCCCCGAGCCCGACCCAGATCACAAGTCTGACCACAAGGCCCTCACTGGGGAGCTCCCCTCACCGCTCAATCCGCCATCTGGATGCCGGTTCCGTACCCGGTGTCCTTACGCTCAGGACCGGTGTGCCGAAGAGGAGCCCCTCCTGCGTGACGTGGCTCCTGGACACCAGGTGGCCTGCCACTTCCCGGTCGGGCCCTTCGCCAACTCCCCCGCCGTCTGAGGCGA
>JBAXCY010000092.1:0-11675 GCA_037141235.1 Acidimicrobiales bacterium | reverse complement strand
GACTAGTGACACCTTCCGACTAGTGACACCTTCCGACTACTGCCACCGAAAGGCCCGACTGTGACCATGTCCCTGCCTGACACCCGGTTCGAGGCGCTCCGCACCCACCTGCTCGAGCACTCCGTGAAGCGCGGCGACTTCACCTTGAAGTCAGGCCGTAAGAGCAGCTGGTTCATCGACTCCAAGCAGACGGTGTGCCGACCCGAGGCGATGGTATTGGTGGCCGACGGAATCCTCTCCGTGGTGCCCGACGACGTGGATGCCATCGGTGGGCTGACCATGGGTGCCGACCCGGTGGCCTTCGTGACCGCAGGAGTGGCTGCCACCCGGGGCCGGCTGCTCAAGGCGTTCAGCGTCCGCAAGGAGACCAAGGACCACGGCGGGGGTGGGCGGATAGCGGGTGCCCTCGATCCTGGTGACCGGGTGGTCATCACCGAGGACACCGTGACCCGGGGCACCTCGCTCCTTGAGGCAGCGCATGCCGTGATCGAGGCCGGTGCGGTGCCGGTGCTCCTGGTGGCGATCGTCGATCGGGGTGGCACCTGTGCGGCCATGGCCGCAGCGGAGGGTCTCGAGTTCACGGCGTTGCTGACCGCACCAGACCTCGGCTTCCCTTACGAGGGCGCCTGATCTAGGTAGCCGATGGTGCTGGCGCCGGGTGCTGAGGCACGGGACGTCCAGGCGCCGGGGGCGTGCTTCAGCGGACGGGGCGTGCTTCAGCGGACGTACCTCACCACGGCAGGATCAAGAGCCCTGCCTCGTGGTGGCGAACCTAGTCTTCGGTTACTACGGTGACGAGCTGAGGGAACGGGGGCGACGAACCTTCGACCGGGGGGAGTCCCGAGACGCTCAGTGTCGAGCTGCCGGCCTCGTTCGGCTTGTACGTCACCGTGGCGGCCCAGTGGCCGGCCTTGGTGGGGCTGTAGGCCTTGGGCATCTTGAAGGTTCCGGGGCCGGTGATCTTCACTGTCTGGTCGGTGGCCGGCTTGCCCTTGGCAGCCGACGAGCTGCTGGAGACCGAGAAGTCGAGGGTCGCAGCCTTGACGTCGCCCTTGAGCACGGCCGTGATGGTGATCGAGGTACTTCCTACCTTGCCGGTGTGTGGTGCCGAGGTCACCGCCAGGGTGAACCCGTTGACGCTCCCTGTGGCCGGAAGGTCGATGGTGGAGGCCGTCGTCGAGCTACTGGAGGCTGGCTTGGTGGTGGTACTGCTGGAGTCGGAACTCGAACAGCCGGCGATGACCGGGAGGGCGAGAAGGGCGACGGCAGCGACGAGCGGAAAGTTCCTGGTGGAGCGCATGGAGAGCACCCTACCGCTGCACGGACCCGAACAGTGGTCTGTGGATCTAGGAGATCGACGGTGCGAATCCTCGGCCCCTCGTGTGCCACGGCGGGTCAGCCGGCCGTTAGGGAGCCGTGAGTCTGCTTTCCTGCGGTCCGGTAGGCCGTGACGTCCGGTAGGCCGTGACGACCGGCTCGAGTTCAGCCGGGGAAGCCCCATGGAGGATGACGCCGTCGCACCCCATGTCCAGCTGGCTCCGGACGGCACTGGCGCACTGGAGTGCGCTTCCAGTGGCGCTGGCGGCCAACCACTCCTCGGGCAGGAGGGTGGCGATGTGCTCGAGCTGTGCCGTCGTGGCCTGGGAGTCGATTCCCCCCAGAAACCCGGCCACCATCGTGTCGGCCCGGAAGCGGTCGAGCACCGTCGAATCCCACCCGTTGGTCGACACCAGCAGGTCGCCGTAGCCCTGGAGGTAGGTAGCAAGCCGACCGACCGACTTCATGAGTCGGAGGTCTTCGGGAATGTGGTCACCGATGGTGGCCAGGCACGACCAGACCCGCACAGCATCGGGATCTCGGCCGGACTGCTCGGCGGCGGCCTTGACCGTGGCCACACACCGGCGGGTGGTCTCTTCGGTGAAGAAGGTGTGGAGCACCACCTCGTCGAAGCAGCGGCCACCCAGAGCCAAAGAGTGGGGTCCGAAGGCCATCAGGCCGAGCGGCAGAGGCTCGTCGATGGCGGCTAGGTAGAGGACGGGCCACGATCCGGCCGGACCGTCGTGGCCGACGATGAACTCACCCCGGAAGAGACGCCTCATGATGCCGGCGAAGTCCTCGAGGGCGGCGGTGGTGATGCGTGGGATGCCGTAGGTGTCCTGGATGATGGGGATGCCCCGTCCCAGTCCCAGGACGAACCGTCCATCGGTCAGGCTCTGCATCGTGCGAGCCAGCCCCGCAGTGATCAAGGGGTGGCGGGTGTTGTGGTTGGTGGCAGCCGTCACCACAGTCATCTCGGTGCTGACCGCACCGGCCGCCCCGGACAGGACGCCGATCTCTTTCTTGTCGAAGCGCTCCGACAGGAACACCGACCCGAAGCCCAGGGACTCGCCGAGGTGGACCTCCTCGATGAGGTCCCGGGAGCTGTCCGGTTGCCCAGCGAGTCCGTAGAAGCCCAGTTCGGTGAGACGGTGGGTGGCAAGGGGTCGTGTTGGCGACGGTGCCGAGTGAGACGAGATGTTGGTCATGGGTGCTCCTGGTGGCAGTGGCAGTGGCAGTGGCAGTGGTAGTGGCAGTGGCAGTGGCGCGAAACGTAGCAAGCCGGTCTGGGTGGATTCAGTCACACCCGAGTGCGAGGGTATGCACCATGACAGATGCTGGGCCAGGCGAGCGAGTTGTGCCCGAGATCGTCCCGGGCGAATCTAACCAGCCCTACGGCCAGCGGCAGTACCTGGTGGACGGGTTGCGAGCGGTTGGCCACCGGATCTACTTGGAGAAGCGGCTCTACTGGCCGGCCTACGCCGGTAAGCACACCCCGCTCACGTGGGCTCGGTTCGCAGGGTTGGTCTTCGATTTCGTGCTGAACGGCAGCATCTTGGTAGTGGTGCTCTGGTTCATCGGGACACGCTGAGGGCCGAGTCCCGGCGCATATTTGCTGGGTCGCCATCGGGTGGACTCGCCGTCCGGCACTCGCTGTCTGGGGCTGACGCCGTGCACCTGGCCAGTGCCCAGGCGGTTGCCTCGGTCGATCCGGTCGATCCGGTCGATCCGGTCGATCCGGTCGATCCGGTCGATCCGGTCATTGTCGTGTGGGATACCCGACTGCACGCCGCAGTCAGATCGGTAGGGCTCAGTGTGGCCCTCGTCGCCTAAGGGCTAGCGGAATCTGCAGTCTCCCGACCGGGAGACCGATTCACTCAGGTGGCTGGACCGATCGGGCGGGCCGTTCAGACTGCCGGTACAAATGGCTACTTGAAAGCTCTCAAGCGGTTCGTCGACCAGGGCAACTGACTGCCCCCGAACGCCGGGAGGGGTTCGGCATGGCGACCGAAGTTCCCCGCCCTCGCTAGGTTCTCCAAGTGTGATTTCCAAACGAGTCATCGGCGGATTGCTAGGCGCTTCGTTTGCTGTGATCTTGACAGCGTGTTCCCAAGGCGGTGTGGCATGTTCCTGCGTATCAACAGCGGGCAGTTCTACGATTCCGGGACCACCTCCCTGCAACTGTCCGGTACCCGTTGGTCAATCAACGACCTCGACACCGTGAGAGCTACCGAGGTCCACTAGGTGTCCCCGAACGCCGGCTGGAGGGCAGGGCATGGGGCCGGCTTTAGCCCAACGCCTCATCAATCTGTCTAGTTCCCTAGACGCACTAAGTCTATTAGACTAGACTTCAGATTGTGAAGCCAATGGCTAAGAGGGCGGTGATCCAGACTCTGTCGCGAAATGGAGCTGTCTTGATACGACAGGATGGCGACCACGAGGTGTGGAGACTGGGTGACTGCCAGTGTTACGTGCCCAAACACAAGACCGTGACCGCTGGGGTATGCCGAAGTATCCAGGATGCCCTGACGCCGGCCCTCGGAAAGGGGTGGTTGCAGAAATGACAGACGTCTACAAGTACGAGATCCACCAGGAAGGGCGCAGCTGGGTCGTGCGAATCCCTGGCCTGGGTCTCACCACGCAGGCCAGAAATTTGAGAGAGACCGATCGCATGGCGAAGTCGATCGTGGCGCTGCATCTCGATGCGGATCCGGACTCCTTTGAGGTCCAGAGGTCCAACATCATCGGACTGCCAGGTTCGGTCGCCGAGAACGTCCAACGAGCGATCGACGAACGGGGTCGGCTGGCGGCTGCTCAAGCTGCTTCGGTGAGTGCCACGACACAGGCAGTGACCGAGCTCATTCAGATCGGCGTCCCACTCAGGGACGCGGGCTACTTGCTCGGCATCTCCCATCAGCGCGTTGCTCAACTTCTTGAGGCCAGCACTGGTGTCGGTGCCGAAGGTCTTCTGAAGACTGGGCGCTAGGCAGGGGTAACCCTCGCGCCACTTCGGCTGCACATGTCCGGCTACTTCGCTGGGAAGCCCAAAGCCGTCAGGTCGGTGCCATCCGCAGGAGTCGACCACTTCTGACTGGTGCGAGCGAACTCACCCGTGTTGGACCAGTTTTCTGGGCACGTAGTGGGCACGAACGGGAGGTTCCCGTTGGTCCCGGTGGCACCAACGGTGCTCTGAACTGCGACTTCCTGGTGGTCGGGACCGGCGTCGATCCGGTGACCTCACGCTTTTCAGGCGCGCGCTCTACCAACTGAGCTACCCGACCTCGCCCCGGACCTCCACGAGGGAGCTCCGGGGTGGCGGACCTGACGGGATTTGAACCCGCGACCTCCGCCTTGACAGGGCGGCGTGCACTCCAAACTGCACCACAGGTCCCCAACCAGCAACTGCACGCTGGGGAATAACGCACCCCCAACGGGATTCGAACCCGTGTTACCGCCTTGAAAGGGCAGCGTCCTAGGCCGCTAGACGATGGGGGCTCTTGTCCCGAACAGGGCTTAGGGAGATTAGCAGAGGTTCAGAGGGTCCCCTCTGGCCGCCCCTCATCAGGGAGTTCGCTGGCCAGTACCTCGACCATCATGTACTGCAGCTCACCCAAGAATGTGAAGAGTCCGTACTCGGCCGCCATCGGATCCTCGGGAGCGGGGACCTCCATGTCCTCGTGCACGTCGAGCCGGGTGCCGAGGGCCAGCCGCAGCGAACCGATGGCATCGAGCCAGGCGGCGAACTCGTCTGCACTGAGGGTGTCGGCGTGGGCGGTGGCCACCAGTATTTCGAACGAGCGGGTGTGGTGGTTGAGCAGCGCGTTGTCGACCAGGTCCCGGTACTCCTGCTCGGCACCGGTCTGATCGGACCCGGTGTAGGCCGGGGGGAAGAGCCGACGCACCATCGGGTCTCGGGCCTCCATGGCTCCGGGCAACTGCTGGCCCAGATCGGCCAGGACCTGTCGAGCGTTGTCGTCGAGTCGGATGACGTAGCGACCGTCCCTGCGACGCCGGATGGGCGAGCTCACGACGACTGCTCCCTGCGGGACGACTGCTCCCTCACGACGACTGCTCCCTCACGACGACTGCTCCATGGTGGCCCACAGCCCGTGCTCGTGGAGTCGGTAGATGTCGAGCTCGGCACGCTCCCGGGTACCCGAGGACACCACGGCACGACCTTTGTGGTGGACGTCGAGCATCATGGCCGTCGCCTTCTCCTTCGAGTAGCCGAACAGCTTCTGGAGCACGAAGGTGACGTACGACATCAGGTTGATCGGGTCGTTCCACACGATGACCAGCCACGGCTTGTCCGTTGCGAGGTCTTCGTCGACGATGGTCCCGAGGTCGCCCATCGGCACTGTCTCGACGGGCATGACACCGACCGGTTCGCGATCAGCGGGCTGGGTGGCAGCCCGGGTCGTCATGGGCCTGCTCATGGCGAGCCAACCACGGATGCCTCCTCCTCAGGGACGGCCACGTCAAGCATGGTGCCCTTCGTCTGGTCGGCCCCGGTGGTCTGCTCTGCAAGGTGGTCGCAGAGGCCGTGGTGGAACCACAGCGCCGTCGACCACACCACGACGGCCCCGACCACGTGGAATCCGACCAGGACGGCTGGCAGTTGGGTGAAGTACTGGGTGTAGCCCATGACCCCTTGGACCACCATGGCCCCGAGCAGGATCCGCCCGGAACTCTGGATCCGCGACGGTGCATCTGACTTCCACAGCATCCACAGGAGCGCGAGGAGGACGAACCCGGTCACGAGGACGGTTTCTGCGTGGATCCGTGACATGTCGGCCAGCGCCACCGGCACCCGCTTGGATCCTCTACCGCCAGCATGGGGCCCGGCCCCGGTGGTGGCCGTACCGGCCACCAGGGCCAGGGCCAGCAGGACCAGATAGACCCGGGAAGTGATCAGGATCCGACGGGCCACCACCAGGGTGCCGCGGCCCGGTCCGTGGTCGGCCCGCAGAACGAGTAGGACACTGACGGACAGCAGGGCGATGCCGATCATGAAGTGGGTCATGACGACATAGGCGTTGAGCTTGGTATAGACCACGACCGCCCCCAGTACGGCTTCGCCGAGGACACCCAGGATGAGCCCGCCGGACAGCCACCGCAGGTCACGGCGCGGGGACGGCCGGCGGAGGAACGAGGCCACATAGGTGGCGGCACAGCTCACGACGAGGGCAAATACCACCACCCGGTTGCCGAATTCGATGACCGGATGGAGGGACAGTGGCGGTGTCAGTCGACGGTGAGCGCAGGTCGGCCAGTCCGGACAGCCGAGGCCGGAGTCGGACAGACGGACGGCTGCACCGGTGGCCACGTTGAGGATGATCGTGGCCAGGGTGATCCGACACAGGAGGAGGAAGCCACGTGGGCTGATTCGCATGGTGGGCACCGGGTACCCATGCTACCGGGACTCTCGGACGATGATCCCCAGGCCTAGGGGAATCCTGGCACCAGGCCTCCCCAGGACCGGGAACCGGGGTTGGGAGTAGTCTCTCTATTGATGTCCTCTCCCGCCGTGGCGCTACCTGGCCACCTCACCATGATGTCGCGTCTCGGCGCCTACGTGGCCTTGACCAAGCCGCGCATCATCGAGCTGCTGCTGATCACCACGTTGCCGACCATGATCCTGGCTCAGGGCGGGATGCCTCCGGTCTGGCTGATGATCGCCACCCTGCTGGGTGGAACTCTGGCTGCCGGTGGGGCCAACGCCATCAACATGTTCGTGGACCGAGACATCGACAAGCTGATGCACCGGACCCGGAAGCGGCCGCTGGTCACCGGGGTCATCGCTCCCCGCAACGCGCTGATTTTCGCCGTGTCTCTCGAGGTCCTGGCTTTCGTGGAGCTGTGGGCGTGGGTCAACCTGCTGTCCGCGGTACTCGCCGTGTCGGCCACCCTCTTCTACGTCTTCGTTTACACGCTGTGGCTGAAGCGGACCAGCAAGCAGAACATCGTGATCGGCGGAGCGGCTGGGGCCATGCCGGTACTGGTCGGATGGGCGGCGGTGACCGACTCGTTGGCCTGGGCTCCCCTGGTGCTGTTCGCCATCATCTTCACGTGGACCCCGCCCCACTTCTGGGCCTTGGCCTTCAAGTACAAGGACGACTATGAGGCCGCCAGCGTGCCGATGCTGCCAGTGGTGGCCACCTTCCGACGCACAGCCATCGAGATCCTCGTTTACACCGTGATCATGGTGGGACTCACCTTCGTGCTGGCCCCGGTGGCTCACCTGGGCACGCTGTATGTGGTGACGGCGGCGGTACTGGGTGTGGGGTTCATCGCCTTGGCCATCCGCCTGTGGGTCCAGGCCACCCCCAAGGCCTCGATGCAGTTGTTCAGCTACTCGATCACGTACTTGACGTTGCTGTTCGTGGTGATGGCGGTCGACGTCTTCATCACGTGAGCGACCCGATCGACCAGCCCGACCAGCCGCAGTCGCCCGACCAGCCGCAGTCGCCCGATCAGCCGCAGTCGCTCGACCAGTCAGGCGCTTCAGTCAGTGACGAACTGACAGGCACGGCTGATGCTCACGATGCGTCGGCTCCAGCTCCACCTCCGCCTTCGACCCCAACTCCCACTCAGACCCGCCCGCCCCGTCGGCTGCGCGCCTTCCTCGTCGGCGTGGTCCTGGCAGCAGCCCTGGCCGTGTTCTTGTTCGTGGGACTAGGCACAACGACCACGGGCAGCAAGGGCAGCGGTGCCGGCGGGGTGGTGGCAGTAGGCACGTCCGCACCCAACTTCTCTCTTCCGTCGGTCATGGGCGGTCCACCCGTGGTGCTGGACGCCCTCGGTGTATCCCGTCATCACCCGGTAGTCCTCAACTTCTTTGCTTCGTGGTGCGTCCCGTGCCGGGAGGAGACTCCGATGTTCGCCACCACCGCAGCCGCTGCTCAGGCGAAGGGATCGGTCATCCAGTTCATCGGCGTGGATGCCGCCGACCCCCCGGCTGATGCTGTGCCGTTCATCCAGCAGTCCGGCATCACCTACCCGGTGGCCCAGGACGCTGACCTACGGGTAACGGCTGGCCTCTACGGCTTGAATGCCGAGCCCAACACGTTCTTCATCGACGAGTCGGGGGTGGTGGTCGGCCATATCATCGGCCCGGTGACCCAGGCGCAGCTCAACGGCTGGATCCACCGACTGGCCGGCGGCGGCAGCGGCTGAGTCGTTTCGAACGCCCGGTTCTCATCGAGGGACTGTGCACCAATGGCTGGGCGCGCCGGATCTACTCCCAGCGGAAGGTGAGTCCGGCCACCAGCGATGCACCCACTGCCCACACACCCAGCACGATCCAGTCCCGGGCCGCTACCGGTGTGCCGCGGCCGAGGGTCCCGTGCAGCGCCTGGGACAGCGCGGCGGCCGGCAGCAACTTGGACAGCGCGGCCAGCCAGTCGGGCAGCTTGGAGAGAGGGATCAGCATCCCGCCCAGCAGCAGCAGCACGACGAACAGGGCATTGACCACGGCCAAATTGACCAGCGGCTTGAGCGTGCCGGCCAGCACCAGACCAATTCCACCGAAGGCCACCGTGCCGAGCACCATGGCCAGCAGCGCCGCGCCCACCAGTGCGCTGGCCCCGCCTGGGCCACCGGGGTTCCAGCCCAGCAGGTAGCCCACGCCGATCAGCACGGCGGCCTGGAAGAGCTCCACGGCCAAGACGGCCAAGATCTTGGCTGTCAGGAGCCGGGGCCGACCTAGCGGTGTGGATCCCAGACGCTTCAGGACCCCGTAGCCCCGCTCGAACCCGGTCCCGATGGACAGGGCGGTCATCGAGGTCGACATGATGGCCAGCGCCAGGATCCCGGGCACCAAGAAGTCCACTGGGTGGCGGGTTCCCTCGGGCAGGACGTGGACGGTGGAGAAGAACAACAGGAATACCACCGGGATCCCTAGTGTCAGAAAGAGGGTCTCGCCGTTGGTGAAGATCATCGTCACCTCGGCCCGCAACTGAGCCATCAGCGGCCGCATCAGCGCCTCCCCCGTGAGCGTCGGCCCCGACCTCGGGGCACCGCCGGTTGGTCGCCTTCGGGCTCGGTCACCGTCCGAGACCCAGTGATCGACAGATAGGCCTCTTCTAGCGACTGCCCGGTCCGCAGGTCCCCAAGGGACAGTCCGCGTTCGGCCAGCCAGCTGGTCAGGGCGGCCACCGCCGCCGGGGTCGGGGTCGGTGATGGGGTGTCGCTGGCCAGCATGAGCCGGTAGGCACCGGGGCGCTCCTCGACGACGGTCGCACCCGGGGCCACCGCCGCGGCCAGGGAGTCTGTGTCGATGCCCGGATCAGTGGAGAAGCGGACCGAGCCGTCGGCGGTGCCCGAGGCCAGCTCGGCCGGCGTCCCCTCGGCCAACAGCCGTCCGTGGTCGATGATCACCACCCGGTCGGCCACCCGCTCGGCCTCGGCCAGCTCGTGGGTGGTCAACAGGACGCACATCCCTTTGTCGCGCACTGAGGTAATGATGTCTCGCACCACGATCCGGCCTTCAGGGTCGACCCCAGCCGTGGGCTCGTCCAGGAAGAGCACCTCGGGCTTGCCTACCAGAGCCAGAGCCAGGGCCAGGCGCTGCTGCTCCCCGCCGGACAGGCGTCGCCACGGGGTGCGTCGGGCACCGCGCAGCCCGACCAGGTCGAGCAGCGCATCGGGGTCTTCGGGGTCGTCGTAGTAGGCCGCAAACAGGTGGAGCACCTGGGCCGGCCCCAGCATCGGGTAGACCCCGCCTTTTTGCAGCATGACCCCGATCCGCGCCACCAGGGCGTTGTGGTCACGTCCTGGGTCGAGTCCGAGGACCCGCATCTTCCCTGACGTCACCGGTCGGTAGCCCTCCAACGCCTCGACGGTGCTGGTCTTGCCCGCGCCGTTCGGACCCAGCAGCGCCAGGACTTCGCCCCGGTGGGCGGTGAAGGAGAGCCGATCGACGGCGAGGGTGTCGCCGTAGCGGATGACGACGTCGCTACAGACGACGGCCGCGTCTGAGGAGTCCGACCCCGCCTTGGTCGGGGCGACAGCATCCTGCGGCTGGGCAGCGTCGGCGTGGTCCACTAGACGCCACGCTACCGTTATGGCGACATGATCGATATCCGACTGGTGCGAGACGACATCGACGCGGTGAAGACCGCCCTGGCCCGGCGAGGGGTGGACCCCGGGGAGATCGACCGACTGGCCGCGCTCGATTTCGCCGCTCGTGCGGCAGTGGGTGCACGCGATGAGGTCCGCGCCTCGGTCAAGGTCATGTCCAAGCAGGTCGGTGAGGCCCGGCGGGCGGGGGACACCGCGCTGGCCGGGCAGCTGGCTGATGACAGCCGGGCGGCCGGCGACACCGAGCGCGAACTCAACGTGGTGGCCGAACAGGCCCAAGAGGATGTCCGCCAAGCTCTGCTGTATCTCCCGAACCTACCCAGTCCCGACGCCCCTGACGGCACGGGTGCCGACGACAACGTGGTGGCCCGGACCTGGCCGGCGGTCGACCCGACCTACACGGAAGCCCAGCGGGTGCCCCACTGGGAAATCGGCACCGATCTCGGCCTGCTCGACATGGAGCGCGGCGCCAAGCTGTCCGGATCGATGTTTCCGCTGTATCGGGGCTTCGGGGCCCGGCTCCTGCGCGCCCTCACCTCGTTCGCTCTTGACAGTCATGCCGACGAGTTCGAAGAGGTCCGGCCACCGACCTTGGTGCTGACCGGCACCATGGTCTCGACCGGCCACCTCCCGAAGTTCGAAGAGGAGGCCTATCACCTCGAGCGCGACGACCTGTGGGCCATTCCGACGGCCGAAGTGCCGCTCACCTCGATGTGGCGGGGCGATGTGCTCGAAGAGGACGACTTGCCCCTGAAGTTGACCGCCGGCACGGCCTGCTACCGCCGCGAGGCTGGGGCGGCCGGGCGTGACACCCGTGGGTTACTGCGGGTGCATGAGTTCGACAAGGTCGAACTGTTTGCCTACTCCACCCCCGACCAGGCCCCTGCGCTTCTGGAGTCCATGGTGGCTCGGGCCGAGGCCATGCTGCAGGCCCTGGGTCTGCAGTACCGGGTGCTCGACCTGTGCAGCGGCGATATCGGCAACTCGGCGGCCCGCACCTTCGACCTCGAGGTCTACTCGCCCGGGGTGGACATGTGGCTGGAGGTCTCCTCGGTCAGCTGGTGCACGGACTACCAGGCCCGCCGGGCCAACATCCGCTATCGCCCGTCAGGCGGCGGCACTCCGTTGATCGTCCACACCCTCAACGGCTCGGCGCTGGCGTGGGCTCGGATCTGGGCCGCACTGGTGGAGACCGGACGCCAAGTGGACGGCTCGGTGGTACTGCCCGACGTGCTCGCTCCTTACCTGCGGGGCGAGACGGTCATCCCGACCCGAGG
>JBAXCY010000091.1:0-11693 GCA_037141235.1 Acidimicrobiales bacterium | reverse complement strand
GCCTGAACTGCACGGCCTGAACTGCACGGCCTGAACTGCACGGCCTGAACTGCACCGTTTGAACTGCACCGTTTGAACTGCACGTCTCCCTGGCCTACCTGGCACCCGACCAGGGGATCGAACAGGCACCCGACCAGGGCATCGATGGGGCTGGCTGGCACTCTAGGGGCGCGGTTGCCAACCGAGGCTGGGCCGGGTATCGTTGGCACTCTCAACCCTCGACTGCCAAACGTGCCACAGGAGGCCCGAATCATGAGTCTGTACCCCCTCGACGACCGCATCGTCGTCCAGCCCGGCGAGTCCGAGGAGACCACCGCTTCCGGTCTGGTCATCCCCGACACCGCCAAAGAGAAGCCCCAGCAGGGTGAAGTTCTCGCCGTCGGCCCCGGCCGCCGCTCCGAGACGACCGGCGAGCTCATTCCCCTCGACATCGTGGTCGGCGACACCGTCGTCTACTCCAAGTACGGAGGCACTGAGATCAGCGCTGACGGCAAGGACCTGCTGATTCTCTCGAGCCGCGACATCCTGGCCAAGGTGACGAAGTAATGGCCAAGATGCTCAAGTTCGACGAGGCCGCCCGCCGCGGCCTCGAGGCCGGCGTCAATAAACTGGCCGACGTAGTCAAGGTGACGCTTGGGCCGAAGGGCCGCAACGTCGTGATCGAGAAGAAGTTCGGTGCTCCCACTATCACCAACGACGGCGTATCCATCGCCCGTGAGGTAGAGCTCGAGGACCCCTTCGAGAACATGGGCGCCCAGCTCGTCAAGGAAGTCGCCACCAAGACCAACGACGTCGCCGGTGACGGAACCACGACGGCCACGGTGCTGGCCCAGGCGCTTATTCGCCAGGGACTGCGCAACGTGGCTGCCGGAGCCAACCCCCTCGGTCTCCGCAAGGGAATCGACAAGGGTGTGGCCGCCGCCGTCGCTTCGATCAAGAAGCAGGCCAAGGAGATCGACTCGAAGACGGAGATCGCCCAGGTGGCCTCCATTTCCGCAGCCGACTCGGCCATCGGCGAGGTCCTGGCTGACGCCATCGACCGCGTCGGCAAGGACGGGACCGTCACGGTCGAAGAGTCCAACACGTTCGGCATCGAGCTCGAGTTCACCGAGGGCATGCAGTTCGACAAGGGCTACCTCTCCCCGTACTTCGTCACTGACGCCGAGCGCCAGGAGGCCGTCCTGGACGACCCCTTGATCCTCTTCGTCAACGGCAAGATCAGCGCCGTCCACGACCTGGTTCCCGTCCTCGAGAAGGTCATGCAGACCGGCAAGCCGCTGCTGATCATCGCTGAGGACATCGAGGGCGAGGCTTTGGCCACCCTGGTCGTCAACAAGATCCGTGGCACGTTCACCTCGGTCGCCGTCAAGGCCCCCGGATTCGGTGAGCGCCGCAAGGCGATGCTCCAGGACATGGCCGTGCTGTCCGGTGCCCAGGTGATCTCTGAGGAGATCGGCCTGAAGCTCGACACCACCACCGTGGACCTGCTGGGCAGCGCCCGTCGCGTCATCGTCACCAAGGACAACACCACCCTCATCGAGGGCGGCGGGTCTGCGGATGACGTCAAGGGACGGATCGCTCAGATCAAGCGCGAGATCGACGACACCGATTCCGACTGGGACCGCGAGAAGCTGCAGGAGCGGCTGGCCAAGCTGGCTGGTGGCGTAGCCGTGGTCAAGGTCGGAGCAGCCACCGAGGTGGAACTCAAGGAGAAGAAGCACCGCATCGAAGATGCACTCTCCGCCACCCGGGCCGCAGTTGAAGAGGGCATCGTGGCCGGTGGCGGTACCGCACTGGTCCGCTCGCGTGCCGCCGTGCAGGCCGTCATCGACACCCTGGAGGGTGACGAGGCCACTGGCGCCACCATCGTGCTGAAGGCTCTGGCTGCACCGTTGGAGGCCATCGCCAACAATGCCGGCCTCGAGGGTTCGGTCTACGTCAAGGAAGTGGAGAGCAAGAAGGGCCACATCGGCCTGAACGCCGCCACGGGCGAGCTCGAGGACCTGGTCAAGGCCGGCGTCATCGACCCGGCCAAGGTGACCCGCTCTGCACTGCAGAACGCGGCCTCCATCGCCGGACTCCTGCTGACCACCGAGGCGCTCGTTGCCGACAAGCCCGAGAAGGGTGACGGCGGCGCTGCTGCTGCCGCCGCTGCCATGGGTGGCGGCATGGGCGGCATGGGTGGCATGGGCGGCATGATGTAGTCACACCGCCGGTCCGCAGTCTGGGCCGGCACGCTGCACCGGGCTGCTTTGAACAGCACGAGGCAGCACGTATCGCAGACGATGGCCGGGCCCACGGGTCCGGTCATCGTCGCGTCCAGGGGCAATCACACCATGAAGACCTGGACTCCGTCGATCGCTTCGTAGTCTCGGTCCTGGGTCACCACTGGTAGTTCGTGGACGATGGCGGTGGCGGCGATGAGGGCGTCGAGCACTGGAACCCGGCGGTTGCGGGACCGGAGATCGGCCACGATACGGGCAAAGGTGCGTGCCACCTCGGCGTCCACCGGCAGGGGGGTCCAGTTGGACTCGACGGCGGCCAGGGTGGCCACCCGATCGGCCCGGACGTCGTCTCCAGCCAGGAGCACACCGAGCGTCAGCTCAGCGACAGTGACCACGGAGATCTCGGTAGTGCCTGCATCGGGCACGGAAGCAAGCGGGCGACCGGTCTCGGTGGCCACGAAGTACGAGGTGTCGAGGAGAACGTTCATACGTCGTCGGTGGTATCGCCGGCGTACTCGCGTACCTGGGCCAGCAGTCCTCGGTCGCCAGGGTGGCGGGCGGCAATCTGCATGGCCGTGGCCCAGGAGACCTTGCGAGGCTGCTCGATCGGGACGATGGCAGCCACCGGCCGACGGTCGACGGTGATCGTCAACCGCTCACCTGCTTCGACCCGCCGGAGCACGGCGCTCATGGTGTTACGTAGTTCGCGGACCGAGACCCGTTCATCTTCCATGTCTCCAAATGTAGCCATATGTGTACTCATGTGTCACACCACCCATCTTCCACCCGAACCACTGTGGTCTGGCACGAAGCGTGGCAGGGGGGTGTTTCGGTGTGGGATCCAAAGATCACGGCGGCCCGGACCGGGTCATCGCCGAGTCTGGGTAGACCAGCGAGGCGTCAAGGCCGCAGAAGGGCCTGTGGGTCCTCTACTGGACCATCGGTCGGGCTTCTACGCTACCGTCCGTCGGAATTCGACCATGTGCGGCAGTGGCGACGGCCACGGCCAAGGCCAAGGCCAAGGCCACGGAGTGGCTACAGCTGGCCTCGCCGGTCCACCGGACGCCGAGCGACGCGGCCGCCAGCCGAGGGATCAGCCCTGCTGCTCGGGCACGTAGTGCCGGTCTCCGGCCGGGTCGGTCCACACCCGCATCTTGCGGTCTGTACCCGGTTCGGTGAACACCCGCATCTTGCGGTCTGTACCCGGGTCGGTGAACACCTCGTCAGTGGGGACCCAGCCCGGCTCAGGTTGATCCGATTCGCCGTGCCGTCGGACGAACAGGCTCCAGATGACGGCATTCGCTCCGGCCATCTGGGCATGTTCGATCATCCGGTAGAGGGCGGGGCGACGGGTGTCCTCGAGGAGCTTGGTGTACTGCTTTACCTCGCCCCCTGCCAGGGCTCTGAAACCGGCCGTGAACCCCTTGGCTGCCCCCATGGACCGCACCACGAGTCCGAACACCAGGCCGATGTTGTGCTCGATGGTCCACTCGGGAAACTCGAGCGCTGTGGTGATCGGGAACTGGATCCGACCTTCCGGTGCTGCTTGCTGATCAGACACAGGGCTGCTCCTGTCCGGGCGTCCCAAGACCGAGCCGCCGCTGCGTTCCCTTCGTACCGAACGATCGTTTCTGCTTCCGGACCCCGGAGTAACTGCCGGCAGGTCCGACGACTGGGTGCCCCTAGTCTCACGGGTGATGTCGCCCACTGATCCCCGGCACCGGACCGGCCCCCAGGAGATCCCCCGACCGCCGTCGCACCGGCTCGGCGGAGACGCGCCCTGGGCGCACCTCGGCGTCGACGTTCGATCGTCCGTGCGGCTCGACACCGTCGTATCCGCAGTCACCTCGAGGGACCGAGCGGCCGATGCCGATACCGTCGCCGCCGAGGTCTCCGAGTTCGCTCGTTCGTTTGCTGGCGCGTTTCCTGATGCCAACCCTGCCGCCGTCCTGGTGGCCTTGTTCGAAGAGGATGGCGAGGCCCGGGTGCTGCTCACTGTCCGTTCCTCGCGCCTGCGGTCCCACCAGGGCGAGGTGGCCTTCCCCGGGGGCAAGCTCGACGCCGATGAGGGGATCGATAAGGGCGCCCTGCGCGAAGCGCACGAGGAGGTCGGCCTCGACCCCGCCCTGGTGCAGATCGTCGGTCACCTGACGGCCATGCCCACCGTCTCGTCCAACACCCTGATGACCCCGGTGGTGGCCGTATTGGACAGTCGTCCGGTCACGTCACCCGCCCCCGACGAAGTGTCCCGAGTCTTCGATGTGGCCCTGGCCGATCTGCTGGCCGACGGGGTGTTCGCCGAGGAGTGGTGGGCCGTCCCGGGCCGCAACGGGGTCGACGGGGAGCTCGGCGGTGAGTTCCCGGTGTGGTTCTTCAGCGTGGCCGACGAGACCATCTGGGGCGCTACGGCCCGGGTGCTGACCGAGCTTCTGTGCCTGGTCCTCGACGTGGCGGGCCCCTCGTCGCCCCGCCGGCGATGATCCAGTAGTCGGGGCGGCTGATCGACTGATCGGGCCCGGATACGGGCCCCTCGCGCAGGCGGTATCGTAGGGCCAGGTCGGTCGGCGCAGTGTCGGAGCTGCCACCGTCCCTGAGGCACGTCGAATCGCAACCAGGGTCCGGAGGACATTTCAGTGGCTGAGTTAGAGATTGGCATCTTCAAGTCGGGACGGAGGGCCTACGGGTTCGATGACATCGCCATCGTCCCGAGCCGTCGCACCCGCGACCCCGAAGATGTCGACGTCAGCTGGCAGATCGATGCCTACAAGTTCGAACTCCCCCTCATGGCCTCGGCTATGGACGGCGTGGTCAGCCCCTCGACGGCCATCGAGATCGGCCGCCTCGGCGGACTCGGCGTACTGAACCTCGAGGGCCTATGGACCCGCTACGAGGACCCGTCTGCCCTCTTCGACGAGATCCGTGAGCTGCCGACCGAAAAGGCCACCTCTCGGATGCAGCAGATGTACGCCGAGCCGGTCCAACTCGACTTGGTCACCCAGCGCATCCAGGAGATGAAGGCGGCCGGCATCACCACCGCCGCCTCGGTCACCCCCCAGAAGACCACCATGTTCGCTCCCGCTCTGCTGGCCGCCGAGCTCGACATCCTGGTCATTCAGGGCACGGTCGTCTCGGCCGAGCACGTCTCCAAGACAGTCGAGCCGCTCAACCTCAAGCGATTCATCCGCGAGTTCGAGGTCCCGGTCATCGTGGGTGGCTGTGCGTCCTACCAAGCCGGTCTCCACCTGATGCGCACCGGTGCGGTCGGCGTGCTGGTCGGCGTCGGTCCCGGCAATGCCTGCACCACCCGAGGCGTCCTCGGTATCGGGGTCCCCCAAGCCACGGCCATCGCCGATGTGGCCGGGGCCCGGATGCGTCACCTCGACGAGACCGGCGTCTACGTCCACGTCATCGCCGATGGCGGCATGTCCAAGGGTGGCGATATCGCCAAGGCGGTCGCCTGCGGCGCCGACGCCGTCATGCTCGGCTCACCCCTGTCGTCCGCAGTCGAGGCTCCGGCCCGCGGCTTCCACTGGGGCATGGCCACCTTCCACCCGACGCTGCCTCGTGGCGCACGGGTCAAGACCACCACCCGGGGCACGCTCCAAGAGATCCTCCTCGGCCCGGCTCATGAGAATGACGGCCGCATGAACCTGTTCGGTGCGTTGCGCACGGCCATGGCCACGTGCGGCTACCAGACGGTCAAGGAGTTCCAGAAGGCAGAGGTCATGGTGGCCCCCGCGCTCCAGACCGAGGGCAAGGACCTGCAGCGTGCGCAGGGCGTCGGCATGGGCCATTGAGCCCTTCCGTTCCCACTGACGACCCTCGCGAGGGTCCGGTACTGGTCGTCGACTTCGGTGCCCAATACGCCCAGCTGATCGCCCGCCGGGTGCGCGAGGCTCACGTCTACTCCGAAATCGTCCCGCACACGACAACCGCGGCCGAGTTCGCCGCTCGTCGCCCCTCGGGCATCATCTTGTCCGGCGGCCCGAAGTCGGTCAACGAGACCCCGGCGCCGTCCATCGACCCGGCCATCTACGACCTCGGGATTCCGATCCTGGGTATCTGTTACGGCGCCCAGCTCATCACCCAGCAGTTGGGTGGCGAGGTGGCCCGCACCGGACGTGGCGAGTACGGACGCACCCCGCTGACCATCACCGGCTCGTCGCCGATCTTCACTGACTGGCCCGAGTCGGCCGAAGTGTGGATGAGCCATGGGGACGCCATCACCCAGGTGCCCGAGGGCTTCGTGGCCACCGCCAACTGCCCCGACGCCCCGGTGGCTGCCCTCCACGACCCCGACCGGGGCATCTTCGGTGTGCAGTTCCACCCCGAAGTGGTCCACACCGAGCACGGCCGAGACCTGCTCGAGCGCTTCTTGTACGACATCTGTCACTGCCCGCCGTCATGGACCCACACCTCGATCATCGAGAGCCAAGTGGCCGCGGTACAGGCCCAGGTGGGCAACTCCCCGGTGCTGTGCGCCCTGTCCGGCGGCGTCGACTCGGCGGTAGCGGCCGCCCTGGTGCACAAGGCCATCGGTGACCAGCTCACCTGTGTCTACGTCGACACCGGGCTCATGCGGGCCAACGAGTCCGAGCAGGTGGAGGAGACCTTCCGCCGCCAGTTCCACATCGACCTGGTCCACGTGAAGGCCGCCGACCGATTCTTCGAGGCCCTGGCCGGGGTGACCGACCCCGAGCGCAAGCGCAAGATCATCGGCGAGCTCTTCATTCGTATCTTCGAAGAGGTGGCTCGCGACCTGGTGGTCGAGAAGGGTCACCTCGAAGAGGCTGAAGGCACTGACGACGAGCCCTCGGGCTACCTGGTCCAAGGGACCCTCTACCCCGACGTGATCGAGTCCGGCTTCGGCACGGCTGCCACCATCAAGTCCCACCACAACGTGGGTGGCCTTCCCGACGACTTGGCCTTCGATCTGGTCGAACCGCTGCGCTTGTTGTTCAAGGACGAGGTCCGCGCCGTGGGCGAGGAGCTGGGCCTGCCCACCGACATCGTGTGGCGCCAGCCGTTCCCCGGACCGGGGCTGGCCGTTCGCATCGTGGGTGAGGTCACCCAGGAGCGTGCCGAGATCCTTCGGGCCGCCGATGCCATCGTGGTCGAGGAAGTCCGCAAGGCTGGCCTCTACCGCGAGTTGTGGCAGAGCTTCGCCGTCCTACCTGCGGTGCGCACCGTTGGCGTCATGGGGGACGGGCGTACGTACGCCTATCCGATCATCATCCGGGCTGTCACCAGCGACGATGCCATGACGGCAGATTGGGCACGACTGCCCTACGACCTCCTCGAGCGTCTCTCCTCTCGCATCATCAACGAGGTCGAGGGCGTCAACCGGGTGGCACTGGACATCACGTCCAAGCCGCCCGGCACCATCGAGTGGGAGTGACCACCTGGGGCGGGGGCCCCGGACAGCACCCCGACAGTGGTCAGATGGCCTTCGGCGCAGCCCCGCAGTTCGAGCCGGTCGGTCGAGATGAGCTCATCGTGGGGCTCACGCCACCCCAGACGGCATCCGTTGTCCACCGTGGCGGTCCGCTGTTGATCGTGGCCGGGGCTGGATCCGGTAAGACGAGAGTGCTCACCCGCAGGATCGCCCACCTCATCGCTAGCGGCGATGCCGCCCCGTGGCAGATCCTGGCCATCACCTTCACCAACAAGGCGGCCGGTGAGATGAAGCACCGGGTGGCCGAGCTGGTCGGACCCCGAGCGGGGCGCATGTGGGTCTCGACCTTCCACTCGGCGTGCGTGCGGATCCTGCGGGCCCACGGCGACCGTCTCGGCTACAAGGGCAGTTTCACCATCTACGACGATGCCGACTCGCGCCGCTTGGTCGAGATCATCGCTCGCGAGCTCGACATCGACACCAAGAAGATGTCACCTCGATCCATGCTCGGCCAGATCAGTCAGGCCAAGTCGCGCCAGCAGGGCCCCGTCGAGTTCCGCCAAGCGGCCATCTCCATCTTCGACCGCCGCATCGCCGACGTCTTCGACCTCTATCAGCGGCGGATGCTGGCGGCCAACGCCATGGACTTCGACGACCTACTGCTGAACGCGGTTCGTCTGTTCCACGAGCACCCCGACGTGCTCGAGCACTACCGGGGACGGTTCACCCACATCCTGATCGACGAGTACCAAGACACCAACGCCGTGCAGAACGCGCTGGCTGTGCAACTCGCGGGTGGACACCGCAACATCGTGGTGGTGGGGGACAGCGACCAGTCGGTCTATCGGTTCCGGGGTGCGGACATCTCCAACATCCTCGACTTCGAAAAGGCGTTTCCAGACGCCACAGCCATCACTCTCGACCAGAACTTCCGATCCACCCAGACCATTTTGGATGCGGCCAACGCCGTCATCACCAACAACGTCTCCCGTAAGGCCAAGTCGCTGTGGACCGAGCAAGGGGCCGGCGACCAGATCGTCCGCTACCGGGCCGAGGACGAGCACGACGAGGCCGAATGGGTGGCCCACGAGATCATCCGGCTGCGGTCCGACCAGTCCCTCAAGTGGGGCGACGTGGCCATCTTCTACCGGACCAACGCCCAGAGCCGGGCCTTGGAAGAAGCCATGGTCCGAGCAGAGGTGCCTTACAAGGTGGTGGGTGGCACCAAGTTCTACGACCGCAAGGAGGTCAAGGACGTCCTGGCCTACCTGCGGGTGCTGGTCAACCCGGACGACGAGGTGAGCTGGCGCCGCATCGTGAACGTGCCCAAACGCGGCGTGGGCGACACGTCGGTGGCCAAGCTGTCCGGATGGGCTGGCCGCCTGGGGGTCTCCTTCGGTGACGCCGTGGCCGAGGCTGGCGAGGCCGGACTGGGCGGCAAGGCGGGCAAGTCCCTGGAGGACCTCGCCGACCTGCTGGCCGACCTGCGTACGCAGATGGCCGTGCCCGACCTGGTGGACGCCGACGGCGATGCGCTCGCCCCTGGGTTCGCCCCCGAGCCGGCCCGGTCAGGCGATTCCGGTGGCGCCAGCGACACAGGTGTCGATGGGGGATCGCCGTCCGAAGCCGACAGCCCAGCCATCACCCTGCTCGGTCCCGGCGAGTTGGTGACGGCCATCGTGGAGCGCACCGGCTACCGCAGCGAGCTCTTGTCGGACGGCACCATCGAGGCGCTCGGTCGGGTGGAGAACGTGGACGAGCTGGTCGGGGTGGCTGGGGAGTACCGCACGCTGGCCGAGTTCTTGGAGGCGGCCGCCTTGGTGGCCGATTCGGACCAGCTCGGCGGCGACGGCACCACGGTCTCGTTGATGACCATGCACATCGCCAAGGGACTCGAGTTTCCGGCCGTGTTCCTGGTCGGCATGGAGGACGGCATCTTTCCGCACATGCGCTCGCTCGGTGACCCGGTGGAACTCGAGGAAGAGCGCCGCCTCTGCTACGTGGGCATCACCCGGGCCGAGCGCCATCTCTACGTGTCCCACGCCTGGAGTCGGATGCTGTGGGGGAACACCAGCTCCAACATCCCGAGCCGCTTCCTCAATGAGATCCCGGCCGAGCTGGTGCGCGACGTCGCCGTCGAGCGCGGCTGGGGATCGTCGGGTTCGACCCTCGGTGGGTCGTCTGGGTCGTTCCGGCGCTCCTCGGCACCCGAGGAGCGCCAGGGCACGCCTGGTCGTTCGGTCTTCGGTAGCGGCGTGTCCCCGGGGGAGTCGGCCTTCGACGCCAACGGCCGGCGAAAGCGGGTGGCGGAGTCGACCGGTGCCGAATTGCTGGAATTGGTGGTGGGCGACCTAGTAGTCCACGGCACATGGGGCGAGGGCCGAGTGGTCGCCGCCGGCGGGTCCGGTGACGATGCCGAGGCTGAGGTCATCTTCACCTCAGTCGGGCGGAAGAAGCTTCTGCTGCGCATGGCCCCGATCAAACGAGCTTGAGGATCATCCTCGTGATGAAGCCGGCTGCCAAGAGGCTGGCCAGTGTCACGCAACCGTCAGGATCGATCCCTACCCTGCGAAGGGTGCCGGACTTTGATGGGTGCCGCGTGAGAAACTAGTAGTCATCGAGGCTCGTGGCTGAGGCTGTCTCCTGATGGCCGCAGGCGAGTCCACCATCGACGACGTCGGATCAAGTTCCAGGAGCAGTGTGCCGCCCAAGATCATCTTCGACCAGGATCAGTCGCCAGCAGTCGGCGACGGGCTGCCCTCGGTCGGCTCCACCCCTCCTAGGTCCGAGCCCACCGGTAGGCCTCGGCGTGCCCATGCGCTGGCCAAGCCTCCTCGTCGGGAGCGTCGGGCGCTACGCAAGCAGAAGCGTCGGGAGCGGTCCACCGTGGTCGGACGCCATCCGAAGACAACGATCTTCCTAGTGATCATGATCCTCCTCACCCCACTGTGGGTATCACTGGGGTCGGCCGCGACCGACCCATCCCTCGGCCCGAGCGCCGGCAGCCGGCTGGCGGAATGGGTACGCGATCACGGAGGGGGTGGCCTCGTCACCTGGACCGAGGACGTCTGGTACACGTGGAACGCCCCTCCCAAGGGTGGCAAGCCAGCGGCTGGCGCCATCCCCAAGGCTGTAGTCACTCCGACCACGGTCCCCGCTCCTGCTGGGCCTGCTCATCTGCCAGCCCCGGCCGCCATCGTGCCCTTTGTTTCTGCGCCCACCGCCGGCGAGGGCCAATGGCATCCGATCGGCCGCTCTGTGGTCGGTATCCCCACCACCTATGCCGCCTATCTTCGCCCCAACGCAGTGAACACCAGCCTGGTCACCGGGGTGGCGTGGATGGACACGAAGTTGCTGAGGGCCAAGCTCTATGCCGGCTCGGCCATCCCGGGGACCGGACAGACCTTTGCCGCCGAGGCACCGATCACTGGCGCGGCGCTGACCACGTTGGACGCGGCCTTCAACTCCGGATTCCGGATGCAGGACGCCTCGGGTGGCTTCTACCTCGACGGCATCACGGCAGCACCTCTCCAGGCCGGCAAGGCGTCACTGGTGATCGACTCGGCGGGCAACGTCGCCATCGGTTCCTGGGGCTCTGAGGTATCGATGACCCCGACCACGGTGGCCGTGCGCCAGAACCTCGATCTGGTGGTCGACAAGGGCCAGCCGGTGGCTGGCCTCAACAGCAATGACAACCACCAGTGGGGGGCGACCCTGGGCGGCCGAGTCCAGGTGTGGCGGTCCGGAGTGGGGATCACGGCCACCGGAGCACTTGTCTATGTGGGTGGTGCCGGGCTGTCCATCGTGGACCTGGCCAACGTGCTGGTGCGTGCCGGTGCGGTGCGGGCCATGGAGATGGATATCAACACCGCCTGGGTGAACTTCACCAGCTTCCCCCTGGCCTATGGGGTGCCGGCCTCGGCAGCCAGCGGAACCAAGCTGACGGCCGACGAGGCGACATCGCCGGCGCGCTACTTCTCGACGCTGTCGCGCGACTTCTTCACCATGTCGGTGCGTCCGGTGGCCGTCCCGGCGGCGGGCTCGCACTATAGGAAGGCCCGAGGCTGACCGTC
>JBAXCY010000090.1:0-11694 GCA_037141235.1 Acidimicrobiales bacterium | reverse complement strand
CTGGCCTCCTGAACCTGGCCTCCTGAACCTGGCCTCCTGAACTGACCTCCTGAACCCGGCACGTGGAGACAGGGACGCGCGTCGAGGACATCGACCGCTCGCCCCTAAGAGTTGGCTGTCACCTTGTGGTGCTCGAGATCCCGACTGTTGGCGATGGCCACGGCCGCCAGCTGCGATCGGACGCCGAGTTTGCGCAGGACGGAACGGATGTGCGATCGCACGGTGGTGAGTGACACCACTAGTTCCTCGGCGATATCTTGGGCGGCCCATCCCTCGGTCAGATAGAAGAGCACGCGGCGCTCGCCAGTGGTGAGGCCCAGCAGTGCGTGGAACCGAACGGGAAACCCGGCATCGGCCCTCAGTCGCGCTTCCTCGAACGAAAGCCCATCGAGGGAACGCAGGGCATCGGACAACTGTTCCAGGTTGAACAGCGCGAGGGCGCCTTGGCTGACGCAGGCGGCAATGGCGCCGGCGCCGGCACCGGCGCTCACGGCGAAGACCGGAATACCCTTGTCGAGGTACGCGCTGGTGACCCGGGCCGGAAACCCCCAGGCTCCGCTGGCCCAGTCGGGGGAGCGGCCTACCCATGCGCCGTCCAGTACCAGGACCACCAGGTCGATGGCCATGTCGCCGACGGTCATGACCAGCGGCGTGTAAGGGGCCACATTGGCCGTTCCCGTCCGACAACCCAGCCGCTCGGCGACCGAAGTAGCCGTCAGCGAAGGGAAGCCTGGTATGCCGCTTCCGGCCGCCATCGGGTCGACGACGAGCACGCACAGACTGCTGACCCGTAGTGAGTCGAGGCGGCTCCCTTTGTCACCGGATCCATCGGTGGCGACCAGGACAGGGATGCCATCGATGCGGCTGGCGGAGAACCGGTGCGCGGTGCGTCGATGCATGGGAACGAACGTCCGTCCAACGGCGACCGAGGTCGAGGCTCGCCCTTCGACCGGCTCGTCGACGACTATCGCAGTGCTAGTGACATTGTCGACCAGGCCGTGTTGGGCGACCCGGCTGGTGAGGCCGAGCGTCCGTCGGGCTGATCGAGCCGCCAGCCGGGCGCGAGCGGTTACCCCGGTGGCGTTTCCCCCAGCGGAAAGCGGGGCCGCCATGCCGATGGCGATGGCAAGATTGGCATCGGAACGGTTGAAGGGGAGGTTGGGCCCGATGGCATGGGCCAGGCGGTTCCCGAGGACGCTCGGAGGCACCACGCTGGCGACAGTGCCGAACTGGACGACCACGGATTGCGTGCTGACCGGGCACACCCGGTCATCGGCCCGCACGGCACGCTCGATGCGCCGTAGGACGAAGGTAACGGCCTGGGCCGCCAAGGTGGCGTCGGACGGGCCCTCGCTATCGGCCTCGACATCTATCCAGGCGACCGCACCCATGTCTCGGTCGATGTCAGTTGCCGCCTCCTGGCGATCGTCACTCATGTTGTCCGGCCTCATCAAGGCTGCGGGGCGAACATGGAGCCCCAGAGCTTCTGACTCGATACATGATCAGATCAGGTGGTAGCGGTCGGGAGACCACTACTGGCAGACGGTTCGCCATCTGGTGCGTCGGTCGGATCGCTGGTCGGATCGCTGGTCGTTCCATCGGTGGGATTGCCGGTGGCCCGCCCTCGCACGGCAGCCACGACTACGTGGAGCAGTCCATCCGCCAGCAGTACGACGCCAACCCCGACCAGTACACCACCGAGCGCATCACTGGGATAGTGCCACTGCAGGGCGATGACGGCAATGCACTCGAGACCGACCACGAATGCCCCGATGACCACGACCGGGAAGCGCAGCCAACGAGGTACGGCCAGCACCCAGGCGGTCGCCACGGCGGCCACCGCAGTCACTGTCCCAGAAGGGAAGGTCAGTACCTGCTCGAAGCGACGGGCGATCACCGGCTTCAAGACGTACTCGGTCAACAACACGGCCAAGGTGGGAGCGACCAGGCAGGCGAGTGCTCGCCAGTGGTCCCGCAGCACCACGACCAAGGCGGCCAAGATCGAGCCGGCAACCAAGGTCGAGTCCGATCGGATGTCGGTTACGTGCATCCAGAACGAGTTGCCGATGTCGGCGTGCACCAGGGAGAACCCCCAGTGGTCGACGAAGGTCGGTCCAGGGCGCCACCGGAAGAAGAGGGCGCACAGGACGACGATCCCCACCATGATTCCGCCAGTGATGGCCTCAGTTCGCCAGATTGCTCTCTGGTCTGCCGCCCCGTCATCGATGCCATGCGTATCGGTATCGAGTGCGGCACCGTCCCCGGTGTTCTCGACCGCCGTACTCACGTCGGTGTCGGTGCTCGTCGTGCTGTCGGTACTCGTCGTGCTGTCGGTCATGACAACTCCTCGAACCAGTTGATGGTGGCCCGCAGGCCTTCCTCTAAGGGGACGGGTCGGACCTCGGGAAAGAGACGCCTGAGGTTGCTCTGGTCTGCCTGAGAGTCTCGCACGTCACCGGCTCGCGGGTCCGAGTGGGCACACTCGAGGCGGCGGCCCAACTGCTGCTCAATCAGGGCGATCACGTCGAGCAGTGTGACCCGGGTACCGAAGGCGAGGTTGACCGGTCGTGGGTCGGTGACGGTGCGCACGACGGCGTCGGCCAGCACCGAGCACACGGTGCCGACGTAGGTGAAGTCCCGGGTCTGGCGGCCGTCACCATGGACGGGCAGCGGATCCCCCCTCAGGGCGTTGGCCAAGAAGGCGGGGATCACTGCGGCATAGGCGTGGTCGGCAGCCTGGAGCGGTCCGAAGACGTTGAAGAACCGGAAGGCCAGGGTGGGCAGCCCGAACGAGTGACCGTAGGCCAAGGCGTACGACTCGGTGGCCAGCTTGCTGACTGCGTAGGGACTCACCGGCATCGGCGCCATGTCCTCATGCTTGGGCAGGGTCGGGTTGGCGCCGTACACCGAAGACGATGAGGCGACCACGACCTGCGGGCCACCGTGACGGCGGGCCGCCTCCAGGACTTCCAAGGTACCGGTGGCGTTCACTCGGTGGGTGGCCATGGGATCGATGAGCGACCGCGGGACCGACGGCCGGGCGGCCAGGTGGATGATGGCATCGGCACCAGGAATCACCTGGTCCAGAAGGTCCGCATCCAGGATGGAGCCCTCCACGAGTTCGACGCCTTCGACGCCGTCCAAGTTGGCCCTACTGCCGGTCGAGAGGTCGTCGAGGGCCACCACGGCATCCACTTGCGAGGTGGCCACGAGGGTGCGGCACAAATTGGCGCCGATGAAGCCGGCTCCGCCGGTCACGACCACCCTCATGTCAGCATCAGAGGCGTTCGACCATCGGACCGTCCAGCCGGTTCCGAGTGTCGAGCACGTAGCTGGCGTTCGCCTCGATCAGGTCGTAGTCGAAGGCGTCGTGGTCGGTCACCAAGATGACGGCATCGGCTGCGGTCAACTCCTCAGCAGTTGCCTCGACCAGAGGGAAGGCCAGCGTGTCACCCACCAGATGTGGGTCTGCCACCCGAAGATCGGCGCCGAGCGCCACCAGCGACCGGGCGATGACGGTTCCGGGGGCCTCTCGGGCATCCCCGGTGTTGCGCTTGTAGGCCAGCCCCAAGATCAGGACCCTGGATCCATTGACGGATCTCCCCATGCGGTTGAAGGCCAGCATCAGGCGCCGAACCACGTAGTCCGGCATGTGCTCGTTCACGTCGTTGGCCAGCTCGACGAACCGGAACGGTTGGCCGAGGCTGCGCCGGACCTTCCAGGACAGGTAGCTCGGGTCGATGGGCAGGCAGTGCCCACCCACGCCTGGGCCGGGGGTGAACCGCATGTAGCCGAACGGTTTGGTGGAGGCAGCGTCGATGGCCTCCCATACGTCGATGTCGAGGTCGGACGCGAACATGGCCAGCTCGTTGACGAGCGCAATGTTGACGTGCCGGAAGGTGTTCTCCAAGAGCTTGGTCAACTCTGCCTCGCGAGTGCCCGAGACGGCCACGGTCTGGTCCACCAACCGACCGTAGAACTCCTCGACGACCTCCAGCGATCCTGCGTCGATCCCCGAGACGACCTTCGGCGTGTTCTCGAGGCTCCATATGGGGTTCCCCGGGTCGATCCGTTCAGGGCTGTAGCCGGCGTGGAAGTCGCGACCTGCGGTGAGACCAGAACCGGACTCAAGGATGGGCACGACCAACTCCTCGGTGGTACCGGGATAACTGGTCGATTCCAGGATGACGGTGGCGCCGGGCCGCAGGTGGATAGCGAGCGTTGCGGCTGCCTCCTCGACGTAGGCCAGGTTCGGGTTCCCCTCCTCGAGGGGAGTCGGCACATCGATGACGGCGATGTCGAATCCCACCATGTGGTCCGAGTCGACCGTGGGGAGGAAGCGACCCGTGGTGAGTGCCGCGCCGAGCCGTGCATCGGTGATGTCCTCTACATAGGAGTCTCCGTCAGCCAGGCGCTTGATGCGGTTGACGTCGAGGTCGAAGCCGACGACGTCGTACCCGGCTTCGACCGCCCGCAGGGCCAGCGGAAGTCCTACATAGCCCTGGCCAACGACGATGACCTTGCCGAGGACGTCCTCGGCAGTCATCGGTGCCGTCCTGCGGTCGCCGAGGTGCACCCCGTGCCCCCCGTGCCCCCCGTGCCAGCTTCGGTGGTGCTCATGCCCGGACCTGGTCGGAGTCGTCTTCTACCTGCTGCATCCGACCGGGCACGCTAGCTCGCAGGTCGAGCGCTTCCTCGGCCTCGCCGAGCTCAGGCCACTCGAAGGCGGCTGGCGCGGGCGAACTGGACCCCTGGTGGCCGATTCCCACGGTGGACGGAGGAACCACACCGTCGGCGCACCCGGCAGTGAACAGGAGTGTCCGCACCGCCTCCTTGTCGCGCCGGAGCGTGGCCAACTCGAGCTGCTCGAGCTCGGCGGCAAACACGCTGGCCGGAGCACGGGTGGGTACCAGGCGGTTGATGTAGGGGTGGCTGGTCCCGAGGATCTCCTCGTCGGGCGTGCTCAGTACCTCGTTCAGTTTCTCTCCAGGCCGCATCCCGGTGATCTCGATGGGGATGTCGATGCCGACCTGGCAGCCCGACAGGCGGATCATGCGCTCGGCCAGATCGATGATCTTGACCGGCACCCCCATCTCCAGCATGAAGATCTCGCCCCCATGGGAGAGGACGGACGCTTGGAGCACCAGCTGCACGGCCTCTTCCACACTCATGAAGAAGCGCGTCATGCGAGGATCGGTCACGGTGACCGGCCCACCCTGGGCGATCTGGCGGCTGAAGGTGGGGATGACGCTGCCCCGGCTGCCCAGGACGTTCCCGAAGCGCACCGTGCAGTAGGCGGCGCCGGCAGGTGCATGGGCCAGGACGGTCTGCTCGGCCAGCCGCTTCGATGCGCCCATGACGCTCGAGGGGTGGACGGCCTTGTCCGTGGAGATCTGCACGAAGCGGCGGGTGCAGACGGAGCTGGCTGCGTCCACCACGTTCATGGTTCCGAGCACGTTGGTCTTGGCCGCCTCGAGTGGATGTTGCTCGAGTACGGGGACATGCTTATGCGCGGCGGCGTGATAGACGACCTCGGGGCAGTACTGCTCGAACGTCTCAAACACGGCTTCGCGATCGAAGATGTCGACCAGCGCCTGTTCGCTGGGCCCGGCGATGCTGGCCGCGGTGTCGTGCAGGTGGGTCTCGTCGTGATCGAGCAGGATCAACTGGGCTGGGCCAAGACTGGCAACCTGGCGACAGATCTCGGAGCCGATCGACCCCCCGGCTCCGGTGACGAGTACCCGACGGCCTTCGATCGAGCGACGCACCGACTCGAGGTCGGTGGGGACGGGCGTCCGTCCGAGTAGGTCCTCGATCTGCGGCTCCCGTGCTTGGCGCAGGGCGGCGAGATGGTTGGGCTCGTTGAGCATGTCCTTCACCCCGGGGAGCATCTTCATCGACACTCCGGCCAACTCGGAGGCCCGTAGTGCGCGTTCCACGAGTTCTGGGGAGGGTGACGGGATAGCGAGGAGGACTTGTTGGATGGTGTACCTGTTGGCAGCTTTGGGGATCTCGTCGATGGCACCTACGACAGGCACGCCGATCAGCGACAGCCCGTGGGACCGCTCGTCGTCGTCGAAGACGGCCACTGGGACCAGTCCGGCACCGGGACTGCGGAGCATCTCGCGGATGGCGGCAGCACCCGCATCGCGGCTGCCGATGACTGCCACCCTGAGTCCGAGGCGCTTGGAGCCTCGCTGCCAGGCGAACAAGCGCGAGTGGAAGCGCAGGATGCCCATGCCGGTGCTTGCGAACATGCAGCCGATGATCACGACAACCGGGGGGACGAGCCCGATGTGCAGGGAGTTCCCGATGGGCCAGAAGGCGATCAGGACGCAGAGCGTGGTGGCAGCCGAGAGAAGGAGCTGGCGGGCTTCGTCGGCTCCGGCATGGCGCCACATCCGGCCGTAGAGGCCGTAGAACCGGTTGGACGTGATCGTCACGATCACGGCGATGACGATGAACCCGCTGAGGTGGAGGCTGTAGTCGTTCGGGGGGCTGTTGCGGAAGTAGATGACCTCGGAGAGTCCATAGCCGATGGCCACCCAGACGGCATCGAGGAGAACGAAGAGGATGGCGGACCGAATGCGGCTGGCCATCACGGCCATCCTGCTGACATTGGTGCGGCCTAGTTCGTCGCCAGCAACCGGCTCCGACTCAGCGTGCATGCTTGCCCCTGGTGATGATGCTGACTGCTCCATGATGTCGCCCCTTGATCAAACTGCCCCTGAACGCCAGCCGTCGGCGCACTTGCCGAGTCGAAGGATGCTCTCCGAAGACCCTGCCATACCTACATGCCCCTGCATGTTTGAACCAACGACATTCTGCCAGTGTCTCCATGCCCTAGGTCGTCGGCTGAAACATTACCGCGCTGTAGCGCGGGCTGCATCCTCAAATTTCAGGATCGCCGTGCTGGGGGTAGCGATGCAGTTGCCATGGCTTGGCTTCACAAGAGTGGAACCGCCCAGATCGGCTCAACATCGAGGGCGTCAGGTGTCAGGAGTACCTGAGCAATCGAAGTGCGAAACAGCAGTAGTTGTCAGGGGAACAGGTGCCGGGCTGGCCCACGATCAGAGGTGGAAACCCCGCTAGGCACGGGAGGCATGCATCAGGAACCGGAACTGCAACCGAGTCCAAAAACCAGTGATTGCCCTAGCCGAATACGCAAACCCGTGTATTACTATGGGTTAAGGCACAACGGCCGGATACGGCGGCCAAAACGACGACAGGACGACGGGACAGATACATGATCGAGCCAATCAATTTCGTCGGGGCGTTTCGCCAACGGTGGCGACTCGTAGTGGTTCTGGCGGTCATCGGAGCTGTTGTTGCCTTGCTGGTTCCGACTTCATCGTCCAAGGTGCTCAAGACGACTCTGAGGTGGGAGACGTTTGCCACTGTCGGTGCGCCGGCCTCCAGCGGCATCATCCAGGGCACAGTCAGCAACGCCCAGATCCTCTTCTACGCCAATACGTATCCCGTCAAACTGGACGCAGTCAATGAAGTGGGGATGACTGGCAATCCGTACGCGTACGCCGCCGGCATGTTCGGTTCGGCCGTCAGCCCAAACCTGAAGACGCCGTATCCCACAGGTCCGACCGCCACGAGTGGCACGGTCTCTAAGAAGGCCTCCGCCGGCCTGATCACGCTGTACGCCTCCGGGCCGACTCCTACGCTTGCGGCTGCGTTGTGCAATGCGTACGCCAAGCAGTTGGGCAATACGCTGGAGGAGGTAGCCGTCGCTCACTCGGCCACCCTCCCCACCCCGAAGTCTGGTGGGTCATCGACCGCTTCGGACGGATCACCGTTCGCCGCGACCTCGACCGGCTACCAAGTGGTGTTCCCGGGTACACCTCAGCTTGCCCGCCGGATCAACAAGCCGGCGGCGAACACGACAGACAGCCACAAGTTCCGGCTGCTCGCGGGGTTGCTCTTCGGTGCGCTGCTGGCCGTAGTGATCATCTTGGTGCGTGAGCTTCTCAATCGGACGATCCGACGAGCGAGGCGAGCCGAGGTGCACTTCAAGTTCCCGGTGGTCTCCGAGATCCCCGAGACGTTCCCTCCAGACCCCTCGGTGGTCGACGTGGTGGATCGGCCGACGTCCCCGGCGGCCGAGTCGTATCGCAAGTTGCGCATGTCCGTACTGTTCGAATCGATGGCCGCCGAGGCAGCTGGCGCATCGGGAGGCGATCAGTTCGCCGAGATGTTCGGGGTATCCGGAAACCAGCGGGAGACCTACTCGGTTCCAGAGCCGGGTTCGAGGAATGTGCTCCTAGTCGTGTCGACCATCGATGAGCCGGCGCGCACCAAGGTCGTAGCCAACCTGGCCGCCACCTATGCAGAGGCCGGAGACCGGGTGATCGTGGTGAGTACCGGCGAGCTCGAGGTGGGTACGACGTTCCCCGCCGACGACATCGTCACCGGTGAAGTGACACCGGCGGATGTCGAGAGCCAGCTGACCCCTGCTGGCCCCGAGAACGTCTGGATGCTTTCCATGCGCCACTTCATGCGCAACAGCGGTCAGCTGGTCTCGAGGTCGAAGGAGGTGTTCGACGCAGCGAGGTCGATCGCCGACGTCGTAATCGTCGAACCCCCGGCATTCCTGCGGTTCCATCATGGTGAAGCCATGGTGCACTCCGTCGATGCCATTCTGATTGTGGCCGAATTCGGCATAACCGAAGCAGGTGACGCCATCGACATGGGCGATGTGCTGCGCCGCCTCGGTGCCCCGGTGCTCGGTACTGTGTTCGTAGGGACGGAACTGTCCGCTAGCCAAAGGAAGATCTTGGAGGCCGGCATGGCGGCATCCGGGCGGGTCCGTTCCGATGGCGCCCTGGGCGAACTGGACTCAAGCGAGGATGACGAAGTCACTCAGGCGGAAAAGGAAAAAGTTGCAGCCGATTCCGTCGTAGAGCTCCGTCCTTCTTAGGTCGCGTGACGGAGTAATGGGGTGACCATGCTGTTCGCCGTGGGGCGCATGCAGTCCAGTCCGGTCGCCGTCGTCATCGTGGCGACCGTGATCTATGCGGCCTCGCGACCGATCATCCGTTGGGTGGCAGACAAAGAGCAGAATCCGTGGTTGGTACGGATCCTGACCATCAGCCTGATCGTCCACCTGCTGGCCGCCCCCGCCCAGATCTACGTCGTCAACACCTTCTACCACGGCATCGCCGACTGGATCCGGTACGACATACAAGGTTCCATCCTGGCCCCCGACTTCCGGGTCTTCAACTTCACCCTGGCCAATGCCAACGTGCGCGGCATCGTCAACGACGGATCCGTCAGCATCATGACTGGTGTGGTGATGGCCATCGTCGGTGCCAACCAGATTGCGACGTTCCTGGTATTCGCCTGGTTCTCGTTCCTTGGGACCGTCCTCTTCTACCGGGCTTTCACCCTGACGTTCCCCGGGGCGTTGACTGGCCACCGCCGCTATGCGTACCTGCTCTTCTTCTTTCCGTCGACGATCTTCTGGACCGCCGACGTAAGTAAGGAAGCAATCATGACCATCTCGCTCGGTTTCATCGCCTTCGGATGTGCCAAGGTGCTCACACGTACGCCTGGCGGTTTCTTGGCGCTCACGTTCGGAGCTGTCATTGGAGCAATGATCCGCCCCAACGAGCTCGTGGTCGTGTTGGGTGGATTCGCCGTGGCGCTCATGGTGCGCCCAAGTGCCGACCAACGCGTGCAGTTGGGGTCGCTGAAACGGATTGGCGGGCTGCTGTTCATGGGCCTGCTGCTTGGCGTCTCCGTCTACATGACCCTCCACTACCTCAAGTTGGGCCAAAACGGTTCGATCGACCTCACCCAGACGAACCGCAACAATGCGGGTTGTGACAACGGGTGCGGCAGCTCAGGATTCGTCTATTCGTCGAGTCCGTTTCGATGGTTCAACGATGCCTACGTCATCTTGTTCGATCCGCTGCCGTTCAACGCTAGCGGAACGGGTCAGTACGTCGCTGCCTTCGAGAATCTGGTCATCATCGGCGTCATCGTCTCTGCATACCGCCAAATCAGGATCCTGCCCCGGGTGGCATTCGCCCGCCCTTACGTGATGATGTGCCTCGTCTACAGCATCGGATTCATCTACGCCTTCGCTGCCTTGGGGAATTTGGGGCTCATCTACCGGGAGCGCACCATGCTCCTCCCGTTCTTCCTGGTCATCTTCGCCTTCCCGATAACGCCTAAGGGCAAGATGGCCATGTACGACTGGGAGTACAAGCGCAAGGACCGAAAGGCATTCCGCGCCTTCATGATCAAGAGAGACCGGACACTCGAGGCCATGAAGGCGGCCTACGCCAGTGGCCAGATTCCCCGTTCGCCAGTGGCTCCGCCTGAAGTCTCGGTGGGTCCTGGCGTCGGTGCGCCCTCGTCAGCCTCGAACCCACCGCTCGAGTGATGCCCTGCGGCCTCTAGGTCTGAGGTCGCAACGGCATGGCGTGCAGCTGCCGGTCAGCCAGCAGTACGGCCAGCTGTTCAGCTTGGGGTGCCGAGCCCCGCAGGCAGCAATGGGGTCAGGACCTTAAGCCACAGGGCCCCGACGGCTCCGATGCTGAACTGCTCGACACATCGAGCCCGGGCGGCAGCACCCATACGCGTGCGCAAGTCGCGGTCTTCGACTAGTCGGGACAGGGCCGCCACCATGCCGTCGAGGTCCTCTGGATCGACGATGAAGCCCGTCTTGCCGTCTTCGATGACCGAGCGAACGCCGGGGACATCGGTGGCCACGATGGGCAGTCCGCAGAGCCCCCCTTCGATGAGGACGCCGGGCATCCCTTCGCCCTGGGGGCGGCTGGGGAAGACCATGACGTCAGAGCGGCCGAGCAACTCCGCAACGTCCGAGCGTGAACCGAGCATCTCGACCCCCGCGTGGCGGGCCGGAGACTCTATGCGGGCCCGCAAGATGCCGTCCCCGATAAGCACTGAGCGGAACTCGAGGCCGCGAGCGCGCAGGGCGGCCACTGCTTCGACAAAACGGTCCGGACGTTTCCCCTCGGTGAGGGCCCCGACGAAGGTGATGACCGGTCGATCGTCTTGACGTCCGCCAAGCAGCGGTCGGAATACCTCGGGATCACGGCCGTTGGGTGTCATGGTCACCATGTCGGCCGGCACCCCCAGCAGGCGGGTGCACTCCTCGGCTACCTCGTCACCCTCGGCTGCCACGGCGTCTACCCGACGGAGCAGTTGACGCCAAAGCGCGACCTGGATGCTCCGTCCGGCAGAGGCACCATAGGTTCCGATGGCGTAGTAGGCGAGGGGGCGTTTCTTCCCCACCATGGCCGGCACCAGGTACTTGAGTGGCTCACCGCCGTGGGCAACCACGCAGACCGGGTCTAGTTGGGCCAGAGCGGACCGGAGCCGAGGAACGGCGCGCCAGTTGTAGCCGACACCGGGCTGGTCGCCGTCGGGGATACCGAGTGTGAGGTCGGGCTCGACCTCGGCTGGGCCGTCGAACAGGCACAGCACCCGGTGCGCCCGCAGTCCGGGGGAGTCGAGCTCGTCGGCCAGTGCGCGCGCCTCGCGTTGTGCTCCCCGGGCCAGCGGCGTGGGGATGACATGCAAGATGAGCGGCTCATCGGTCTTCGTCCACTGTTCGGCCATACCGGCCCTCTCCGTCGTCGGCCCACCAAGTGGATAGAACGTAGCAGCGCCGGGTCGCATCACTGGGGCTAGTGGTTTGGGAGTCGAGTAGTC
>JBAXCY010000089.1:0-11890 GCA_037141235.1 Acidimicrobiales bacterium | reverse complement strand
CGATCTGACGGAGCAGCATGCCCTCGGCGATGGCCGAGAAGGTGGCCGCCACCTTGCGGAGCGAGTACGCGGGATGAATCTGCCAGCCCACGAACTGCAGACCGGCGTCGTACAGGTCCATGTAGCGATCGGTGAGGCGTTGGTTGGTGATGCGGAACGAGTCGACCAGTTTGTTGTTCTCCCCAGCCCCGGTGGCCGCCGAAATATACGTGATGAGCGCAATCTGGATGGTGGCCGCCGACCCCGAGGCCGACTCCAGATACTGGCTGCACGTTACGCGTATCAACTCGGCCAGCGAAGCCCGGCGCATCTCCAGGGTCGAAGTGTCGAGCCGGAGGAGGACCTCGTCGAGGGCGCCGCCCGCTTCCTCTACCTCCAGGTTTCCTTGCTTTTCCACGATGGAGCGGACCACGTCGACCTGGAACTCTTCTTGGTTCTCCCACACCCGACCGATGAGCGAGGCGTTGGTGATCCGGATGCCCTGGGTGGCCTCCACGTAGGAGAGCACTCGCTTGAACGAGAGGTGCTCGGCCCCACTTCCGAGCCCCTCTGTCAGCAGCAGGACCTGGCCGGCGTCGAGCACGATCTTGCGTAACTCGACTCGGGACCGGCGGGTCTTGGTTGATTCGCTGCCGACAGAAGCGTCGGTCGGGACAGTGGTGGATGTGGTGGATGTGGTGCTCATCAGGGCTTCACCTCGACTGGCAGCGACTGGCCGCCCTGGGACCACCCCAACTCCGTCTCGAACTGAGGGAGCGCATCGCGGAACTTCTCGACCAACTGAGCCAACCGCTGGATGTCGTCGGGTTGGGAGTCGTGGGTCGACTCGAAGGTGATGTAGCCCTCGGCCAAGTAGATGATCAGCTGGGTGAAGACCCGGGCCGTCTCCTCGCTCACCGCCCCCTCGCGCCAGTGGCGGCGGAAAAGGGCCTGGTTGAGACTGAGCGCAGGGTCGATCTTGAGCTCCTCGGGCTCGGCTCCGCTACCCAGCAACCAGGCCAGCAGACGGGTCCGCAGCACCAGGTCGGGATCGAACAGTGCCCCAGGCTGGACCTCGTCGAGGGGCAGACCGGCGAAGCGAGCTGCGAAGCGAGTGCTGAGCTCCCTGGCCACCTCGGCGAACAGTCCGAGTTGGGACCCGAAGATCCGCTGGATGGCGAACTCGTTCAGGTCGGCTGCTTCAGAGATCTTCCGGGTGGTGACATCGGCAAAGGCGTTGTTGCGCAGAAGTTCGATGGTGGCATCTATCAGGACCACCCGACCTTCGGCCCGGGGCACATAGCGCCGACGGCCACCTTTCGAGGTCTCGTCCGACCCATCGACGATTTCGCTCTCGGCTGTCGTCACTTGCGTGCACTCCTTCTGAACTCGGACATCCTTCTGAAGTCGGACATCATGCTGCACTCGGACATCACCGTGATGGCCAGGTAGGGTCAGAACGCAAGCCCGCAGTTGGAGAACGCTCTACCCCTGTGATCGCACAGGTTAGCGTCGTGGCGCGGTCAGTAGAGTGCAATGGGCACATCTGACCGTTCTCCTGGGCAGGCGGTCCGTCATCGCTCCGCGGCCATGGGCGCACTGCCATCGCCGCCAGCCCGGTTGCCGAGCACTCACTCGGACGATGAGAGGATGCCTGCATGTGGCTCCACCGTCGACCAGTACCCGTGATCGCCCGACAAGGATGGATCGTGTGACCGCTTCCACCGCCATGACGGGCGGATTCCACGCCACCGCGTTGGACCATCCGGTCGGTCCCTCGTGACTACCTCGCGATGGGACACCCTCGAGCACGACCAGCTCAACGAAGAGTCCGACCAGCATCTGCAGTCCGTGTTGGCTTCGATGGCCGGCGTTGGCGCAGTACCGAGAGAGGACCAGCGCACCGCCGTGCGTTCGCTGGTGGCCGACCGCTCCCGCGTCCTGGTGGTCCAGGCCACCGGGTGGGGCAAGTCGGCCGTGTACTGGGCTGCCACCTCGGCCATCCGGTCCCTCGGAGGGGGTCCGACCCTGGTGGTGTCTCCGTTGCTTGCCCTCATGCGAGACCAGGTCAAGGCCGCCCAAGGTGCGGGTCTGTCGGCCAGGACGATCAACTCCACCAATGTCGGTGAGTGGGACACCGTCATGGAAGCCATGGAGACCGGTGCGGTCGATGTCCTCCTGGTATCACCCGAGCGTCTGGCCAACCCGGCGTTCGCCCGCCGGATCGGTCCGATGCTGCAGAGGGCCGGCCTCATCGTCATCGACGAGGCCCACTGCATCTCGGACTGGGGGTTCGACTTCCGGCCCGACTATCAGCGCCTCTCCAAGGTGCTCACGGGCTCGCCCACCACCCCGGTCCTGGCCACCACGGCTACGGCCAACGCCCGGGTCACCGACGATGTAGCCGCACAACTCGGGTCGGCCACCGTGGTGCTCCGAGGTGGGCTGGCCCGATCGTCACTCACCCTCTCGGTCATCGACGGACTCGGCCCCTTGGAGCGCTACGCCTGGGTGGACGGCGCGCTCGAGCGCCTGTCTGGTTCGGGGATCGTCTACGTGCCCACCGTGGCTGATACCGAGCGCCTGTCCGGATTCTTGTCTTCTCGGGGACACTTGGTGGCGGCCTACTCCGGCAAGGTCGAGGCCGAGGATCGGGAGCGGATCGAGGACGACCTGCGGGCCAATCGAATCAAGGCCGTGGTAGCTACCTCGGCGTTGGGTATGGGGTACGACAAGCCGGACCTCGGATTCTGTCTCCATGTCGGATCGCCGGACTCACCGGTGGCCTACTACCAGCAGGTCGGCCGAGCCGGCCGGGCCATCGACCGAGCCGATGCCGTCCTGCTCCCTGCCGAGGGTGACGAACGCCTGTGGGAGTTCTTCGCCTCCGCCGCCATACCGGATCCGGCCAACATCGATCAGGTGCTGGGTGTACTGCAGGAGCGAGGTGGGCCGATGAGCGTGGCCGATATCGAGTCAGCCACCGGCATCCGCCGAGGGAGGGTGGAGTCCCTGGTCAAGATCGTGGCCGTCGAGGGATCGGTGGAACGGGTGTCCGAAGGCTGGCGATCCACCGGCGTGCCGTACGTGTACAACCAGGAGAAGTGGACTGGGATCCGGGCGGCCCGGGCGGCCGAGGCCGACCTGATGCGCTCATACGCCCGGGGCGAGGGCTGCTTGATGGAGTTCCTGCAGCGGGCGCTCGACGATCCCGACCCCGGGCCGTGCGGGCGGTGCTCGGTGTGCACCGGCGTGCTGCCCGCCCAGGGTCGAGATATCGACCTGGGCACGATCGCCGCGGTACGCACGCACTTGCGAGGAGTCGACGTCATCCTCGAGCCTCGCAAGTTGTGGCCGAAAGGGATCGATGGCGGGCCGACCGGACGGATCGCCGGGGCGCTGCCTGGTCGGGCCCTGTTGTTTGCCGATGCGCCCGAGTGGCGCGAGGCGGCCACGGCCATGGCTGGGCCGGACCGAGTAGTGGACGACGACGTGTTCGATGGGTTGGTAGCCGTGCTGGGTCGGTGGAGAGAGCGGTGGGAGCAACGGCCCGTGGCGGTGGTGGCCGTGCCGTCCCGCCATCACGGGCGCATGGTGACTGATCTGGCCCAACGCATCGCTGACATCGGCAGACTGCCGGTGCTCGATGCGCTCGAGGTATCCGGGCCGCCCCCTCCCCGCGATGTGGCCTCGGGTCCGCGGGTGACAGCGCTGCTGTCGGGCATGCAGGTGCGTGACGGTGTCGAACTGCCGGCTGATGGTCCGGTGCTCTTGGTGGATGACACCTATCGGAGCGGATGGACGATGACGGTGGCGGCTTCGTTGCTACGTGGAGCCGGGGCGGTGGGGGTGCTTCCCTTGGTTGTCCAGCAGTTGCCGTAGGGGGGGGTCGGACGGCGCCCTCGGGCCTATCCGATCGAAGAGGTTTTCGGATGGGTCTTACGGACTCTCATTACCTTCTGACCAGCACTTTTCGGCCCATATGTTGTCACAGCCGCCCTCTAGGTTGAGACTATGAGCAACCTGCAGGGACCGGACACTGTCTTCACTTCCACCGAGATCGAGCACCCCGTCGACCGGTCATGCCTGGACGCCCTCGAGGCTCGGGTGGGAGAGGAGTTTGCCCTGACGATCTGCAGCATCGGGATGACTCAGTTCGCCATGATCCTCGACGAAGAGGGCCACGACATCGACCATGCCATCGCGGTCCTCAGGTCCGATGCCGGCCACTGGTCGGAGGTGGCGCGGTACACCTGTTCCTCCGACGCTTATCGGTCGCTCGGGCCGCTGCTCGACGAGATGATCGACCGGATTCCCATCGATGCCATCGACCGTCCTTCACCCACCCTGATCAGCCCTGGCACGCAGGGCCTCGAGATCATGTATCGAACAGCGGAGGGCATTCGAATTGCCCGCCAGCTCGATGCGCCGATCGTGCCCCGGTTCGAGGTCTACGACCACCTGTGGGAGAGCTTTACTGCGGCCACCGAGGATGAGGCGTCTGACGCCGAGTACCGGGGGTAGGTAGATCTCGTCCAGGGTGGACTCGAATCGGAGGAAGTCGGGCGGCGGCGGGCCCTCGGCTGGCGAGAACGATTCGGGCGCCCCGCTCGGCCGCGAGTAGAGTCTGCGAAGGTCAGTTGAAGCGCTCGATGATGAGACGCTGAACTGGCCCCGAAGGCTCGGAGCACCGTTCGTAGAATGTGGCTCTGACCAGGGACGGGCTGTGGCGCAGCTTGGTTAGCGCGCTTGACTGGGGGTCAAGAGGTCCCGGGTTCGAATCCCGGCAGCCCGACGGAAGAAGGCCCAGGTCACAGACCTGGGCCTTCGTTCTGCCCCGAGATCCCTCCGTTGGCCTCCAACGCGCCCTGGCGTCAGTCGAGTTGTCGATGGAAACGCCGACGGGTGGTCCGCCCTGAATGTCAAGCACCGACTGAGGCGCTGTCCAGATCGACGCCGACGACAGTTGCCACCCGGACCAGATCGCTGTCGGCAGCCAGCAGCTGCGCTCCGTAGCGCAGGGCAACAGAGGCGATCATGCAGTCGACCATTCCCCGGGGGTTGACACCGACTCGACGGCATCGTCGGTAGATCGTCGAAGCCGCGTCGAAATCGACAACGGCATCAAAATCGAGGAGCGTGAACCGGCCCAGGAGCCGACGGAGTTCGGATTTTCGCCCGTCACTACGGGCGGCAGCGACGATCTCCATGATCACTGGTTGAGTCACTACCAACGGACCGTCGTCGCTGATCAACTGAGTAATGCGTTGATCGACGCGGCTAGAGGTCGCACGGTCGAATTCCACCCAGGCTGAGGTATCCGCCAGGATCATGAGGTCTCGGGAGGGCTGTCGGGAGGAACCGTGCCGATCGCATGCGCACCGCGCATGGCCAGGGCTTCCTCATGAGTCATGGGCTGCCCAGCCAGGTGACGCAGGGCAAGATCGACGGCTTCGGTCTTGGTCCGTACGCCGAAGCGATCCATGACTGCCTGGAGGTAGGTGTCTTCGATCTCGATGTTCGTCCGAACTCTGCTCATACATCAATCGTACACGTGACGTGTATAAAACGTGTACGAATGGCCGGATTGCTGGCTTCGAAGGCCACCTCCAGTCGCCGATCGTTTCTGGTACGTCGGATTCCCCCGGCGGCCTCAAGGGGTGACCTCCACCGTATCCATGTACCCGCTCGCCACCAACTCAGCAGGTCGCCACCAACCCATCAGATGGCACCATGGCAGCATGAACGCCGGGACCGAAGAGCGCTACTACCACGGTACGTGTGCCGACTTGACGCCCGGAGACCTCATCGTGCCGGGCTATAGCTCCAACTTCGGCAGCCGCAGGAAGGCCAATCACGTTTACCTGACGGCCACAGTGGACGCCGCCGTATGGGGGGCCGAGCTGGCCATCGGCGATGGCCCCGGGCGGATCTACGTGGTGGAACCGACCGGCCCGATCGAGGAGGACCCGAATCTCACAGACAAGAAGTTCCCCGGCAATCCGACGAAGTCCTACCGATCACGCCAGCCGCTCCTAGTCACAGGCGAACTCGCAGAGTGGGAGGGGCACGCTAGCGATGTCCTCCAGGCCATGAAGGAAAACGTCGCACGGGCAAAGGAACTCGGCATCGAAGCAATCGACGACTGACCGCGCATCGCCGAACCCGTCGATCACGTGGCTATCGCCGCTCCGTCGACCACCCGCTGGCCGGTTACCGCCCGTCAGTCACTCCTGCGCCGCCTCCGAGTCATCAGTCCGACAGCGATCGCCACCAACAAGAGCAGCAGGGCGATGCTTGACACGATGGCGCCGGTAACGAAGCCCGGGGCCATGTAGGTATACGTCAGCGTCCACGCCCCAGCGGGGACCGACACCCCTTGTACGAGTCCGACCGGTCGCACCGACAGCGTTTGCGATGGACCACCACCTATCGGCATGGCCGTGACCGACCAGCCCGGTAGCGCGGCTTCGCTCCGGACAACTAGCGCCCGTTGCGATGTCGTCACCCGCACCACGGCCGTGCCGTCATCGGAGCGGCTGACCGACGTAGCCCGTGCGCTCTTGGGCCCTGATGCCACATAGACATCCGGCACGACCAAGCTGGTGCGGAAGAGCGTGAGATCTGACCACATGCCGGCGTAATGCCACGCTGGTCGGCCGAGCGCATCCTGGTAGATGCCGTTCATAGCGAACTTCCGGCCGTCGACGGTCCGGACTGACGTTTCGTTCGAGAGTGCGCGGCGGGGGATCTCCACCACGAGTCCGACCGCCGCAGTCGAACGATTCAAGCGGATATCAATCGACCCATCCTTGGCCTCGGACAGCGAGTAGGGCCGCCAGGAGATCGCACCAGACTGTGACACGGTGCCCACTCTGACGGCATTCCCAAAGGTGGCTACATCCACGCCCGACTCTGAACCCCCGGTCAGCGGTCGTGTGTCTGGAACCACGTGAACTGTCGCCACGTCGAGCACCTGACCGAAATACCAGGCCTTCCGGTCAGAAGGCGGCGTCTTGGATCGGACGGTGCAGTCGGTCAGGGTGGTGCTCAGGTTGGTCGGCACCCCTACCTGGGGAGCGAGTTCCGGCCAACTCGTCACCACGGTATGTAGGCGTAGCGGCACAAAAGCCCCATCGGCCAGTGAGCAAGGGCTGAGGGTTCCGAGGAGATGCGACCCCGTCGCATCGTCGTACCGGTTCGACACGATCGACCCGTACCCCTGCACGCTGGGCAGTCCGGTGAACACATTGAGATCGGTCTGGCCCAGAGTGCCGAGCGCAGGGGAGAGGAGGTAGGGGACAGCCACAGCGAAGCGACCCTTGGTGCCGAGCACCGAGTGGGCGGTCGGGGTAGAAGCCTGCACCGACCCCCGGGCTGGAGGATCGAGGCCCGTGGCACACGAAAGACCGAAAAGTGCGATGTCGACCAACACCACAGCCACCAGCAGTCGTCGGCGGGCCACTGGGGCCAGCGCCGTCCACCGGATCACCACGAAACCCACTGCGCCTGCGATCACCAGTTGAGCCACCAGCCATGGCGTGAGCGCACGACCGGGTGCGGTGGTGCCCAACGACGACAACAGGGGCCCGGGCCAGATGATGGCCACCAGACACACCGCCATGGCGGCAGCGATAGGCGCCAGCGGCAGCCACCGCCACCACCGTCTCCCTACGTCCAACAGGTGCCCGGCCACCACCCCTCGATCGACCCAGAAGGCCAGGAGCATCGCCAGTGCTAAGTCGACGATGGCCAGATTGCGGCTCTGCAGTCGGGTCCGCCCGATCAGCGGGATATGTCCCAATACTGGCCCGAGCGGAGTGAACGATCCCCATGCCAACAAGAGACCCAACACGGCCAGCACCAGCCACGGTGCCCAGTCGGATCGGGCAGGATCGCGGCGTCGACCGAATGAGCGGACAGCTAGGGCCACCGCGCCCACCAGGGGCAGGAGCCCGACGTAGCCGGTGACCTCAGGAAGGTTGTAGCCGGCGAAGTAGTAGGGCTGATCGAGTGCCCCGGCACCTCCGAACAGGTCGGGCACCAACATCAGGACGGTCCATGACGGACGAAGCGATCCAGCCCCGAAGAAGGCATAGGAGTTACCGCCCCGTTGGGACAGCGCGATGAACTGCTGACCCGGAAGGGATTGCACGGCGCCGATGGCGACTCCCCACAGCACAGCAAGCGCTCCAAGGACCACCACGGTGGCACCTGCCACCCATCCGCGTGCACCGATGCGCAGGGCTCGCACTGCGGTCCACACGACGAAGAAGGCGGTGATGATCATCATCTCGGCCACGCTGCGGGGCTCGCCCGTCAGCATGACCAGGCCGATGACGGCGGCCGCAGTCGCTACCCATGGCCACGTGCGGGCATCTGGCCGCTCCGGACTCTTGGGCTCGTCCGACTTGAGTTCGTCCGACTTGGGCTCGTCCGACTTGAGTTCGTCCGACGCATCGAACGAATCCTCTCTGGTGGCCGGACCCACTCCGCTCACCCGCCAGGAGATCTTCAGTAGAGCCAAGACTAGGAACGGCATCAGGGCGATCCCTTGGATCACCCCGAGGTGGACCATCTGGCCGACCATGCAGCCGGTCCATGCGTAGGTGGCCGCACCCAACAGGCAGGCCATGGTGCTGAGGCCGTAGCTGCGCATCAGCCAGAAGCAGCCCAGTCCGGCCGCCCAGTACACAACTACCAGATTGAGAACCCACGCCATGACGGCTGGGAGCGGAACGAACAGGAACGTGAGGGGGAAGAACGACCCGGCGTTCATGCCTCCGAGCAGCGGGCTCCCGGACCAGATGTACGTATTCCACAGCGGCAGATGACCCTCGCGGAGCAACTGGCCGGTAAACGCACGCAGGGGGAAGTTCTGGATGTAGTTGTCACCGGTGATGGCGGGTGACCCGAAGAGTGCCGGCACGACGAAGCACACGAACGGCACGGCCATGAGGATCAGCACGGCCCTGCGGTCGGCGGTGGAGATCCGGTGGCGCACGTGGAGAACCTACTCAATCCTCCGGATCTCGATGGTTCGCACCATACGGTCGGTGACAGCAAGTGACCGGTGGGCCTAGCGTGCGGGTATCCGAAGGGGTGGACGGTCCGACTACACATGTCGGCGGCCGATCTACCAAACGTTCAAGGAGCGCCTGTGTTCATCTGGGTCATCATGTCGATCTTGCTCGTCGTCATCGTCGCCGGTGGGTTCGTAGGCCGTAGCCGGCGGGCTCGGAACCGCGAGCAGAACATCCGTAATGCCTCCCACCACACGACGCACCACGGCAAGCGCGCCAAGCGGTCCCGGGGACGGGGCGCTGGCCACTGAGTCGGCTGGGACTGGACAACCTCGCTGACAGTGCCTGTCAGCAGGTGCTTGTGCGGTGGCTCACGTGGGACGCAGGGTCAGAAGCTCTTGGACATTGTCGAAGAGGATCTGCTTCTTCTCCACTGCGTCGAACTCCTTCAGCTCGCGTAGGTAGTCCATGGGCTCGGGCAGAGCCTCGATATGGGGCCAGTCCGATCCGAAGATGACCCGGTCCGGACCGATGCAGTCAGCCACCTGATTGACGTCGTCCTCCCAGAACGGGTTGATCCATACGTGGCGCCGGAAGGTGTCGATGGGATCGTCGGCCCAGTAGCCGGGCATCTTGTTCGAGGTGGACCGGATCTTGGCGATCAGCTCGGGCAGGAACTGCGCCCCATTCTCCACCGAGGCCACCCGGAGGTTGGGGAAGCGTTCGAACATGTTCTCGAAGACGATCGAGAGCAGATAGTCGCGGATGGCCTGCTCGATGGCGAACGACTTGATCGACGGCTTCCACCCTCCACTGAAGGTGGCGGCGAACCCGTCGACCGCGTAGCCGTTGGAGGAAATGCCGCTGTCACCGGCATGGACGACCACCGTGATACCGGCATCGTTGGCCAACTGCCAGAAGCCGTCGAACATGCTGTCGAAGGGCGACCGTCGGCCCAGGGCGGTGGTCGGGGCAGAAGGACGCATCACCACGGTCCGGGCTCCGTTGTCGAGGGCCCAGGTGAGCTCCTCGACGGCCCAGGCCGGATCGGCCAGCGTGAGGTAGGGGGCGGCGTAGATCCGGTCCGAGTAGTTGAAGGTCCAGTCCTCCAGCATCCAGCGGTTGAAGGCCCGGAAGAGGTGGCACACCGCTTCGGGGTCGTGGGCCAGCGGCTCTTCATAGATCATGCCCAGAGTGGGGAACAGGAGGCACCCGGCCAGGCCCTGCTCATCGAGAGCGATCATCCGGGCCGCCGGGTCACGGTACGCGGGACGGATGGGCTCACGGCGGGCCAGGAACTCCATCGGGTTGCGGTTGTCGGGATTGCCGCGGAAGTAGTCGTACATGGCACCAGGCATGGCAATGGGGTCGAACGTGGGGTTGGTGACGGCACGGCTGACCCGACCGCCGATCACGTGGTACTTGCGCCCATCGATCTCGGACCACTGGATGACCCGGGTGCCCAGGGATGGATCGAGGTGCCGCGTGAAGGCGTCGAGTGCCTCGTAGTAGTGGTTGTCGGCATCGAACACCGGATGGCCGAGGGCCGCTGCATCGCTCATGGTCGGACTCCTCCTAGCGGACGGGGGTGATGACCTGATTGTAGGGGGCCACAGAGGGGTGGCGGCTCGTGGGACTGAGACAGGCCGGTCCAGCCGATCCCTGGTGCCCTACAGTCAGCCCATGCCGATCTACCAACTCGAAGACCTGGTCCCGGTGATCCACCCTGAGGCCTACATCCACCCCGATGCCGTCCTCATCGGTGATGTCACCATCGGAGCCGAGGCCACCGTCTGGCCCGGAGCCGTCCTGCGGGGCGACTACGGGACCATCACCATCGGGGCGCGCACATCGGTGCAGGACGGAACGGTGATCCATGCTGGACCCGGGTTTCCGACCATCGTGGGCGATGGCTGCGTCATCGGGCACCTGGCCCACTTGGAGGGCTGCATCTTGGAGGATGAGTCGCTGGTCGGCTCAGGCTCGGTTGTCCTGCACCATGCCGTGGTCGGGACCGGCGCCACTGTGGGTGCCAACGCCATCGTTCCCAACAAGATGGTGGTACCGGCCGGTGCGCTGGCCGTCGGTGTGCCCGCCGAGATCCGCCTCGGAAAGTCCAACCACCGGATGATCCAGCTGTCGGCTGAAAATTACGTGGCTAACGGTCACCGCTACCGGAACGCACTGCGCCTCCTCGGCGACCACCCATAGGGGCCGCTCCGGGTTGCCTCAGCCGACCGGGGTGATGATGGCCTTACCGGCAGGAGAGAGGACGTACCAGAGCCCACCGGCGTTGGTCAGTGCTTGGCCAGTCGCCTTACCTGGCTCCCGATCCGGTGGCCACAGGTAGAGGGGCCACCCGTTATAGGTGATCTGCGTAGTGCCGTCGGTTCGAGGGACGGTACTGAGGAGCCGGGAGTCGATGCCGGGGCCGGCTATAGGCCGGCTCACCCCAGGAGGCACGACCAGAGGTGGCCACTGGACCGCACAGATGTCGTAGCACCGTGACGGGCGGTCCTTCTGGTCGGTGGCGTACAGATAGAGGGTGATCCCTTGACCGTCGACCAGGACCTGGCCCAGACCGTCTACGTGACCAACCTTGACCTCGTACTCGGGACCGTGTTGGAGCACCGGTGCGGTGGTGTTGAACGGCGTGGTGACCGACGTGCCGTTATTGCATCCCGAGGCCAGGACCGCCAACAGGCCGAGCATTCCCAGTAGTCCGACCAGTCCCCGTTGTCCGACCCGCCTCAGCGGTTCCTGTGGTCCCTGTCGTCCCTGTCGTCCCTGTCGTCCCTGTCGTCCCTGTCGTCCCTGTCGTCCCTGTGGTGCGACCCCATCGATGGACGGTGTGAGCGTGCTCGCCAGCATCACGAGGCACCGCCGCG
>JBAXCY010000088.1:0-12006 GCA_037141235.1 Acidimicrobiales bacterium | reverse complement strand
CTGCCTGAATCCTGCCTGAATCCTGCCTGAATCGAGCGACCAGTGTGGGCCGGCACTGGCAAGGGTGCTGTCGGCTTGACCCGGGCAACGGGCCGATGGGATCGTGTGGGCGGCACATCCCTGCAGTCGACCGATCTGGTCGGACGTGGTCGGAGCGCTCGCACACCACCAGATCGATGCCGCTCACCGGCACCGCCGCTGCCCGCCGACCGGCGAGCGGCTGACAAGAGAGAAGCTGAGGACATGGGAGCACTGGACGGACGGATCGCCATCATCACCGGAGCGGGACGCGGCTTGGGCCGTGAGTACGCCCTGCTGTTCGCTTCCGAGGGCGCCAAGGTGGTTGTCAACGACCTCGGCGAGGCCGCTGAGGAAGTGGTCGGCGAAATCACCGCCATGGGCGGCGAGGCCGTGGCCAACAATGATGATGTGACCGACTGGACGGCGGGGAAGCACCTGATCGACACGGCCATCGAGTCCTTCGGCGATCTCCACATTCTGGTCAACAACGCCGGGATCCTGCGCGACCGGGTGCTGGTGAACATGTCCGAGGAAGAGTGGGACGCAGTCGTCCACGTCCACCTGAAGGGTCACTTCGTCCCCACCCGCCACGCGGCCGCCTACTGGCGCGAGCAGACCAAGGCCGGTGTCGAGGTTAAGGCATCCGTCATCAACACCTCGTCGACTTCGGGACTGCTGGGCAACCCAGGACAGACCAACTACGGCGCGGCCAAGGCCGGCATCGCCGCCTTCACCACCATTGCCGCCACCGAGCTGTCCCGCTACGGCGTGCGCGTCAACGCCATCACCCCGAACGCCCGCACTCGCATGACACTGGACACTCCAGGACTCGGCGACCTGGTCCAGGCCCCCGAAGACGCCGCCACCTTTGACGCCTGGGACCCGGCCAACGTGGCGCCCGTGGTGGCGTACTTGGGGACCGAGTCCTGCCCGGCCACCGGCAAGGTCTACTTCGTCCTCGGCGGCCAGGTCCGTACCTTCCAGCCCTGGACGCTGACCGACACCTTGGAGAAGGACGACCGGTGGACGGTGGCCGAGCTGCAGGCCGAGATGCACAAGCTCGGAGGCTGAGTGGCCCCTGGGGCCGACAAGTCGGGCACCTCCGCCGACGGCGTGGAGTTCGACGCCGACGAACTGCGCGAGGCCGAGAGCCTCCTGAGCGGCACCGGTTCAGGTGGCGACGGCGGGATCACGGTCCCGTGGCTGATGCTGTTCCGGCATCGGATGCACCACAAGGTGGCCGGTTCCGACCGGTACCAGTGGTGGGTGCTGTGGACGGTGCTGGCCGGGCTGCTCTCGGTCAACATCACTTTCACGGTGTTCGTGGTGGCCCTTCCTCAGGTGGCCAAGGAGCTCCACACCTCGGTGTCCACGCTCACCTGGACCTCCACTGGACCTCTACTGGCCTTCGGTGTGGCCGCCCCGATCCTGGGCAAGCTGGGCGACCTGCGCGGCTACCGAAAGCTCTATCTGTGGGGACTGTCGGGCGCCGCCCTCAGTGTGGTCCTGACGGCCTCGGCGCCCACTGCCGGGGTGCTGATCGCCGCCCGGCTGTTCGACGGCGTCCAGGGTGCAGCCACGGGTGCGGCCTCCATGGCCCTTGTGCTTCAGGCCTTCTCTCACGAGGACCGAGTCAAAGCGATGGGGTGGTGGGCCCTCGTCGGTGCCGGCGGCCCAGTGCTCGGGGTAACCATCGGGGCCCCCATCATCCAGTTCTACGGGTGGCGGGCGCTCTTTTGGGGTGAGCTTCCCCTGATGGCGGCGGCCGCCATCCTCGCCATCATCGTGCTCCCGTCCCACGACCGAGCGGCCCGGCACGCGGCAGACGCCCAGAAGCGGACCGGGCGTGCGGTCACGCCGGTGCCAGTGGCTCCGGCTCCGGTGGTGATTGCGTCGGACACTGACTCGACCATCCCCAAGCCGGTCAACCCCTGGCGTCAGCTGGACTGGATCGGATCGATCACCCTGTCCACTTCTGTCACCCTGGGCCTGCTGGCCCTCAATGTCGCTCCGTCCTGGGGCTTCACCGCGCCCAATACTCTGGGGCTGTTCGTCCTCAGCCTGGTGTTCGCCATCGGTTTCGTCCTCCACGAGCGCCAAGCCCCTCACCCGCTCATCCCGCTCCACTACTTCAAGAAGCGGAACTTCGTCTTCCCCTTGGGGGCCCGGGCGTGCATCAACTTTGCCTACATGGGCGGGTTCTTCCTCTTCCCCATCTTGATGGAGGGGGTCTACGGCTACAGCGAGACGAGCGCCGGGCTGCTGTCGACGGCCCGGCCGCTGGTGTTCTCGCTGTCGGCCCCGATCGCCGGGTACGCAGCGGTCAAGGTGGGGGAGCGGTGGTCGGTGGTGGCCGGTGCCAGCGCCCTGTTCGTGTCCATGCTGGTATTCACTCAGGTCGGGGGAGACCCGTCGGTGGTGCTGATCGTGTCGGCCTTGGCCCTGTCCGGGTTAGGCATGGGGGTGTCCAGTCCCTCGACTGCTGCATCGGCCGCCAACGAGGTGGCTCCCGAGGAGCTTGGGGTCATGAGCGCCGCCCAGCTCTTGATCACCCAGATCGGGGTCGTGGCCGGCATCCAGGTCATGGTCACCGTGCAGGCCTCCTCGCATGGGGGGACCGGTTCGCTGGCCTCGTTCCACAAGGCATATTTGGTAGGCGCCCTGGTGGCTCTGGGTGCCGTTGTCTGCGGGTTCTTCGTCAAGAACACACCCCGCCAGAAGCAAGGGGCACCGGCCGAGCCGGCCCTGCACTGAACCTGCCTTGCTCCAGCCCTGCTGGCGCCCTACTCGGTCATGGCTTGGATCCGGGCGGCAATTTCGGCCGCCGTCGGATCCGGGGACAGCGACTGCAGGGCCATCAGCTTGGCAATGTCTCCCTCGACCTTGATCTTGCCCTGCATGAAGGCCTGGAGGCCGGCCTGGGGGTTTCCCTCCACCAGCAGGGCCCGGGCGATGTCGTATCCGATGGTCACCTTGAGGTCGGCGGGCTCGATGTGGCCGAGGTCGAGCACCAACTCACCAGTGCTGGTATCTGCGTGGGCATGGACCGGCCCTTCGCCGAAGGGGACCTCGGTCACCACCAGATTGACCCGGACCGCCTGGTCGATGCCGCCGCGCCCTTCGTACTCGGCACGGATCGAACGGGCCTCATCCAGCCAGTCGTCGCTCAAAAACAGATAGGTGGCCATCGCTGCGGTGCTCCTTGCCCTTCGGTCGGTCGTACCGGCAAACTCTACCTGTCCACCTGACGCTGGCTCCAAAGCCCGATGGGGACGCCAGCGCGGCACGGATCCGACGGGACGGGCAGCTGTGACCCATTAGCATCTCGTCCATGACCGCCCCCATCATGTCTGGTGCCGAACCATGGTCTGCCGTGGGCAGCGCCAACGGCGTCCTCGTCCTCCACGGGTTCACCGGGAACCCCCAGTCCATGCGGCCACTAGCCGTGGCCCTGGCCGATGCCGGGTTCACCGTGGAGCTTCCGCTCCTGCCCGGGCACGGAACCTCCCTCGAGGACATGGTCCCGACCCGGTGGGACGACTGGTCGGGAGCCGCTGAGGCCCACTTCCAGGCGCTGGCGGCTCGCTGCGACCAGGTGGCTGTGGTCGGGCTATCCATGGGCGGGGCCCTGACCTGCTGGCTGGCCGAGCGTCACCCGCATCTGGCCGGCATCGCCGTGGTCAACCCGCTGGTGAAGGCGCCTGACGGTGAGTTCCGAGCCGGCATCCAAGGACTCCTCGACATCGGCACCGAGACCTTCGACGGCATCGGGTCGGACATCAAGAAAGCAGGCCCGGTCGAGGCTGCCTACTCCGGTACTCCGCTGGCCGCCGTGCTCTCCCTCTTTGAAGGCGTCGACGAGGTCGAGGCCGGCCTGGACGGCATCCACTGCCCAGTACTGGTGCTGTCGAGTCGCGACGACCACGTGGTCGAGCCGGTCTCGGGTGACGTACTGGTCGCACGGGTCGCTGGCCCGGTCGAGCGCATCTGGCTGGAGGACAGCTACCACGTCGCCACGTTGGACAACGATGCCCCGTTGATCGAGGCCAAGGTGGTCGAGTTCATGCTCGAGGTGCTGGGCGGCCCCGGCGGAGCGGCAAGCTGATGGCCGAACCCGCCCGCCTGACCCGCCAAGACGTGGCGCATGTGGCCGCCCTGGCTCGTCTCCACCTGAGCGATGAGGAACTCGATCTCTACACTGGCCAGTTGGCCCAGGTACTCGACCATGCCGCCGATGTGGCCTCGTTGGACCTGGCTGGCGTGGCGCCCACTGCCCATGCCATGGCCGTCATCAACGTGCTGCGCCTCGACGAGCCCCGGCCCTGCCTGGACCGCGACGAGGTCCTGGGCCAAGCCCCTTCGGTCGAGGATCACCGGTTCCGGGTTCCTCGCATCCTGGGGGAGGCACCGTGACCACCCCCCGCCCCGCCCAAGAGATCGCTGCCATGATTCGGGCAGGCGAGGACTCCGCTGTCGATGTGCTGGAGCACCACCTGGCCGTCATCGAAGCCGGCGAGGAGTCGATCCACGCGTTCAACCTGGTCATGGGGGAATCCGCCCGCCACCGGGCCCGGGCCATCGATGCCCAGGTGGCCGCCGGCGAGGATCCGGGCCCGCTGGCCGGCATCCCGGTGGCACTGAAGGACAACCTGTGCACCCGTGGGGTACCGACCACCTGCTCGTCGCGCATCTTGGAGGGTTGGCGTCCGCCGTATGACGCCACTGTGGTCACCCGGCTGGCCGATGCTGGTGCGGTCATCATCGGCAAGACCAACATGGACGAGTTCGCCATGGGCTCGTCCACCGAGACCTCAGCTTTTGGCACCACCTGCAACCCGCACGACCTGACCCGAGTGCCGGGAGGATCGTCGGGTGGCTCGGCCGCCGCCGTGGCCGCTGGGTTCGCCCCCCTGGCCCTGGGCTCCGACACTGGCGGCTCGATCCGTCAACCGGCTGCCCTGTGCGGTGTGGTGGGCATGAAGCCGACGTATGGCACGGTGTCGCGTTACGGACTGGTGGCCTTCGCCTCCTCCCTCGACCAGATCGGGCCGTTCGCCACCTCAGTGGCCGACGCGGCGTTGTTGTTCGACGTCATCGGCGGCCACGACCCGCTGGACTCGACCTCGCTCAACCGTCCTACTCCGCGAGTGCTGTCCGTCCTCGACGAAGGGGTGGACGGGATGACTGTCGGCGTGTTGACCGAGTTCCTCGACGGGGCCGACCCCGACGTGGTGGCTCGGGTCAACCAGGCCGCCGAGGCCCTGGCCGCGGCTGGGGCCCGCATCGAAGAGATCTCGGTGCCCGAGGTGGCCCTCGGACTGTCGGCCTACTACCTGATCGCCCCGGGCGAGGCCTCGTCCAACCTGGCCCGCTACGACGGTGTCCGCTACGGGGTCCGGGTCGATGCCGAGGACACGGTGGCCATGAACACCGCTACCCGGACGGCCGGGTTCGGTGCCGAGGTCAAGCGACGGATCATGCTGGGCACCTACGTCCTGTCGGCTGGCTACATGGACGCCTATTACAACCAGGCCCTGCGGGTGCGCACCAAGATCATCGAAGGTTTCGCCACCGCCTATGCCCGGTGCGACGTCCTGCTCGGCCCTACGGCCCCGACGACGGCCTTCGCCATCGGCGCCAAGGTCGACGACCCGCTGACCATGTACCTGTCCGATGTCTGCACCATCCCGACCAACCTGGCCGGCCACCCGGCCATCTCCATCCCCTTCGGCCCCGGGGACGACGGACTGCCTATCGGGGTGCAGCTGCTCGGCCCCGCCCTGTCCGAGGGCACGCTGTTCCAGGTGGCCGCCGTGGTCGAGGCCGCCGCACCCGCCCTCCGCGTCCCGCGGATCACCACAGGAGCACCGTCATGACGACCGACTGGCAGATGGTCATCGGCCTCGAGGTCCACTGCGAGCTCAAGACGGCCACCAAGTTGTTCTGCGGCTGCCCCAACGTGTTCGGGGACGAGCCCAACACAAACGTGTGCCCGAACTGCTTGGGCCTGCCTGGATCGCTCCCGGTGCTCAACCAGCAGGCCGTCGAGTTGGCCATGGCCATCGGTACCGCTCTGCACTGCGAGATCCGGCCGTCCACCTTCCACCGGAAGAACTACTTCTACCCGGACCAGGCCAAGGACTACCAGATCAGCCAGTATGACGAGCCGATCAACGTCAACGGCCACCTCGACCTACCCGACGGGTTCCGGGTGGGCATCGAGCGTGCCCACATGGAAGAAGACACCGGCAAGACCAGCCACTCCGGAGCATCGGGACGGATCCACGGAGCCGACTACTCGTTGGTCGACTACAACCGCTCCGGGGTCCCCTTGGTGGAGATCGTGAGCGACCCGGACATGCGGACGGCCGATCAGGCCCGGGCCTATGTGACCGAGTTGCGGGCCATCTTGGTGGCATCGGGCGCCTCCGACGGCAAGATGGAGGAGGGCTCGATGCGGGTGGATGCCAATGTGTCAGTCCGCCGCAGTGTGGACGATCCGTTCGGCACCCGCTGTGAGATCAAGAACCTCAACTCGGTGCGGTCGCTGGGCCGGGCCATCGAGTACGAAGCCGGGCGTCAGATCGCCCTCATCGAGTCAGGTGAGCGGGTGATCCAGCAGACCCGCCACTGGGACGAGGGCGCGGGTCGCACCGAGGCACTGCGATCGAAGGAAGACGCCTACGACTACCGGTACTTCCTCGAGCCCGACCTGGTGCCGTTGGTGCCCGATGCCGAGTGGATCCGGGCCGTGGGGGACACGTTGGGCATGATGCCAGCCGCCCGCCGGGCCCGTCTGGCCGCCCTGTTGGACGACGCCGGGGGCATGACTGATGCGCAGCGCGATCAGGTGGCCACCGTCGTCGACCTGGGCCTCGATGACCTGGTGGTGGTGGCCGTGGCTGCTGGGGTCGGTTCCGGCCTGGCCCTGGCCCGCACGGCCAATGAGGCCGCCACCGATGCCGATGCTGCACGCGTGCTCGACCCCAAGTCGTATGTGGAGCTGCTGACCTTGGAGGCTCAGGGATCGCTGTCGGCCACTCAGGCCAAGTCCGTACTGGCTGACCTACTGGCTGCCGGTGGGGGAGACCCGGCGGCCATTGCTCGCGACAAAGGCTTCGAGGCCATGTCCGAGGACTCGCTGGCTGACACCGTGGCCCAAGCGGTAGCCGACAATCCCGATGAATGGTCGCGCTTCTGCGAAGGTGACGACAAGCTGGCCGGATTCTTCACCGGACTGGTGATGAAGGCGACCAAGGGCCAGGCCAACGGCAAGGCAGTGGCCGCTGAGCTGCGACGGCTGCGAGGCTGAGCGGGGGCGTTCGACCAGCAGTCGTGGGGCAGTATTCGACCGATCAGTTGGTCGGTGCCCAGAACGGCACCGACAGCAGATCGGATGCACTCGGCGGGTTGCCGCTGGCCAGGTACGGCCCCTGGGCTGTCCACCCCAGCCGGGTGATGTAGATCGGTCGGGGCGGGACGTCGGCGTAGGGTGCGGCCGAGCACCGGGGGGTGTACAGCATCCAGATGCCCGACGCCGTCTGGAACACGGATGCTTCACCGGGGCCTGGTCCTTGGGCGTTGGATCCCATGAACGGCACCGAGCTCTCATCGGCACACGGTCCAGCCGGTCCATTGCAGCGGGCGATGCCGATGCCGTAGCGGGGGTTGTTGTACCAGTTGGCCGAGTAGACCACCCAGTAGGTGCCGTCGACCTTGACCATCTGCGGGGCCTCCACGATCGTCCCCTGCCAGGGCCGGTCGGGTGACATGAGGAACGAAGGGCTGCCCAGCAGGCGGGTACCGTCGGCGGACAGGCGCTGGGACCACATCTTGGTGGGGGTGGGGGAGCCCTCGATGTTCTGGTCCGACTTGAACATCACCCACGGGGTGCCGTCTGAGTCGACGAACACCCGGGGGTCGATCGAGCCACCTTGGTCGAGTTGGCAGATGAACGGGTCGGGCCGCGCGGTATAGGGCCCAGTGGCCGAGGTGCCGAAGGCGCTGCCGATGCACTGCATCGTGGGATTGGAACCCTTGACCTGGGCGGTGAAGTAGAGGGCATACGAGTTGGCGAATCGATGAATGTCGGGGGCCCAGGTGAATCCACGAGCAGCCCAAGCGGGCAGCGTCGGCAGGGCGTCGATGGGGGCAGTCCAGTGGATGAAGTCGGTACTGGTGACGACGGGGACGTTGATGGCGCTGTCACCAGCGCCGCCGCTGGAGGTGAGCAGGTAACGACCGTCAGCTACGGTCAGGAACGGGTCAGATTCGTGGAGCCTGGCAGGAACCTCAGAGCCTGGGGCCGAGGGAACCGGGTTGGCGGGGGGCGCAGCAGCTGCCGCCAGGAGGCTGGCCGTGGTCGCATCGCCGGCCGCCCTACTGGCAGCCGCGCTGGCTCCCGTCAGATGGACAGAGGCCGATGGCGATGCACTCAGCCAACTGGCGGCAGCACCGCCGAGGATGGTGGCCACCAGGACCAGGAGAATGGACAGAACGACCGCGCTCCGCCCTCCGCTCTTGTGTTGGGTAGCGGTGTTTGGAGGGGCATCCCCTTCCTCGTTGCTGCTCATTGACGCGCGCGCCCTCTGCTCTCATGTTCATGCCCCCCGGCACCGTCCCGATCGGTAGGGGCGGGACTTACGATACTGCCCCACGGGACCGCGGTCATGACGCCCCGATCGGTACCCTCGACCTGGGGATGAACAGTGGACATCTAGGCCAGACCTGGGGATGGACGAGGAAATGTGGCGGATAACCTCGGGATTTCGCGTTCTGCTCTTGACCCCTGATTCGGGACGGTTCACAGTGACTTCAGTTCGGGAAGCCGAAGCCCATAGAGGCTTTCGACGAGGTCCGAGGACAGGTCGTAGACCGGTCCGAAGGAGCGAGTTCGGGATGTCTGGTGGGCCGTAGGTGACCGGCAGGTGGTGCGAGGACGGATCGGGGCATCCTTCAGGGGGTGGTTCCGGTTCGGTGTCTGGTACTGGGTCGTCCGACACGACCCGGGTGTCAGGTGGAGTCGAATCACCGTGTACGTGGTCCCGAGGAGTTGGTTCGGTTTCGACCGTCCGGCTACTCGGGACTGCGACGCGTCTGGGGGTAGTTTCGGCCGGTGGTGTGGCCGCCGAGGACACGAGCAGAGCGGACCCGAAACGGAGAGCTCCGTGCCAATCCTCGGCCAGCCTCGTGCCGATCCTCGGCCGACTTCAGTGGTGGTGACTGGCCGCCGTGGACTCTGCACCCTCCATCTGACACGGATCGGCATTGTCGTCATGGCACGGTTCGCACTCGAGTTCGAGCGTGCTGTGGGCGATCCTGTAGGGGCCGGCGATGACCGCCTTCACCTGCTCGCCCACCACCTGGGCCTCTTCGAGTGTGGGGTGTCCGTGGAGCACGAGATGAGCCGAGAGCACCCGCATCTCACTCGAGAGGCTCCAGACGTGGAGGTCGTGGACATCGCTGACCTCGGGCACGCCTGCCATAGCGGCCGTCAGTTGATGGAGATCGACATCGGGTGGCGTGGACTCGAGGAGCACGGCCACCGTGGACCGCAGTACGCCCACCGCCTGGGTCACGATGATGGCAGCCACCACGAGTGCCGAAACCGGATCGAGCCAGGTGGCCGAAGGGGCCACCAGCAGGACGAGTCCGGCCACGACCACAGCCGCCGAAGCGAGAGCATCACCCAGCATGTGCAGGACGGCGGAGCGCATGTTGAGGTCGTGGCTGTGGTCGGAGAGGATCCAGGCGGCCAGGCCATTTACCAGCAGCCCTCCGCCAGCCACCACTACGACGATGCCGGCGTCGATGGGAACGGGGTGGATCAAGCGATGCACGCTGGCCACGACGATGAACACGGTCACTGCGGCGATCAGGACGGCATTGGCCAAGGCGGCCAGGATGGTGGCCCGATGGTTTCCGAACGACCGGGCTGGGCTGGCTGGACGGAGTGCCAGTCGCACGGCCACGAGGGACAGGCACAGCGCGCCCACGTCGGTCAGGTTGTGCCCGGCATCGGCCAGTAGACCGGTCGAGTGGGCGAGGACCCCGAAGGCGATCTGGGCGACCACCAGCCCCACGTTGAGGGCGAGGCTCACCACCAGTCTTCGTGATCGGTCCATGGATGCTCCACTATCCATGCTACCGGCCCGGGTATCGGTTCCGCCTGTGCTTTCCGGTGGCAGGCCAGCGGGTGGCAGGCCAGCGGGTGGCAGGCCAATCAGCGACAGCTGGTCAGTGGGAGCGATGGTCCCTCGGTAGCATGACGGTCATGGAGGTACTCGCGCTCTATCTGCCTCAGTATCATCCGATCCCCGAGAACGACCGCTGGTGGGGTACGGGGTTTACCGAGTGGGCCAATGTGACCAAGTCCGGGCCTCTCTTTCGCGGGCACGACCAGCCCCACCTTCCGGCAGATCTGGGCTTCACCGACCTGCGGGTACCGGAGACCCGCGAGGCTCAGGCCGATCTGGCTCGACGATTCGGGGTCACTGGGTTCTGCTACTGGCACTACTGGTTCGCCGGTCACAGACTCCTCGAGCGCCCGTTCGACGAGGTCGTGGATTCAGGGAGACCCGACTTTCCGTTTTGTGCAGCCTGGGCCAACCAGACCTGGTCTGGAATCTGGCATGGCGCCCCGGACCGGATACTCATCGAGCAGACCTACCCCGGCCCGGAAGACGACCGGGCCCACTTCGAGTCGTTGCTGCCCGCCTTCCGTGATCCCCGCTACATCCGGGTCGGTGGGCGACCGTTGTTCTTTGTCTACCAACCCGCCAGCCTTCCGGATCCGGCCCGATTCGTGGAGTCCTGGCAGCAGATGGCGGCCGATGCCGGACTGGGAGGCCTCTACCTGGTGGCCGCCCTGGGCGAGTCGGGCTACAGGAGCCAGCAAGCTGATGGCTTCGATGCCGGCGTGCTCTTTCGGTACCCGTTCACCCGGACCACCACGGTGAAGGTGCGCGACCGGCTGGTGGCACGCGGACTGATGCGCGGGCCCAAGCGCTACCCATACCCCGAGACCTTGGCCGATGCGCCCGACTGGTTCACCGGGAAGATCTTCCCGGGGATCTACCCCAATTGGGACAACACCCCTCGATCTGGACGAGGAGGAGTGGTAGCCACTGGCTCCACTCCTGAACTATTCGGTGCCCATGTGCGGCGAGGTCTGGAGTGGGTGTCGTCGTTCCCTGCCGACGAGCAGGTGGTGGTGGTCAAATCGTGGAACGAATGGGCTGAGGGGAACTACTTAGAGCCCGACCAGGAGGTCGGTACGGCCCGACTCGAGGTACTCCGTAGCGAGTTGGTCCGGGCCGGCCACATCGCCCCGTGACGCCTTCATCGCCCGGGAGTACGCTCCGGTGGCTCGCGGCCTGGGCCGTGCTGCTGGCCTGTATCGGCGGGCTGGTGTTCGCAGTAGCCACCGCACGGCTGTTCCTGTGGCCTCCGACGGACGCTCCGGTTCATGTGGATGCCATCGTGGCTACCGGCGGTGACCCGGGGGAGCTGCGGTCCGCCAAGGCGATCTCCCTGGCCGTGGCCGGCTATGCGCCAGTGGTCGTGATCTCCCGTGGCGGCAATATTCCAGTGCGGTGCCCTCGAGCGGGCCACGGTGTCCAGGTCATCTGCTTTCGGGCCAACCCGCTGAACACCAGGGGGGAGATGGAGTTTGCTGCCAACATCGCCGCACGTCACCACTGGACGTCGCTGATGATCGTTCCCGGCCGTGATCAGGCCACCCGGGCACGACTTCTCTTTCGACGATGCAGCGACATCCACCTCACCGTGGTGCCGGTCAGCGGCTACGCCGTCAACTACCTCTACAGCATGGCCTACGCATGGGCCTCACTGGCCAAGGCGTTCGTGGCCAACACGTCCTGCTAGCGGCCACGCACTGATCGCAGGTGGCCACTGGGGGCGCGAGTGTGAGACGAGTCGGCCGGGATCAGGTCGAGCGGGATCAGGTCGAGCGGGATCAGGTCG
>JBAXCY010000087.1:0-12093 GCA_037141235.1 Acidimicrobiales bacterium | reverse complement strand
GACACGCAGGACACGCAGGACACGCCGGACACGCAGGACACGCCGGACACGCAGGAATTCGCCGCCCTTCGGGACGGGGCAGAATAGAGACATGGCACTCACCTCCACTTCCCCTGACACCTTCGGCGCCCGCGGCAGCCTCCATGTAGGCGACACCACCTACGAGATCTTCCGGATCACCGCGCTCGCTGACCGCTTCGATGTGGCCCGGCTCCCCTACTCGATCAAGGTGATCCTGGAGAACCTCCTGCGCCACGAAGACGGGGTGGCTGTCACCGCATCGGACGTCGAGGCCGTAGCCGGGTGGGGTGTCGACCCTGGGCGTCACGGCGTGGGTGGCACGGATGCCGCCGAAATCGCCCTCACCCCCGAGCGGGTGCTCATGCAGGACTTCACCGGCGTCCCTGGCGTGGTCGACCTGGCTGCCATGCGCGACGCCCTGAGCGCCTTGGGCGGCGACCCGGCCAAGGTCAACCCGCTGGTGCCGGTCGAGCTGGTGGTCGACCACTCAGTCATCGCCGAAGCGTCCGGTACTTCTGGCGCCTACGACGAGAACGTCGATATCGAGTACCAACGCAACATCGAGCGCTACCAGCTCCTGCGTTGGGCCCAGCAGGCCTACGACGGATTCCGGGTCGTACCTCCGGGCATGGGCATCTGCCACCAGGTCAATCTGGAGTACCTGTCGCGAGTGGTATTCGCCACCGAAGACGGCCAGGCCTACTGCGACACGTTGGTCGGCACCGACTCCCACACCACCATGGTCAACGGCCTCGGAGTACTGGGCTGGGGTGTCGGCGGCATCGAGGCTGAAGCAGCCATGCTCGGCCAGCCGCTCTCGCTCCTTCTTCCTCCGGTGGTGGGCTTCCGCCTCACGGGTGAGCAGCCGGCTGGGACCACGGCCACCGACCTCGTCCTCACTATCACCAACGTGCTGCGTAAGCACGGCGTAGTAGGCAAGTTCGTCGAGTTCTTCGGCCCAGGTGTGGCCTCGGTGCCGCTGGCCAACCGGGCCACCATCGGCAACATGTCTCCTGAGTACGGCGCCACCTGCGCCATGTTCCCCATCGACGCCGTGACCCTCGACTACCTGCGGTTCTCGGGCCGGGAGGACAGCCATGTGGATCTCGTCGAGGCCTACGCCAAGGCCCAGGGCATGTTCCTAGAGGCCGACAGCCCTGAGCCGGTGTTCTCTCAGGTCATCGAGCTGGACCTCGCAACTGTCGTTCCCAGCATCGCCGGTCCGGCGCGGCCACAAGACCTGGTGCGCCTCGACGAAGCGGCCACGGCGTACCGCACAGCCCTTGGCCGCCCGGCCAAGAGCCACCCGGCCACTCTGGTCGATGGGACGGCAGAGTTGATCTCAGACGGCCACGTAGTGGTGGCTGCCATCACGTCGTGCACCAATACCTCCAATCCGCAGGTCATGGTGGCGGCCGGTCTGCTGGCCCGCAACGCCGTGGCCCGGGGTCTCAACTCCAAGCCGTGGGTCAAGACCACCCTGGCCCCCGGCTCGCGCGTGGTCATGGACTACCTCGACCGAGCTGGCCTGACCGAGCCGCTGGCGGCCATCGGCTTCGATCTGGTCGGCTACGGCTGCACCACCTGCATCGGCAACTCGGGTCCACTGTTGGCCGGAGTGTCCGAAGCCGTTCAAGAGGGTGAACTGTCCGCAGCATCGGTGCTGTCCGGCAACCGCAACTTCGAGGGCAGGATCCATCCCGATATCCGGATGAACTACCTGGCCTCGCCTCCCCTCGTCGTGGCCTACGCGTTGGCTGGCTCGCTCGAGGTAGACCTGACCTCGGAGCCGCTCGGCATCGGCTCCGACGGTGAACCGGTCTACCTGGCCGACCTGTGGCCCACCCCCGACGAGGTGACTGAGGCGGTGCGGACCTCGCTGACCTCGGACATGTTCCGGAAGCGCTACGGCTCGGTCTTCGAAGGCGACGAGCGGTGGCGTGCCGTGGAAACCGCCACAGGGGACACCTTCTCCTGGGATACCTCTTCGACCTACGTGCTGCGCCCGACGTTCCTCGAGGGACTGTCGATGACCCCGGGTGTGGTCAGCGACATCGCCGGGGCCCGAGTGTTGGCCAAACTGGGCGACAGCGTCACCACGGACCACATCTCGCCGGCCGGCAACATCAACCCGACCACCCCGGCCGGCCGGTATCTGGCCGACCACGGCGTCGACCGGGCCGACTTCAACTCGTATGGTGCGAGGCGCGGCAACCACGAGGTCATGGTGCGTGGCACCTTCGCCAACGTGCGACTGCGCAATCAGTTGGCCCCCGGGACCGAAGGCGGCATCACTCTCCATCTCCCCGACGGCGAGCAGACCACCATCTTCGAGGCATCCGAGCGCTACGCCGCCGAAGGCGTGCCTCTGGTGGTGCTGGCTGGCAAGGAGTACGGATCAGGTTCGTCCCGCGACTGGGCAGCCAAGGGAACGTCGCTGCTCGGCGTCCGGGCCGTCATCGCGGAGTCCTACGAACGGATCCACCGGTCCAACCTGATCGGCATGGGTGTTCTGCCCCTGCAGTACGAGGACGGGCAGAGTGCCGAGTCGCTCGGGCTGACCGGCCACGAGGTGTTCGCCATCAGTGGCCTCAGCTCCCTCAACGACGGCGTGAGCCCCAAGACGGTGCTCGTGGCTGCCGTCGACGGTGACCGCACGGTCGAGTTCGCAGCCCGGCTGCGCATCGACACTCCCATGGAGGCCCAGTACTACCGCCACGGAGGGATCCTTCCCTACATGCTGCGTCAGATGGCGGGCTGAGCGATGCTCGGACTGCAATCAGGCACCACTGTCCTCCAGGTACCGGCCGATGACTGCAGCCCAGCCATGGTCGGATCGGCTGCTGCTACCGCCATGGTCAGTGCTGGCCTGAGCGACATGGCCGCCACCGAGGTGCGCTGCGTCGTCGAGGCACTCTGCGTCGATGCGGTCCTTCGGTGCGCCGAGGGACCCGATCCGGAGCCTTCCATTGAGCTCCGCATCCAGCGTGTTCCGGGGGGCATGGAGCTGACGTTGCGAGACAAGGGCCTTCCCATCGCGTCCGATCGATCGGCCATTCGTCGGGCCAAGCAGCTGGCTGGCATCGGTTTCGTCGACCACCTGTCGATCGTCCCCATCTCCCCCGAGGGGCCCACGTCGACCATGACGGTGGCGCTACCGGCCGAGGTGCTGCATCCGACCCTTCACCAATCAGTCCCGGGCGAAGTCACTGGATCAGCAGCCGGCTCTGACTCGGCCGCCTCGTCGGTCGACGTCGAAGAGGTTCCATTCACGGTGCGGACCATGGTGCCCGGCGATGCCGCGGCCTACGCCCGGCTGGTGTACCGCTGCTACGGCTACGACTACAAGCGCTCGGCCTACGAGCCCGAGGGCGTGGATGCCGGTCTGACCAGTGGCCTGCAACTGGCCGCCATCGCCGAGGGGCCGGACGGCGAGATGATCGGCCACATCGCCTACCGGCGCCTGCGTGCTGGCAGCATGGTCGTCGAAGGCGGTGCCGGCATGGTGGATGCCCGGTTCCGTAACCGTGGGGTGCTCAAGGCCATGGGGACCCATCTGCATGAGGCCATCGGCACCCAACAGATCAACGGCATCCTGGGCCAGCCAGTCATGGTGCACATGGCAACTCAGCGCATGGCCCACCTGGTGGGTTTCGATACTGGCGTATTCCTCCAGTATTCCAATCCGCGCCTGGTGACTGGTTTCGATGCCCAGGACAAGTCCGAGCGGGTCTCTGTTCTGTGCAGTTACATTCCGTTGGCGCCTATGACGGAACGGTCCATCTACCCTCCGATATCGGCCCATCGCCACGTGGCTACGGTCGTTGAGCAAAGTGCGCTGGTTCGAACAGTGCTGGCCCCCCAAGAGCCTTCTGAAGCACGCGGCCCGAGCGTGCTGTCGACCCATGTCGACACCAGTGCCGGGGTGGTCCGTATCGAGGTACACCAGGCCGGCCCAGACCTGATCGAGCACCTCATCGGGCTGGTCGAGGAACTGGTGGCCACCGGGATCTCCGTCATCCACCTCGACCTGCCCGCCAACGACCCCGATGCCGGTTGGTATGCCACCGGGATCGGCCAACTCGGGTTCGTCTTCTGTGCGCTGCTGCCCGAGTGCGGCGACGACGGCGATGTCCTTCGGTTGCAGTACCTGACCGACACCACCATCCACATGGATGACTGGCAGATCGACCTCCCGACCACTGCCGACCTGGTGTATGCGATCGTCGCCGACATCCATGCCTGGGAGCAGGGCGAGATCACCGCCCGCCAAGAGCGGGTCGAATCGTGGCGCACGGCGGCTCTGGACCAGTCGTGACGGCCCCCAGGCGCTAAACGGAGACGACGTCGATCGGGTCGCCGAGTCCTTGGAAGTCACCGGGATTGTGGGCGGGTAGATGGGCCCGGGGTGCGACGCCAGGGCCGCTTACCCCACACGTCAAGGTTGAAGCTGTATTTGCCAACGCCGCAAGGCGATCACCGCCCAGATCCCCTCGACCACGCCGAAGGGCCAAGCTCCGGATGCGAATCCGTAGACCGAGGACAGCGCGCACCCAAAGGCGAAAGCCAGGACGTACCCGTTCCCCCGCCGCTCGAGGGCGTACATCGACATCATGAAGGTGAGAGCGAGGACGCCGTAGACGGTGAGCATCGATGATCCTTGTCTGTTGGGGCTGGGGTCGGGAGCGGTGCTGGCCCGGTCAGCCAGCCAGCGGCAGGACGAACCAGGCGATGCAGATGAAGTGGCAGGTCGCCCCGACGATGGTGCAGGCATGAAACACCTCGTGGTAGCCGAACACCCCTGGTAGCGGATTCGGCTTCTTGATGGCGTAGACCACAGCACCGGCCGAGTAGGCCAGCCCTCCGATCAGCAGCAGGGCGAACCCCGTGGGCCCGATCGCCCGATACAACTGCGGGAGCACGATGACGGCGGCCCAGCCCACCACCACATAGGGCAGAGCGATCACCCACTTGGGCGCATCCAGCCACACCTGACGAAGGGTGATGCCAACGATGGCCCCTCCCCAGGCGATCACCAGGAGCGTCGTCCGGGCCCATCCGGTCAGAGCGATGCCGGCTACCGGCGTATAGGAGCCGGCGATGGCGATGAAGATGGTTGAGTGATCAGCCCGCCGCATCCGTTGTCGCCCTACTGGTCCCCAGGTATGCCGGTGGAACAGGGCGCTCACCCCGAACAACAGGGAGATGGCACACGCGTAGATCAGACAGAGCAGCTTCGACGACAAGGTGGGGGCGTCCCACACCAGCCATGCCCCTGATGCCAATGACACGAAGAAGGCAATCTCGTGGAGGACCCCCCTCAGCCGGGGCTTGACGAGACCATCGGCATCTTCGTCCTCACCGTCGATGTCGGCCAGGTCTGAATCGCTCGTCGAGGTCATGCCGGGATCTCCACATCAGCCGATGCCACATCCACGAACCGTCCAAGGATTCGACGGCCTACACCCTCGACCCTCAGTGCCTCCACCTCGGTCAACTCGACACCATCGGGCAGAAGCGGGCGCCATGCCTCAGCCAGCGCCAGATCGATCTCGAGGTGGAACTGGAAGCCGTAGGCGTGGGACCCGTAGCGGAACGCCTGGTTGGGAAAAGATCGGGTGGCGGCCAGGTGCACTGCATCCTCCGGCAGGGAGAACGTGTCCTGGTGCCAGTGCACGCAGGGGACCGATGTGCCCGACAGCCCGTTGTACTCCGGGCCGAGCACTGGGTCTCGTCGACCATCGGCGGTGAGCTCCACCCAGCCGGCTCCGACCTCCTCGGCTGGCCCAGTCGTGACTTCGGCCCCCAACGCTGCGGCCAACTGCTGGGCACCCAGGCACACACCCAGAACCGGAAGCCGTCCCTCGACGGCCGAGCGCATCAGCACCCGCTCTGGCGCCAGCCACGGATACCGATCGTCATCATGGACACCCATCGGTCCACCCAGCACGATCAGCCCGCCGAGGGAATCGACCGCAGGAAGCACCTCACCGAGGTCCAGGCGGACCATGTCGGCGACCTCGCCACGTTCGGCCAGTACCTGCAAAATCGCTCCCGGGCCTTCGTGGGCCACATGCTGCAGGATCGCCCATGGGCGACGCGAGCGACCGGTGCGACGCGAGCGACCGGTGCGACGCGAGTGACCCGTGCGACCAAGTGACTCGGACACCACTAGGCGGTGTTCACCACGTGGAACGCCTCGGCCAGGCGTCCCTCGGGGAGGCCGGCGGCCAGTGCCGTCCCGCCCATCCAACCCCGCAGCAGCTCGTCGAGGTGCTCACCGTCACCCACCTGGCTGGCGTGCGACTTGAGTGCCTCCAACTTGCGTGCGTAGACGTCGGTGGTATCCACCACCCGATTGGACCGCTCGGTGGTCATGAGCCACAGCTCGGGGACGGTGTGGGGCTCAAGCCCCTCTTCGAGGAGCTCGGGGAAGGCGAACGGGTTCCGAGCATCGGGGTAGACGGCACAGGCCGTGGCCTCGCCGGTGGCCAGATGGTCTGGGTGGCTGGCGTAGATGCGGGCCCAGTTCCGATCCGGCGACTGAGTGACGACCCGATCGGGCCGAACCAGGCGGATCACCCGGGAGATGGCCGCCCGCAGCTCCAGGCTGGCGGTGACCCGCCCATCGGCGAACCCGAGAAAGGTGACATCGGTGACGCCCACCACCCGGGCGGCCAGCAGCTGCTCTTCGCGGCGGATAGCGGCCATCTCGACGCGAGTGATCGAGTGGTCGGAGCCCCCGGCATCACCATCGGTGACGATGCAGTAGGAGACCTCGATCCCCTGGCTCGTCCACACGGCCACCGAGCCAGCCGCGCCGAAGTCGACATCGTCGGGGTGGGCGGTGACCACCAGGATGCGCTCGACGACGGTGGACCCGTCGTCAACGGTCATGAGTTCAGCACTGTCGGGCATGAGGACTCCTGGTCAGGATGTGGTGGGAGGCGGCTAGGCAGTAGCCCGGCCCCGGTCTACCTGCTCAGGCCTTTTCGGGCGTCCACGCCACCAGGTCGGCGAGGCGGGGGTCGTTCGAGAACATTTCGACGATCGGCATACGTACGCCGATGCGGGTCTGGATCCGCTCGATCTCGAGCACCTGGTTCCACTGCACGAGCGAAACCACCAGGCCGGCCGAGCCGGCCCGGGCGGTACGGCCCGAGCGGTGCAGGTAGGCCTTGTGATCTTCCGGCGGATCGAAGTGGACGACGATGTCGACGGCATCGATGTGCAGGCCGCGGGCCGCCACGTCGGTCGCCACCAGCACATGGAGCTTGCCCTCGGTGAAGTCCTTCAGGGTCCGCTCCCGGTTGGCCTGACGGAGGTCGCCGTGGATGGCCCCGGCCCGGACGCCTTCCTTCTCCAACTGCTCCACCAGGCGGTCGGCGCCGTGCTTGGTCCGTACGAATACCAGCGCCTTGTCCGCACTGCGGCAGACAGCGGCACACACCTTGACCCGGTCCATCTGATGGACGGCGAGGAATCGGTGCTCCATGGCCTCGACCGTGGTCGAATCCGAGGCCACTTCATGGAGGACCGGATCGGTCAGGTAGCGGCTGACCAGTCGGTCAACAGCGCCATCGAGGGTGGCCGAGAAGAGGAGCGTCTGATGCTCGCGCTCCAGGCGGCGCAGCACCCACTCGACCTGGGGCATGAACCCCATGTCCGCCATGCGGTCGGCCTCGTCGAGGACCAGTGTCTCGATGTCGGCCACCGACAGCTCGCCGCGGTCGCCCAGGTCGATCAGCCGACCAGGGGTGGCGATAATGATGTCCACGCCGCGACGCAGCTTCTTGACCTGGCGCTCGATGTCGGCACCGCCGTACACGGCGACAACACGTAGCCCGGCCGCCTCGGCCAGCGGCTCGAAGACCTCGCTTACCTGCACGGCCAGCTCGCGGGTGGGGACCAATACCAGGGCTCGGGGACGACCGGGCTCGGTAGCCGGGGACGCCATGGTGCGCTGGAGGAGCGGCACGCCGAAGGCAAGCGTCTTGCCCGATCCGGTCTTGGCTTTTCCGCAGACGTCCCGGCCGGCCAGTGCGTCCACGACGGTCATGGCCTGGATGGCGAAGGGGGCGTGGATGCCCTGCTCCTCCAGCGCAGCACAGATGGCGGGGTCGACACCGAGTTCGGCGAACGACGGCTGAATTTCGGCGGCATCGGTACCTGCGTCAGCATCAGTACCAGCTTCAGCTTGGGTGCCCTCAAGGGCGCGATCCGACGGATCAAGGGTGGTGGTCATGGGATGTTGAAGCTCTCTCTCATCGTTCAGCGACGGCCGTAGCCGACCGTCAGCGCCGTGCCAGTCACGGTCGCGTTCGGGCCCGCCTCGGGCCATCGTCCCGGTCGAACTGAGCGACCAGGGGACGGAGATGAGGAAGACCCCGGTGGCGGGCACTCGCCCGACCACAGTTTCCAGTCTACCGTTCCAGGGCCCTCAGTCCAGGGCGGCGGTCACTATGAGGACCTGAGCACTGCGGGGATCAGGTAGCCGATGGCTCCCGATATACCTCGGCGCCGGTGTCGCGGAACTCGGTGGACTTCTCTTTCAGGCCGATCTCGACGGCCGTGGCCAGGTCCATGCCCTTCTGCTCGGCATAGTCGCGGACATCCTGGCTGATGCGCATCGAGCAGAACTTCGGACCGCACATCGAGCAGAAGTGCGCCGTCTTGGCTGGGGCGGCGGGCAGGGTCTCGTCGTGATACGACCGGGCCGTTTCCGGGTCCATGGCCAAGTTGAACTGGTCCTCCCACCGGAACTCGAACCGGGCCTTGGACAGGGCATCGTCCCAGTCCTGGGCCCCGGGGTGTCCCTTGGCCAGGTCGGCGGCGTGGGCGGCGATCTTGTAGGCGATCATCCCCTGCTTCACGTCATCGAGGTTGGGCAGACCGAGGTGCTCTTTGGGGGTGACGTAGCAGAGCATGGCCGTGCCAGCCATGCCGATGACTGCAGCCCCGATGGCCGAGGTGATGTGGTCATAGCCCGGGGCAACGTCCACCGTCAGCGGCCCCAGTGTGTAGAACGGGGCGTCGTGGCAGACCTCTTTTTGCAGGGTGACGTTCTCCACGATCTTGTGAAGCGGCACGTGGCCCGGCCCCTCGATCATGACCTGGACATCGTGGCGCCAGGCCACCTCGGTGAGCTCGCCCAACGTCGACAGCTCAGCGAACTGGGCCTCGTCGTTGGCATCGGCGATGGAGCCCGGACGCAGTCCGTCCCCCAACGAGAAGGCCACGTCGTAGGCGGCCATGATCTCGCAGATCTCCTCGAACCGGGTGTACAGGAAGTTCTCCTCGTGGTGGGCCAGGCACCACGCCGCCATGATCGACCCACCCCGGCTGACGATGCCGGTCATCCGCTTCGCCGTCATGGGCACATAGCGCAAGAGCACTCCGGCGTGGATGGTGAAGTAGTCCACCCCCTGCTCGGCCTGTTCGATCAGTGTGTCCCGGTAGAGGTCCCAGGTGAGCTCTTCGGGAGCGCCGTCCACCTTCTCCAGGGCCTGGTAGATCGGCACGGTCCCGATGGGGACCGGCGAGTTCCGCATGATCCACTCGCGCGTGGTGTGGATGTCCGGGCCGGTCGACAGGTCCATCACCGTGTCCGCACCCCATCGCGTCGCCCAGGTCAGCTTCTCCACTTCCTCCTCGATCGAGGAGGAGACGGCCGAGTTGCCGATATTGGCGTTCACCTTCACCAGGAACTTGGCCCCGATGATCATCGGCTCGGACTCGGGGTGGTTGATGTTGGCCGGGATGATGGCCCGCCCGGCGGCTATCTCGTCTCGCACCAACTCAGCGGGCACACCTTCGCGGGTGGCCACGAAGGCCATCTCCGGGGTGATCTCCCCCTTGCGGGCGTAGTACAGCTGTGTCACCGGAGTCCCAGTGGAGCGCAGTGGGCTGCGACCATCGAGAGGGAACGCCTCGGGACCGTCACCGGCGCGCCGCAGGGCAGCCCGGCCGTCATCGCGTCGGTTGACCGGACGGCCCTCGTACTCCTCGACGTCTCCTCGCGAGGTGATCCACGGGCGGCGCAGGGCGGGCAGACCGACAGTGGGGACAGAGCCCGGCCCCGACGTGTCGTAGAGACGCACCGGCGGGTTGGGGGTCGCTCCGTTGCGGGCCGGCGAGTCGGAGAGCGCTACTTCGATGCACGGGACTCGGAGACCGTCCGGCCCGTCCATGTAGACCTTGGATCGGTTGTACGCGCCCTCGGTGGCCGAGGTGCTGGGGTCGGAAGCTGTTGTCGAGTCAGTCATGGTGGTCGTCCCTTCGAACGGATCGCTGCCTGAGTCTTCCACGACGACCGCCCCGGTGGATTTCCGGGTGTGCCATCGTGGGGAGGTACCGACCATTCAAGTGGCCGACGCTGCCGGGCCGTGCAGTCCGCAGATGACCACCGACCCATCCAAAGGAGCCACCATGGGAGCACTCGCCGCGGGAGACGCCGCCCCCGCCTTCACCCTTCCCGACCAGGACGGTAAGCCCGTCTCACTGGCGGACTTCGCCGGCCGCCAGTTCGTCGTCTACTTCTACCCGAGGGACGACACTCCGGGCTGCACCAAAGAAGCATGTCAGTTCAACGAGAACCTGGCCGCCTTCAACAAGGCGAAGGTCCCGATCCTCGGTGTGTCGGCTGACTCCGCCGAGAAGCACCGCAAGTTCCGGGAGAAGTACGGCCTGAAGATCACCCTGTTGACCGATGCCGACCATGCCGCAGGCGAGGCCTTCGGAGCCTGGGGCGAGAAGACCATGTACGGCAAGAAGGTGATCGGCGTCATCCGCTCGACCTTCCTGATCGGAGCCGACGGCACCATCATCCGTTCCTGGTACTACGTCAAGGCCGACGGGCACGCGGCCAAGGTGCTGGCCGAGATCCAGGGCTAGGTTCGCCAGTTTGGTGAGATGGATGTACTGAACAAGACACATCCGCACCGGACCTCCGAACCGGATACAACTTTTTCGTCTCTCGGCTGAGCGACCGCATCCCGGTCTTCTCTGTCCTCGGGTCAGCGTTTTTCGTCTCCGGTCGTAGCCCGGCGACGTCTTGGGTTGGCGGTATGGGCTGGACAGCTTGCGGACTGGCCTCGGTGCCGGACTGGCCTGGTGCTGCAGGGAACACCACTGGCTGAACCACTTATGAAAACACTGGCCTATGTGGTATCGGATCAGATAACGCTCCAGCGCCGATTCCTGCCAACGCCCACCGACATGGGAGATGGCGACCTTTTTGGATGGGGGCTTCGCCGGCGGCCAACTTCCTGGACGGGCGACGGGTGGACTCGGTGACCGTTACGGGGAGACACGGCCGGCCAGCACGGACAGGTCCTCGAACCACGACCCCTGGTGGTTGATCTCGGTGAAGGTGACCGACGGCTTGCATCGGGCCGAAAACTTGAACCGGAAGAATCCGACGGGACATCTCACCAAGCTGGCGAACCCGTCCAGGGCTGACCGTCCTGGAGTCTCCGACTGGGGGCCGCCAACCCGTTAGCGCTCTTGGCGGCTCTCTTGGTGGCTCTCTTGGTGGGCCGGGCACCACCACGAAGTGCGCCCACCCACCGTCGACTTCGTGAGTGGGCACCCATCGTTGGGGCAAATACCACCAACGTGCCGCTCCCCCATGAGATCGCCCATGTGCGAGCCGCCGCGGGCGGTCAGGTCGGCCAGGGTGCGCACCAGGGTGCGGTGCAATCGCCGAACCTCGACCGAAGTGAGCGAACCAGCCGGCTGCAGTGGAGACAGCCCGGCCCGCCACAGCACTTCATCGGCGATCAGATTACCCACACCGGACAATCTCGACTGATCGAGCAGCCGAGCCTTGAGTGGAGCCGAAGACCCAGCCAGGGCAGCTGCCAATCCGGCTGCTCCAACCGAAGAGGCGTCGGGGCCCAAGCCGGACACGTCGGGGTCCAGGGAGACTCCGCCGAGGCGACGCGGATCGTGGATCACCATCCGCCCGCCGTCGGCGAAGGTGACCGCCCACCGCTCCCAAATCTGCTGTCGTCGGGTCGGTGCGTACAGGAGCTGGCCTACGGCATCGTCCCCGTCGACCAGCAGGGTCCC